>NZ_CP134615.1:0-31027 GCF_031844725.1 Streptomyces sp. ITFR-6 | reverse complement strand
GCAGACCCCGGGCGCACGAAATCTTTGGGCCTGACCAGCACAGACAAGCGTCATGCCGACTCGGAGTCTGCGAAACGCTAGACATGCCGACTCGAAGTCTGCATTATTGAGATACGGCCAGCAAAACGGCCAGCAAAACCGCAAGCGAAAATGCACCTCTCGCCTGACGAAGGAGCCCAGCACCCATGACCGCAGCAGCCGTCTTCGCCGCCGCGTTCGTCGCACTGTTCATCGCGCACTCGGTCGGCGACCACTGGGTCCAGACCTCCCACCAGGCCGCCGAGAAGGGCCGCGCTGGATGGGCCGGGCGCCTGGCCGGCGCGCGCCACGTCCTCGGACTGACCATCACCAAGGGCATCGCACTTGCCGCAGTGGTCCTGGTGCTCGACCTCCCCGTCACGGCCCTCGGTCTCGTGGCCGGCCTCGGCATCGACGCGGCGACCCACTGGTGGGCGGACCGCAGGTCGACGCTCGCCTGGCTCGCCAAGGTGACCGGCAAGACCGAGTTCTACTCCCTCGGCACCAGCGCCCACCCCGCGCACCCCGTCACCGCCGAAGGCAAGCCCGCCGCCACGCTCGGGACCGGCGCCTACGCCCTCGACCAGTCGTTCCACCACCTGTTCCTCGGAATCGCTGCACTCCTCATCGCGGCTCTGTGAACTGGAAACTTACGGGCAATCAAGCTAGATATCGCGTCTTTCACTCCGGAAGGAATCACCTGACAATGAGCAACCCGCCGAAGATGACCGTGGAGCAGGAACTGGCGGCGGCCGTCGCCATCGTCCGAGTCGGCCTCGACCGCATCCGCGACGCCGCCACCCGCACCGAGCAGGTCGGCCCGCACGCCGCCGCCCTCCAGGCGCTGCGCGACCCGGGCAACCCGGAGAACGGCGTACTGGCGGCCGTCGCCGACGTCATCGGCACCATCACCGTCTCCATCACCGAGGTCGACCACGACGACATCGACCGCGTCGTGGAGCTCCTGGACGAGGCGCAGGCGTACGCACAGGACAGCACCGGCGAGCGCATCGACAAGGCGCTCGACCTGCTCGGTCCGCTGCTCCCGGTCTGCGAGGAGTGCATGAAGCCCCGCCCGGACGTGGAGGTCATGGCCGACCCGTTCTCGACCGCGCTCTACCCCGAGGAGACCGACCACCGGCAGATCCCGCTCTGCCCGCCCTGCGCCACCAAGCGATTCGAGGACAGCTGACATGACCATCCGCATCGTCTCCTTCGGCTACGGCCACGAAGCCCCGCCCGTCGCCGAATTCACCTACGACCTCCGCGCACAGCTGAGGAACCCGTTCAGCGACCCGGCCCTCAAGCACCTCACGGGGCTTGACCAGCCGGTGTACGACCACGTCCTCGACACTCCCGGCGCCGAACGGTGGGCCTTCAACGCGGCCGCCCAGGCCCTCGGCCTCATCGAGGACACGGGAGCTGACGACATCGTCATCGCCTGGGGCTGCGTCGGCGGCCGGCACCGGTCTGTCGGCCTGGCTCGCCGGAGCCACGAGATCCTGACGGCCGCCGGACACGATGCCGTCCTGGAGCATCGGGACGTCGACAAGCCCCTCCTGCCCGCCGGGGTCCACAACCGCAGCACGTACACGCCGACCGACGTCACGCCGCCGGAGCTGCTGCCCGAGGCCCTGGCCCAGCACGTGCCCGACTGGGCCGAGGCCGCCGCCACCCCGGCCGACGTCACCGACTGGGCCGACCGCCAGGCGCGCGCACTCGTGCGCTTCGAGCTGGACTCGGACGGCTGGCCGATGCACCCGCAGGGCCGCACCGGCCGCGTCGGCCGCAACCTGGGTCTGTGGGGCGAGAACCAGGCCGCCGACCCGATCGTCGTGGCGGGCTACGGCCAGGAGCGCCGTGTCCTGCTGATCACCCGGTCCGACATCGAGCAGGAGGCGATCCCCGGCGGCATGGTCGACGCCCACCTTGGCGAGACCGCCCCGGCCGCTCTCGTCCGGGAGCTCCAGGAGGAGACCGGCGTTGACCTCCGTGACCACACCCCGGTGATCCTCGGCCGCGACCTCGTCGACGACTGGCGGGCCAGTGACCACGCCTGGGTCGCGTCAACGTCGGCGCTCTACCAACTCCCCACGACGGTGACCGCCATCGGTGCCGATGACGCCCTGGACGCCACCTGGTACCCCTTCGGGGACCTGGACCAGCTCACCGCCGCGATCGAGGCCGCCGGGCGCACCCTGTACGCCGCGCACGTCCCGCTGCTGACCCGCGCCCTCGACCACCTCGGGCGCGACATGCTCATGGTCGACCTGGACGGCGGCCGCGGCGGCCCCCTTCCGGGCGACATCGTCTGATCGCCCCAGCCTGTCCGAACCGCACGACAGGATGAAACCGGGGCCGCCATCACGGCGGCCCCGGCTCGACCAACGAGGAAGGCACTCACCCCATGACGGACAAGACGCCCGCCAGGCTCGCCGACGAGGCGTACGAGGCCCTCCGTGCCCTCAACCACGCCACGCTCGCCCCGACCCGGGGAGACGAGGACTGGGAGTTCCCCGGCGACGCCTACAGCGTGGTCGGAAACCTCTCCCAGGCGGCGATGGTCCTGCCCCAGGCGCTGGAGCAGACCGAGGCCCTGGTGAAGCACCTGGAGGAGAACGGGAACCTGCGCAGCGACAGGAACACGCTCGACACCGACCTCGCCGCCACGTACGACGGCCTCGCCGAGGCGAAGGCGGCGGCGCAGACGCTGTTCGAGGCGCTCAACCGGGCCCACTCCGGACTCAGCCCCATCGCGTACAAGGACTGATGGGTCGACCACGCCCTCGTCATCGTGACGCTCGACGAGCTGTCCCGAGCCCGAGCGCGTAGGAGACTCGACACCACCGACCCAAGGAGGGGCAGTGACTGCACAACCCGAGCACCACGAGATCGCACCGCCGATGCGCACGCTCGCCGAGCTGCGCGACGCCCTGCGAATCTGGGGGATCCCCGGCGACCTGCAGGCGTTCGAGAGGGAGCTGGCTGACGCTGATCTGGACGACCTCACCCGCGTCCGTGAGATCACCCAGGCGTACCGGCACCGGGTCCTGCTTCGGTGCGACCCGCAGGCGATGGCGGCCCTGATGCGCAGCAGCGAGGACGTCGCCTTCGAGCTGAGTCAGAAGCTGGCCGAGGGGAACACCAGGTGACCCACGCGTTCTACAGCGACGCCGCCGAGAAGATCTTGCGAGCCGAGCTGAGCGTGAGCGAGCGGACTGCCGTCATGTCGGTGCGGGCCTCCATCGAGGAGGACCCCACCCCCGACCACGCCCGCGGACTGCCGGACGCAGATCCCCGCTCCGAGTCCTACGCGATCGACCTGCTCCCCGAGCAGACCGGTGGCCGCGGGATCACCGTCGTCTACCGCCACAACCAGGACCTGGACGCCGTGCTGATCCTCTGGCTCATCGCTGGGCCCTGATACGGCGCCACCACCGAAGCGACCCCCGGCAGGGTAAGTGCCGGGGGTCGCTTCGTGCGTTCGAGCGTACGTTGTCGCCGCCGGCGCAGACACAGGCTCACGGGCTGAGGTCCGAGGATCTGCGACGAGCCTCCGCCTCGCTCGTCGACAACCGCGGGTTGTCGTAGCTGGCCGTTCTCTGGCTGAGCAGTGGGCAGTTGGGGCTCGGAAGGTCGAGGCCACAAGGTCAAGCCGAGTAGTATGGGCCTTGTTGATAGCAGGGAAATCCGGTGTGAATCCGGAACTGTCCCGCAACGGTGTGTGCTGTACGCCGAGTACAGCTAAGTCCGAGTGCCTGCTCAACCAGAAGTACGGGCGTCGTGAACGCCTGCCCTTCTGGGTGGGCTTCGGGGCAGTCTCGGAGCCCGACTCAAAATGAGTCGGGCTTTTTTGCTGTCCGGGATCGGGGCACCGCGCAGAAGGGGTGAGGTTCGTGCGACCGCGCGAGCTGAGCTTGCCCGCCGTGGAGCGGGCCTGGTGCGTGGAGGATCCCGTGACCGTCCAGATCGGTCCGCTGTCCGCGGTCTGGTTCATCGTGGCTTGCGCCGTCGGCGCCATCGTTTTCAAGTTCACCTCTCGGTCCCACCCAGGACCTGCGTCGTCCGGCGACGTGGTCGGAGCCATCGCGTCTGGTGTGTGTGTCGCCGTCTTCCTGAGCAGCCTGGTGACCTCTGTTCCTGGTCCTGAGACGGTGCCATCGCCCCCTCCTGTTTCCTCATCCGCCGACCCGAGCGTACGGTGATGGGTCCATTGCGGACATGATCAAAAACAGGGGAAGCACGAAGGGGGTTCCCCTGTCGGGGAACCCCGGCACGCCGGGAACGTACAACCGCACAAGCCCGCCTGACGGGCCAGCACGAACGGGGTGGCCGGTGGCCTGGGTGACAGCGATCCGAGACGACGAGCAGGTGGAGTATCGGCTGCGGGAGCAGGCCGGGTGCTCGGTCGTGGTGTCCGAGGACGTCGTCCAGGAGCAGGCCGACCGGGCGCTGGAGTACCGGTTGCGGGAGGAGACGGACTCTCCGCTCGTGTGGATGGGCAGCGGTCTCGCGGCGGTCGGGCTGACCGCCGGCGCCGTGCTGGACGAGGAGGGGAAGCAGGCCGCCCGGCAGCTCATGAGCGGCTGCCATCCCGAGACCGGCGCCCGGCTGATCCGTACGCAGACGTCGGTCCGCGCGCACTCGTTGGCGAAGCTGACGACCGCAAGGTTGGTGGAGGCCATCGAGGCCGCCGCCGAGGAGCGCGGGGTGGCGGCCGCGGATCTGCTGGAGGGCAAGCCGAAGCAGCAGAAGGTGCTCGCGCAGCAGCAGCGGATGGTCCACCGCCAGGGCGACCGGCACCGGATGCAGGTGGGCACCCTGCACAAGCTCGCCCGCGCCGCCGGCCTCGACCTCGCGGACGTCTACGGCGAGCAGGAGCTGACCGACGCGCGCGAGCACGCCGACGCCCGGGTGGACGACCGGGTGCGCGGCTGGGACCTCATGCTGGACATGCCGAAGAGCGACAGCGCGCTCGCCGGGCTCCTGCCCGACGCCGACGGCCAGGAGTACCGCGACCTGGTCCACCGGGCGAAGACGGAGACGCTCCGGGAGGTCGAGCGGTGGGTCGGGTACGCGGTCGGCTCGGAGGACGGGCGGCCGGTCAGGCTCGCGACCGGCGGTCTGCTCGCGTGGTCGGTCGAGCACCAATCGGCCCGGCCGATGGGTGACGGGCAGCCCGGCGACCCGCACCTCCACCTCCACATCACGATCGCCAACCTCGCGCTCTGCGAGGACGGCGAGTGGCGCTCCATCGGCAACTCGGGCCAGGACCTGCACCGGCACGCGGCCGCCGCCGACGCCCACTTCAAGGCACGGATCCGGGCGCTGGCGTACGAGCGGTACGGCGTACGGCGCGAACAGGTCGAGCGGACCGGGGCCTGGGAGGTCGAGGGCCTCCCGGAGACCGTGCGCGACCTGTACTCGCGCCGCCACGGGCGGATCGTGGAGATGGCGGGCGAGGAGTCCGGGCGTCAGGAGCGGGACCGTGCGGCCGCCGAGAGCCTGCGCGCCAAGCACGCGGCCGACGCCGCCGGAATGCGGGCGAGCTGGCGGCAGCGCGCCGAGGCCGCCGGGGTCGACGTCGACGCGATGGTCGCGGCCGCCGCCCCCGGACCGCCTGATCCGGGGGCAGGCCCCGCACTGGACGGCCCCGGCGGACCGCGGATTCCCCCGCCGGCCGACCTCGCCGCGATCGTCTTCGACCCGACGAACGGACTCACCGCGAGCAACAAGACCTTCAGCCGCGCGCAGCTGCTCGCCGCGGTCGGCAACGCCCTGCCGTACGGGCTGGACACGGGCGACGTCGGCCGCCTGGACGAGCTCGTCGACGAGGTCCTGGACGTGGCCGGGTACGCGGTGCGGGCGCCGGACTACGGATCGACCGTGATGACGTCGACCGCCCGCTACACCACGCAGGACATCCTGGACGCCGAGGCGTACGTACGGGACCAGGCACTCACCCGCCACGACGAGACCACCGCCTCGCTGACTCCGGATCAGGCCGCGGCCGCCGTCGACGTCTTCCAGGTCGCGGTCGGCTTCGAGCTGTCCGAGGAACAGCGGGCAGCGGTGACGCGGCTGCTGACCGGCGGGCACGGTATCGACACCGTCGTCGGCGTCGCCGGGGCAGGCAAGAGCACGCTGATGGAGGCATGCCGGATCGGGTGGGACGCGACCGGCACGACGTACGCAGGCGCGTGCCTGAGCGCGGTGGCCGCCCAGCAGCTCACCGGAGCGTCCGGCATCCCGGCCCGCACGGTCGCCTCCTGGCTCCAGCAGATCCGCACCGGTTCCGGGCTGACCGGCATCGACGTCCTGGTCGTGGACGAGGCCACGATGGTGGACGACCGGGCGGCCGAGGTCCTCATGCGCGAGGCGGCCCGCACCGGCACCAAGCTGATCGGCATCGGCGACCCTCTCCAGCTCCAGGCCGTGGGCGTCGGGGGGTGGTTCCGTGAGGTCCACCGGCTGGTCGGCGGACTCGCGCTGCACGAGAACCGCCGCCAGGAGGACGCTGCCGAGCGGCATGCGCTGGAGGTGTGGCGCACCGGGGACCACGACCAGGCGCTGCGTCTCCTCGCCGAGCGCGGCCGCGTCCACCCCACCGAGTCCGCCGACGAGGCCCGCTCGCAGATCCTCACCGTCTGGGACGAGCTGCGGCGCGACCGCTGGCCCGACACCCATGATCTCCTGGACGAGCTCGTCGTCCTCGCCGCGAGGAACTCGGACGTCGACGCGCTCAACTCCGGGGCCCAGCAGATCCGCCGCGCCGCCGGCGAACTCGGCACCGAGCGCACCTACGCACTCCCCGGCGGGGACCGGCTCACCCTCGCCGAGGGCGACGCCGTACGCGTCCGCGCCAACGACTACCGCAGCCGCCGCGGCGCGGGGCCAGACCTCCTCAACGGGTACCGGGCCGTCGTCAGCCAGCTCGCCGACGACGGCCGGGTCGAGGTCACCTGGCGCACCCGCGAGCGCGGCCAGGACGACGCGTACGTGTCCGCGTGGCTGACACCGGACCAGATCGCGGGCGGGGCTCTGTCGCTGGGGTACGCGATGACGATCGCGGCCTCCCAGGGCATGACCTGCGACACCAGCCTGCTGTACGGGCACGGGGCCAACGCCCACGCGGCGTATCCCGGGCTGACCCGGGGGAAGAAGGCCAACCACCTCTGGTTGCCCTTGGCCGTGGTCGAGACGGAGGAGACCCGGGCGCGGCTCGGTGCGGCCCGCACGGAGAAGGAGCGCCTGGAGCGCGCCGTCGACGCGTACGCGAAGTTCCTGGGGCAGTCGCGGCCGGACAGCATGGTCTCCGACCTCTTCCACGAACCGCCGGCCCCCGCGGTCGTCGTGCCGTCGCCGACTCGCACCGTAAGCACCACAGCAGCCCGCTCACGATCCCCACGGCACGTCCAACAGCGGAAGGAAGAAGCCACCGCCCCGCGCGAGTACCGGCTGACCGACGAGCAGAAGCAGCAGTTGGACGAGATGCGGGAGGAACGGGAGCTGGCGGGGACGCGGGCCTGGACCCAGCGCCCGTACGGCGGTCACACCGACCAGGAGCTGACCCGGCTCATCGCCACCGGCCCCGTCGACGCGCGGCGCGAGGACGAGGCGGCGGCCGCGGCCGCCGAGACCGAGCAGGCCCTGCAGGAGCAGATCGCCGCCGACAAGGCCAGCGGGGAGACCCGGGGCAAGCGTGAGACCGCGCCCATCCACCAGCTGCTCGACAGCGCCGATGAGCACCTGGCCGTCGCGCGTACCGCCCAGGCCCGCGAGACCGCGATGGCCGCGCACGCCGCCCAGCACGACGAGCACCTGCGACAGCTCGCCGCCGCCGACAAGATGGGGCGGATCGCGCTACGGATGGCAGGCACCTCCCGCAAGGAGCACAAGCAGCTCACCAAGGAGTCAACCGAGCAGCGCGCCGCCGGGTGGAGGGAGGCGTCCGACGCCCGGATCGCGGCCAACCGTGCCGCTGAGGCCGCGTGGGAGACCGTGCGCAATAGCCCGTACGCCGCCGTGCTGGGCGCCACCCAGTACCAGGCCCCGGACGTCGATACCCTCGCCGCCCGGCTCACCGAGATGCGCGAGACCAAGCTGCCCGCCCGCGTCCAGCAGATCGACACAGGCGACGAGCGGCGGCTCTCCCGCGCTCATAGCCAGGCGGCCAAGGCCCGGGAGGACGCGGCCATGTACCGGACCGTCACCACCGACGCACGCACCGAGAAGGCGCTCCGCGAGCGGATCGCCCAGCAGCACCCGGAGCTCCACCGCGCCGAGACCCGGGCACGGGCCGAAGTCCAGCAGGCTCAGCAGGCGCAGGCCGCCCGGATCGAGCAGCAGAACCGCCGGTACGAACCACCCGCGCCGAGCCGCTCCGGGCCCAAGCGCGGACTCTGAACAGGTACACGTATGGAACTCATGAGACCGTCCAACGCGCGCGTGCGGGAAAGTCCCATTCCCTGGCCGCGCTCCTCGAAGCCATCACGCGGTCCACCACCTGGTGGTGGGGGAAACCTGTTCGGATCTTCCCCGTTCTCCCAGCTCAGATACCGCGCGGGCCCACCAGATGCACAGCAGATCTCCCGGAAGTAAAGGTGAGGGTGAGGGGTCGGAGCGGAAGCTGTGGGCGCCCTCCGGGCGGGGCTGAGCGCCGGCATCCGTGTCTCCCATGGGAGACGGCTGTCCCCAGAGCGCGCTCAGTTAGGCGTCCCCGGCCTCAAAGGGTCTGGTTGGCACGCTTGATCCAGCTCGCGATGGTCGCCACCGTGTTCCACTCCCACGTCGTGGTGAGCCACGTGGCGACGCTCGCGTCGTGCGACCCCGGTTTCACCCCGGCTTCCTTGAGCGTGGCGATGAGTTCCGCTTGCTGCTGTTGGGTCGTGGGCGAGCCGTCAGGGCCAGGGCTGTCAATAGAGCCGACGGGAACCGGGTCGTAGGTCACGAGCCCATGATGGTGGGCTCCGGGACGGGCGCGCGCTCAACTCGCCGTGCGATCCAACGCAGGGGGCGGAAGCGGTCGGTTTGCTTCGGACGTAGCCCGCGCCCGTCACCGTCAGGCGGTACCCCAGTTAGCTGGGTACACCGAGACGGAGGGCAGACGATGGGCCGGATCAAGCAGAAGCGGGCAGAGCGAGCGAAGCGGTCGGCGGCAGATCGCTCTGCACCTCTCTCTCAGCCGCACCTGGCTGAGGGAGACGAACTGTTGCAACACATGCTTGCTCTCGAACTTGATGACGCCAGCCATCGGGCGGCTGACGGCATCACGCTCTACGCCCTTGCCTTCGACCTGACCGAAGGCAGTGCCACCGTGTTCTTCCACGACAAGGAACTCCGTGACGATGACGACGGAGAAGGCCCCTACTGGACCAGCGGCCTGATGATCTACCCCGATTGCGTCGACGCGACTGATGTGGACCTCGAAGTTGGCGGCCTGGAGGAATGGCGCTTCCACCCGGACCACCTCCAGCTCATGCGGGACATCGAGGCCATGGTCGAGACGTGGGACGGCGGGCCCTGGGACGACTTCGTCGCCTTCACGGAGGGGGACCTCACCCGCCGCGACGCCCAGGTCCGCGAGATCTACGACCGTTACGCCAGCCGGCACGCCGGTCGCATCCACGCTCCCTGGGAAGGATGACCGGCGGCAGTCGGTCCACTGCTACGCGGCAGCATCCGCACCGGGGCCCCGCACCTGCCGACCGGCCGCGTCCACCACGACGACGGGCGGACAGGCCGGGCACGAGTAAAGCCCCTGAGAGCCAATCCACCGCCACCCGGCATCCCACAGAGGGCGCCACTGAACGTCCGCCGGGCGCGGGACTGTCGTGGCACATCGGGTGCAGGTGACAGCGGTCGGCTTCGACTTAGGCATCGTGTGGTCCTTCCGAAGGTGTGAGGGCCCAGGCTACGAGTGATCCAATCCGCACAGGGAGGCAGAAACGGTCGACTACGCCCCACGACGAGCCCCGAGCGATCAGGCCCAGGGCTCGCCTGCGTCAGTGGCCAATGAGGGTGTGCAGCACTGGAGCACTGGCCCCAGTTCCCATGAGGCCGGCAAGAGCGGCCGCTGCAGTGTTGTCCGCGCTGAGATACGTCAGTACAGCCACGACTCCTCCGATGACCACGGCCGTCAGAAGAATGAGGGCAGCGTGCGAGCTGAGTAGCGGTCCGGGTCCGGAAGAACCCGGCAACCGGATTGGCGGACCCGCTTGACAACTATCGTTTGACAAGGGGGTACCGTCGTCATTGGTCGATGCGGTCATTTCTCGCCTTTGAGTGAGTGGACTGTCTAGCCGGACATGAAGCCCGCCGCGACCACCGGGGAGTCCTCCCGCTACACCACGCCGTCCAAAGCTTGGGTGCAGCACGAGGACTCCCCAAAGTCGTTCTTGGGGCAACGCAACAAGAGTAGGCAGAACGCGCGGACATACCCCCATCGGGCCGCCCCGCGCGCCTGCCGACTGGGTGTCACATCTCCGATGACACAAGAATGTTGCTCCGGCTAGTACTCATTGGACCCTGACCAGTCGTCCCTCCGCGGCCCTGCGGCCGACCTGAACGACCGCACCGTCGAAACGGTCCTCGGCAAGGCGCTGAACGGCTGAGCAGACGAGGTTTTTGGAGTTTCTGGACCGTCTTACGCGGGCGCGCGCGTAAGGGCCCCGGAGTCGCCCACAGGTGACTCCGGGGCCCTTACGGCTCCCTACTTGGGCTCAGCGGCCTTTGGCCGCTTCCAGCGCAGCGTTGGGGCTCGCACTGCCGACGCTAGGCCGTCCCCCTGCCCCCAGCTCTGGTACGTACTTGTAGAGCGTTGTGCGTGAGATCCCGAGTAGTTTCGCGATGGAGCTGATCGACGCGGCCGGGTCCGAGAGCATCGCGCGGGCGTGGCGGATCTGCTCGGCGCTCATTGCCGGCGGACGGCCGATGCGTTCGCCACGAGCACGGGCTTCCGCGAGTCCCTCGACGGTTCCCTGGACGATCAGCTCGCGGATGAACTCGGCGAGCGCGGCGAACACGTGGAACACCAGTCGGCCGCCGGGTGTGGTGGTGTCCAGCGACTCGTGCAGCGACTGGAAGCCGATGCCACGCTTGCGCAGGCCGCCGACGATCGCGATCAGGTCCTGGATCGAGCGGCCGAGCCGGTCGAGCGAGGGGACCACGATCGTGTCACCGGGGCGGGCGTAGTCGAGCGCCTTCCACAGCTCGGGGCGCTCGGCATTCTTGCCGGACAGCTTGTCGGCGAAGACGCGGGCACAGTCGGCCTTTTCCAGGGCGGCGATCTGCCGGTCGAGGAGCTGGCCCTTGGTCGAGACGCGTGCATAGCCGATCAGTACGCCGGTGGTGTTCGCGGGGAAGGCGCCCAAGACGTCGTCGCCGCCCTCTGCCCACTGGGAAGGAGTCGTCATGCGATCACCGTACAGAAAAGGGAGTGCCGTGCTTGTTGGACACTCAGACTTTCTGAACACGCTTGTTGGACACCGAGACTCACCCGCACGAGGTAGATCCGAGCATCCGGCCGGAGTGTCCAACAACCGATCGGTTGATGGACACCACCCCCGGGGTCCAGTCCCCTGCCTGAGACTTACGATGATCATGTGACCGCCCGCCGCACACTGGGCTCCGGCCCCGAAGTTCGCCCTCCAGCCATCCGCGCCTCCGAGGCCGACCTCAGCAACTCACTGCACGGCATCCACCTGCCAGACCTGGGCGAGCTGCGAGCCCGCGGAGTCCTCGGAATCCAGCCCACGGCACCGCCGGCCCCGCGGCGGACCCTCGGGACTGGCAGCCCAGACGTAGACGCCTGAGCTACGCCGTCGCCGTGGTCTCGCGCCGGCGACCGCGGGGGAGCTCCGGCTCGCCCTGGCCGTCCACGACCCAGCGGGCCCGCTCCCAGACCGGCTCGGTTCCTCCGGCGATCCGGTGCAGGAGCGCGGCCTGGTCGCGGGCGTCGTCGGCGGCCTGCGCCGTGCGGTCCCAGGCGACCAACGTCCCGCGCTCCCGGTCCCAGGGCTCGCCCGCCGTCGAGGACCACTCATTCGTGGTCCAGGCGAACCAGCCCCGCCACAGTCGGGAGACGTAGTCCGCCTTCTCCCCGCTCTCACGGTGCGGGCGCAGCCACGCATGGAGGTCGTGGCGCGAGCTGGTGAGGTGCTGGCCGGGGGGCGTGACGAGCATCGCCGGGTAGCGGCTGACCGGTCCCCGGTCGGTCTCGTGGACGACGCGGCGCCCGTCCAGGAGCACATCGAGCCGGTCGAGCAGTGCCCCGCGCTCCGGTGTGCCGTACGCCCCCGCCGGGCTCTCGTGCAGCAGCTCCTGGTCGTGGACGCGGATAACCGCGACGGTCTCCGGCTGCGCGTACTCGCCGGGGCCGGCCGCCGTCACGAGGAGAGTCGACGCGGGGTCGCTGACGATCTCGCGGGCGAACCGCTGCGCCTTCGCGTGCGCGGCGTACAGCTCGGCGGCGTACGAGCACGGCTCGCACCAGCGCCCCCTGCCGAGGGGGTAGTCGCGGCGATCGCCGCATCGTCGGCACACGTACTGCAGTTCCCGGGCGCGGTCGAGGACGGCGCGCTGCGCGGGTGAGCACCCGCGCTTGGGCACCGCGGCGCTCTTCTCGTACAGCGGGGCGTAGCAGTTGCCGTGGTAGAGCACCTGACCCACCGGATCGGAGCCGGGCTTGAGGCCCTGCCGGTCGAGCTGGGTCTTGGTGAGCAGGCCCTCGGGTACGGCGCCCCACCAGGTGTAGCGGGTGAGACCGGGAAGCGGCGGGATGGAGCTGGGCAAGACGACCTCCTGAAGCTCAGTTGAACCGAAGGTAAGGGGTAGATCCGGGACGCGCAACAACCGTCAAACACGGGTTGACCTGCGCTTTTGTTGCGCGTTATCTAGCCTGTTTACGCTCTTTTCGGCAAGCGAAAAAGCTAGCAATTCGGCAAGTACGGATGGAACCCGTGAGACCGTCCCACGCGCGCGCGGTCGCGCGAATGGGACCGGTCTTATCTAGCTAGACTGCGCGCCATGTCGGTGATTCCTTTCGTTGTCGCGGTAGAACCCTCGGACCTCAAGGCCCTCAACGAAGTCGTGAAGGCCGGGCTCGACGCCGAGCGGGACTGGTTGAAGCAGGCCCGGGAGGACGAGGGCGTGCGGTTCCTCCGGGGCAAGGCCCAGAGCGAGGCCCGCGGCCGGGTCCGGGCGAAGTTCGCCGCGATGCGGGCGAAGGGGAAGTTGGCCGGCACCCGGGACCTGGTGGTCGCGCGTGCCGTGCGGGCTGAGCTGAAGAAGCAGGCGATGGACGGTCCGTACGAGCCTCTTCCCGGCGAGGATGCCCGGATGCCGGGACGCCGGGTCGGCACCGGTCCGAGCCACTACGACCGGTTCGGCGACGAGAAGACGAAGCTGACCGGCCGGATGCCGGTCCGCCTCCCGGCCGATCTCGGCGAGCAGCTCGTACGCGCGACGTACTGGACGAGCGCCCCGGCCGTGAAGGCTCTGTGGGAGTGGCAGGCCCGGTGGGGAGATGGTCCCGTGGTCATTTTCCGCGAGGCCGAGCGGAGCGGAGCCGTGACGCTCCTCGATGTGTGGTGCGCCGCGATGGCGTCCCGACCGGACGCCGATTCCATCCTGGAGAAAGCCAAGCTCCAGGCCCAGATCGTGACCACTGGCGACATCTTCCGTATCGCCGTGAAGCGCGCCATTCGCTGACCTTCGCACCTTTCCGTGGCTTTACCTGGGCATTCGCGGAATATCTGGCTAGATATTGCGCGAACGCTAACCGCTTTGGCTTGCTTTTCTGCTGGCGGAATTACGGACGGGAATGCGTGCGGGTCAGCTTGCGCTTAGCTTCGCCGGTCGACAGGCTTCGCCCTACCTACATGGAAGGGAGGGCTGATGGCTGTAGAAGGGCTCGACACCGTCGCCGAGTTCTCGGAGAAGGGCGGGGTCGGCAAGACGTCGGTGACGGCGGGACTCATCGCGGTCGCCGCCGAACAGGGCTTGCGGGTCGGCGGCGTGGACCTCGACCCCCGGTCCACACTCACCGATGAGCTGGGCGTCTCGGAGCCGAAGCTGTCGGTCAACGACATCTACTACGTGGACCGGGAGAAGAAGCCGAGGGATCCCGCCGAGATCGCGCGCGACGTCCTGGTGCGCGCCGGCAAGGAGTGGCCCTCCAACGTCTTCGTGCTCCCCTGTGTCCGGGAGTTCGGCAACCGGGAGAACGACCCCGCCACCGCGATGGAGTTCCGCCTGAAGCGGGCCCTGTGGGGGCTGCGGGACCTGGTCGACGTCGTGTTCCTCGACGTCCCGCCCCGGCCTGGCGGCAAGATCCCCGGATCGGCCCTGCTGGCGACGCGGAAGGTTCTCATCCCCTCGACCCTCCTCAACGACGGGTGGCTGGGCGCCACAGAGGCCATCAAGTCGATCGAGCACTACAACATCCCTGGCGGGCCCAACGAGGAGCTGGAGGTGGCCGGGGTCGTACGGAACCTGGTGCCTCGTGATCGCGAGTACCGCGAGATCCACCGGTACTGGGACACCCGCCTGCAGGAGACCTTCGGCGACCAGGTCCTGCCGACCGTCATCAAGAACTACGCGGTGCGCGAGACCTGCCGCACCGCCCGCGCTCCGATCACCAGCGCTCCCGGCCGCGAGGCCAAGCTGCTGACCGCCGCCTACCGCGAAATCCTGTTCCACACGCTGCCCCACCTGAAGGAGGGACGGAGCTGATGCCCAGCTTTCTCGACAAGGCCAAGAACAACCAGGAAGAGACTCGGGAGAAGGACCCTGCCGCCCCGTCCGGCGTCAAGGAACCTGACTGGGACAACCCCGATTCCTGGGGCCAGGAGGACGGAGCCGCCGACAAGAATGCTGGCGACCCTCCGGCTGCCGACGACGACCAGGAGCACGGCACTGGTGACGGCCGCGCCCACGAGTCCTCCACGCCCAAGGCGCCCCGGCGTCCTCCTCGGCGCCGGGGCCGGCCCCGCGGCCCGGACCGCGAGATGCTCTCCGTCCGGATCCTCGCCTCGAACAACCGGAAGCTGACCGTCGCGGTCGAGCAGACCGACCTCAACCCGCAAACCCTCGTGGACCAGGCACTGGAGGCCATGTTCAAACGGCTCAAGGTCGAGGACCCGGGCCCCGAGCAAGCCGAGGACATCGCGTGACCGGGTTCCAGGAACCGATCCTGACCATCCGGCTGCCGGTCCTGCTCGACTGGGAACAGGACCGGCCAGGCGGATGCCGCTGCCTCTGCGCGGTCTTCCACCGCCTCCCCGGCGCCACCGGCTGCACGACCGGCGCCCAGCCCGGCCTGCTGCTACGTGTCGAGACCGACACCGAGACCAGCGGACCCCTGCCGGTCTGCATCAGCTGCTACACCGCGCTCACCCCTCTCTGAGCCTGACCAGCCCGGCCGCCCGCATTCTCGCCTGCCTTTCCGGGAACGCGGGCGGCCTGCTGTCCGCTCCCTGCCATCTGGGCGCTGTGACCAGCGAAGGCGCGGTCAATCTAGCTAGATATGCCGCAGTTAGCTGGTGGAACGCTCCCGGCGGCTTCCGGAGGGGGGAGGGGTAGAACGGACAAGCGCGTTCGCGCTTGGCACCCCCGGGTGCGGCCCCCTTGCGGGCCGCGCGTTCACCGACGACGGCCGAACCGGCCGCAAGCGGCCTCCCGACCGCCGCCGGGCGCGGCCCGCGGCCTACCGCACGTCACCCGCACCAGCGCGCCCCTGCGGGCCTCCAGAGCGCTGCGGGGCCGGAAAGGCCCCCACCCCTACCTCTCGACCTCAAAGCGCGCCCAAGCGGCCCCACAGCTCACCTAAGCCACCCAAAGGCGGGGCGACCACGGCGGGTCGACTCTGCGTTGCCGACTTCAGATCAAGATCACCAAGGGTCAGGATTTTGGTTGCTCATTCAACAAGAGTGACGGGTTGAGGTGGGTTTTCCGAAACTCTCCACGCGTGCGCAGACGGAGGATTAACGGGAAACTCACCTTAACCCGTCACTTTCGCAGGTCAGAGCGTTTTGGGTCCTCCTGGGTGCCCGTCACTACGGAAGCGTGCGTGACGGAAAACGCCGCCGACCCCCATGCGTCTGCGTGGGGGTCGGCGGCGTGTGATTCGGAAGGCTTGGTTACTCGTCTTCGTCGATGCCCGCGATCATGAGCCCGTTGTAGACCTTCCCAACGTTCGTCTTCTTGTGCGCGAACCCGCGGGCGGCCATGCTCTTCGAGAACTCGACTTCACTGGACGCCTGCTCACCGCTCGCGTGGCACCAAGAGGTCCAGGCATTGAACAGCTCGCGCGCGGGGGCGACCCCGTGCGGAGACGTGATGGTGCGCTCGTCAAGGAATCGCCCGAGGACGTCGCTCGATGCCTTGTACTCCTCGGTCCGGACACGGACAGCCTCAGGAGGCGCGAGTCCTTCCTCGCGGTACGCCAGCCAGCCCTCGTAGGCCCACTCCAGGACTGCAGGCGCTGCCTTCTTCAGGCGGTCGGGCAAGCCGCCATCACGCTCGTTCTCCGGGATCACCACGTCGAACGGGACGACGAGGATCCGTCGCCACACCGCCGGGTCGTCACCCGAAACCAGGGGCAGGTGGTTGGTGAGCATCACCAGGGTGTGCGACGGGTCGAAGGTGATCGGGTTCTTGTGCATCAGGTTGGCCTCGATGGGGTCGCCGCCGACCAGCCGCTTCATGGTGGCCTCGGCGAAGCGCCGGCCCTTCTCGGTCTCGCTGCAGAAGGTCAGCCGAGCGCCGCGCAGCCGCATCTTGAACGCGCCGTGCCGCTCGTGCTTGGACTCCATCAGGATGGCCGGGTCGACCTCGATGGCGTAGTCGCCGAAGGCCGCCATCAACGCATCGCGCAGCGTCCCCTTACCGTTCGCGCCGGTGCCGGTGAAGATGGGCATGACGTGCTCCTTCACCTCCCCGAGCATGGCGTACCCGACTAGCCGCTGGACGAACGAGCGGACTGCCTCGTCCGGCAGGATCTTCTCCAGGAACTGGTGGAACTCCTCGCCGCCGGCGACTTCCCCGTCTTCTTCGGTGGGCAGACCTGCCCCGGCCACCTTCGTGATCAGGTGCGCCCGGTCGCAGTCGACGATCGCGCCGTCGCGCAGCTGCACCGTGCCGTCGGGAGTGTTGAAGAGGAAGGCGTCGGCGTCCAGCGCCTTCGAGGACGTGCTGATGGGCGCCAGAGCACTGGCGATCTTCGCCATGCCCTCCAGCCCACCTGCCGACTCGCTCTTGCGGATGTCCTTGTACAGGTCATCCCGAGCATCGCCGCTCATCCCCTCCAGGTCGCGCAACCCGGCCTTGATGGTCTTGACCGCGTACGCGATGTCCGGCCGCTCGTCGTTGTACAGCCAGCGGGAGCCATCCCATTCGTGCCAGCCGATGCCGTGCACGAACCGCAGCGCCTCGTGGTGCTCCGAGATGAAGCGTTCGGCCATCCGCAGATGGCCCCGGTGCTGTACTTCAGGAGCGCGCCGAGAGGACCTGGCGGCGCGAGCGACCCGCGGGCGTTCCTTCGTGGCGGCCGGGTTGTCAGCCCAGAGGTCATCCTCCGGTCCGCCAGACTGCGACGGCACCGGATGCAGGTGACTTGTCTTCTCTGTCATGCCGAACCCCCGATCATCAGTCGGGGACGCAAGCAGGTGCGACGGGGTACGACGGTCTCGCATTCGAGGCCACTCCTCGGGTGCCGGGCCCCGGGGCGGTGGTACGCCGCCGGGGCCGTCATCAGTTCCGAGGCGTGGTCTACGTGGCGCTGAGCCTTAGTGTCCTGGGGTGCAGTTCGCATCAGGCGGCACCGCCCATCCGGCGCGCGGGCGCGGTCGTCATCCGGCGGGGCCGGGACAGGCCGGCAGTCATGCCGGACCGGATCGTCTTCTCGATCTCGAACGCGGACTTCTCGCCGAGGCCGGAAGCCTGCGCGGCCTCCGTCAGGTGCTCCTCGGCGACGGCCTGGTCCAAGAGGCCGGCGGCGACCAGCTGGCCCATGCGGTACGCCGCGAGATTGAGCCGGTTGTTGCGGCCGGTGGCCGGCTTCATCGCCGCCAGCTCGTCGCACTCGCTGCGCAGGATGCCGTGCGCCCACCGCTCCTCGCGGTTGCCACGGCGGGTCAGGTCACGCAGCCGGGCGACCACATCGGCCCGGCGAGGCGCTCCCCCGGATTTGGGCGGCTCAGGCGCGGTGGTGATCAGGGTCAGCAGCCAGTCCGGCAGGACCGCCGGATCGGTGAGGCTGCCCTCCAGCTGGTACGGCACGCCGTCGACCTGCGAGCCGATGCCCACGATGTAGCCGCCGGCGGCGCGGGTGTCGATGCACCATCCGATCGTGCGAGCAGTGTTGCGGACCCCGATCCCGGCCGGAGCACGGTAGACGAGGTGACGGCCGCCGCTCGGCGTACGGACGGTCAGCGTTGGAGTGATCTGCGCACCGGGGACCTGCGCGGCGAGAGAGTCGAGCATCGTCATGCCGTCGACAATGTTGGCGAGACCGGACACCTCCCCGTCGTGCGGAACGTCCAGGTCGATCGCGACCAGCGTCGACGGACCGCAGGCGACGCCGATGTTGAACGGGGCGCGGCCCCAGGTCCGCTCGATGACCTCCGGGTCGCGGGTCGCCCGCGCCTCCCAGTCGAGCCACCGCGGCTCTTTCCCGCCGACGAGCAGCGGGTGCACGTACATCCCGCGCTCGGCGTACCGCAGCGCGCTGGCCAGCAATGTTGCCCGGAGCGCCCGGGTTGCAGCCGTGTTGTTCTCCCGGCGATGTGGCACCGGGGCCGAAACATCTCGTACCCTCACGTTGAGAGCTCCTTGAACTAGTTCTCTCGACTCGCCGGGATGTTGCTCCCGGCCTTGCTGTAACCGAGGCGCCCTGGCAGGGGCGCCTTCGGCGTTTCTGGGCCCTCATGGTGCACCCACATACGCTGTCGATCTTCATCGTGCACGGCGGTCCGGGGTGATCCATCCGGTTTTGCGGTGCCAACGTTGATGTGGCCGCGTTGTGATCTAGGGCAAGGTGTCGGTCGACGCTTCGAGCGCCCGGAGTACGGGGTCGAGGTCGCCGGTGTAGGTGACGTGGGGTTCGTCCACGCCCGGGGCTTCGAAGTGAGCGGCATGCCGCAGTAGATCGGCCTCGCTGAACCACATGGCGTTGGGGTTGTCGTAGGTCTCCTGGTTGCGCTCCTTGATCCGGTCCCACCTCTCTTGGTGGGTGCCGGGCAGGTGCACCAGAGTCACGGCGGCGCCGATCTCCTCGCCGATCCGGCGCCACTTCTCGCGCTCAGCGGCCGTCCAGAAACCGTGGTCCACGACGACGTCCCGGCCGGAGTCGAGGGCCTTCCCGACTTCCGCCGCGATCTCTTCAAGGATCGGCTGCTCCCGGACCCGGTACTCGCCCCTCGGGAAGTCACGTCCGTAGTGCCCGTAGGTCTCCCACACCCGCTCGTCCGGGCTGAAGCGCAGGAAACCCTGGGCTTCGAGCGCACGGGCGACCTTGGTCTTCCTCGATCCCTGGAGCCCAGCCATCAAGACGAGCCGGGCCGGGCCGCTTCGCCCTGCGAGTGTCCGCATGATGCGCGTGATCTCTGTCTTTCCTTCTGGGGGCAAGGTGCCCTTCTGCTGAGCCCGGAGCAGCGAGCCCAGGCGTTCCTCGGCGACATGGACGAGAGTGTCGTCCAGGAGTAGGGGCGTCATCGGATGACCTCTTCCTTGGTCCAGCGGCGCCCGGGTCCTCCCACGTCAACGCCGTATTCGATGGTCACGTCACCGGTGTCCACGACCCGAACAGTCAGCACGGTGACGGCGGCCTGTGTGTCCTCTGGGATCTCCAGGGTCGCCGCATCGGCGGGGGTGGTGATCCGCGCCCACATCGAGCTGTACCGCCGAGCGACGGGACGCCCGGTGTGTCGGGTGATCAGGTCGATGGAGGTCCCGCCGTTGAGGCGTCTGCCCATGAGCAGCTCCGGCAGGTCCTCGGCGAGGTCTGCAGGAATCCACGATGTGGAGTGGGAGATCACGGCGCTGGTCTGTTCGTCGCGGTAGGTGCGTGAGCGCCGGAGCACAGGTTGACCTGCACTGATCCCGAGCGCCTCGGCGACATCCTCCGGAGCGGACACGATGCCGGCCATGTGAGAGTCGGACCGCTCCCCCGCTCGCCACGACGTGCCGGTGAGCTTGCTCCGCTCCTCACGGTCGGCGGCCGTGGCCAGAGTGCCCCGTGCCTGCACAACCGTTCCGTGGCCGCGGGAAGAGATGACCAGCCCTTCCGCCTCCAGCGCCTTGTACGCAGCGTGGACGGTGGTTTTGGAGCCCTTACCCGCGAGGACCTGGTCCTCAATCTTGGGCAGGCGCTCGCCAGGAACGTACTCGCCCCTGTTGATCTTCGCGGCGATCGCGTCAGCGAGGTCTCTCCACTTCGGTGGCATGTCTGGTGATCTCCTCCAGTCGAGGAGACCAGTGAACCATAGTCCCGGGAATGATTCCCAGAGGCGCGCTCTCCCGGGAATGCAACGACTTCAGTGATTGACAAGGTCCGGCAATCCTGGGAATGTCATTCCCGGAAGGCAGCGCCGAGTGAGGCAACTCACGAAGCGTCGCGGCACAGCCATGCCTAAACCATCAGAACTGCGCCCGAAAACGGCGCGGCTCTCCGGGTGATCTGCCAGGACCGCCGGAGAGCCGCCGGGGCCGTTACACCGAGAGGGGCACGACCCACATGAACATCATCGTCGCAGGTCAGCGCATCGTTACGGACTCCGAATTCCTGGAGGTCGCGGTCGGCTTCAACGCCGAGGTCGAGCCGCTGGACTTTGCCGAGGAGTTCACCGCCGGCGGACTCGCCAGCCGGGACGCGCTGACGTCCTTCATGAACGACGACTTCAAGGTCGAGAACGACACCGACCGCGAGGACGCCGCGTACTACCGGTCCCTGCTGCGCCGGATGCCGAGGGAGCTGCGCCGCCGGACGGCCGCCGCCCCCGCTGTCCTGGCCGCCGAGCTGGAGACCGCCGACGACGCCCTCGGCTTCGAGGACGACGACTTCACCGCCGACTGGACCGCCGCCGACTTCGACTCGTACGAGGTGCTCGTCTCGGTGGGCAGGCCGAACCCGGCCGCCGCCGTCTCCCTCGCCCGTCAGCCCCGCGCCGAGCGCCGCGCCGTCCGTACGGCCCTGCGCCTGGTTCGCGACGAGGTCCAGATGGGGGTGGCGGCATGAGGTTCCTCGCGCACCTCGCCCTGTTCCTGCTGACTTTGCTGGAGATGACCCTCGGCGTGATCGCCGGGACCATCGCCCTGGTCAGCCTCATCACCGAGACCGTGGCCCGCGCGACGGCCGCCGGCGGCGACAGCTTCGCCCGGCGTTTCCGCCTGACCCCGACGTCCCCCCGGCTGCGCGAAGAACTCGCGGCCCTCCTCTCGACCATGGCCAACCCGGCTGGAGGCACCCGATGAGCAACTACCGCGAAGAGCGCCGCGCCGATGCCGCGGCTCAGGCCGAGCAGGAGCTGAAGGCCGCCGAGGTCCGGGCGGCCCAGGAGCGCGAGGACCGCCGCCTTGAGGTCGAGGCCCAGCTCAAGGCCCGCGAGATCAAGGCCGCGCAGCAGCGTGAGGACGCCGCGGCTGCCGAGGAGCGCAAGGCGGTCCGGCAGCGTGAGGCCGACGAGCGTGCCGCCCGGCTCGCGAAGCAGTCCCGTACGGACAAGCAGGCCAAGAAGAAGGCCAAGCAGGCCGCCCGCGCCGAACGCAAGGCCGCTCGGCGGCAGGCGCTGACCCCGGGCAACGTCTACCGGACCGGCACCCTGGCTCTGGTCACGGCGTCGGCTCTCGGGTCGATGCCCGCGCAGATCCTGCACTTCGCCCACATGTCGCCGATGCTGCTGCCGCTCCCGTTCGCGATCGAGGGTGCGGCCTGGGTGATGGCGGCCGGTGTCGCCTACGCCGACGAGCGGGGCCTGCCCGGCTGGGTCCGGTGGGCACTGCGCGGGTTCGTCCTCGCGGCTGCCGGGTTCGCCGCGTCCATCAACTACGGCTACGGCAAGAACATCGCCGGTCTGTCCGAGGCGGACGCGACCACGGCCGGGATCGGCCTCGCCGCGGTCTCCCTGCTCGGTCCTCTGCTGTTCGAGGTCCGCCAGTGGGTCGGCACGCTGTCGGCGAAGACCGGCACGGCTGAGGAGAAGAAGCGCCGGCGGGAGGAGAAGAAGGCGGAAGCCGCCCGGCAGGAACACCTCGCCCGCCGCCGCAAGCACCACAAGGACATCGCGGAGGAGGCGGACCGCCTGCTGTCGGCCCTGCCCCTCGG
The DNA here is from genome assembly GCF_031844725.1 of Streptomyces sp. ITFR-6. Classification (NCBI taxonomy): domain Bacteria; kingdom Bacillati; phylum Actinomycetota; class Actinomycetes; order Kitasatosporales; family Streptomycetaceae; genus Streptomyces; species Streptomyces sp. ITFR-6. The sequence goes on along the minus strand of NZ_CP134615.1, from coordinate 8,688 downwards.
CAGCATCACCGAGGAGGAGGCGTTCGGCGCCGCGTGGCAGATCAAGAAGGGCACCCAGCAGGGTCTGTCCGCCGAGATCTTCGCTCAGGTGACCGACGCCCGGGTACAGCTCGGAGCCGCCTTCGAACTGGGTGAGCACGTGCGCCCCGAGCTGGTCCGCGCGGGCATGCTCGCCAACCTCTACAACCCCCTCCCCGGACGACTTGCTGAGGGCATCCCCGCCCTCGGTCCGAGCGTTCCGCACCCCGCTCTCCAGCGGTCCCCTGAGGGCGCTACAGCCCTTGCGGGAATTGGGGTGTACGGCTCCAAAGACGCAAGCGAGAAAGCTCGCGAGAACGCCAGCAACGGCGCTTCCGGGAACACTGACGGGAACGCCAGCGGGAACGGTCCGCGTGGCCGGTCGGATGAGGAGCTGGAGGCGCTTTTGCCGAAGGCCCTGAAGGTCGCCGCCGAGCTCGTCGCGGAAGGCAACCAGATCTCCGGGGCCGCCCTGTCGAAGCGACTCGGCATCCGCCGGGACGACGCCCGGCGGCTGCGGGACCGGGTCATCGCCGAGCGGAAGCTGAAGCTCGTCGACGACCAGGCCGACGCGGCAGTGGGGGCCTGACCATGAGCCGCAAGCACGCCATCCACGACGCCGAGCCGAGCGTCATCACCTCCCACGGCGCGGACTTCTTCGGAGAGGACCGCCACCCGCTCAAGAGCGTCAAGGCGCTGGCTCCGTACGCGGAGAACTCCGTCTCGGTCTTCGAGCGCTCGACGGTCGCCCGGCTCCTCCAGCTCCTGGAGGCCCCGGTCGCCCAGACCTTCTCGGCGACCGAGGCCGCCGAACTCTCCGAGCAGCTGCTCAAGGTCTCCCGCGACCGCCACCTCAAGAGCGGACTGGCCGCCATCGCCCGCCACCTGGCGGACGCCGCCGGCCGGGCCGCAGCAGGCGGCGAGCCCTGGACCTGGTCGGTGGAGGGTTCCACCGCCGCAGCCTGATCCATCCCCCGAAAGCGCGGGGCCCGGCGCCTCCCTACCAAAGTCGCCGCCGGGCCCCGCTTCCTCCCGAAGGAGAAGCACCAGCATGACGGAACAGCCCACCACCACGAACCCGGGTCGCACGGACCTGGCCACCATCACCTACGTCCACGGCGCGGGGCCGGCCACGGACACCAGCACCCCGGCCGCCGCCCCCGCTTTGGGTGGCAAGACCGAGGAGGAACGGGCCGCGGTTGTCGAGTCGGCCCGCCAGGTCCTGGAGGGCCGTGTCACCTCGGCACCGGTCACCCTGACCAAGGAGTCCGCCGACTTCGACGCGTTCGACGACCGCCCGCTGATCCCGGCCTGGATGAAGTCGGGCGAGGGCGTGGCCATGTACGCCGGAGTCGCCTACCGGGCGAGGGTGCGTGCCTACCGCCGTTGGGTCCGCCGCCAGCGCACCGACCGGGGCCACGCCGCCCAGTTCAAGCGCGGATCCCGCCGGATCGGTGACTGGGTGAAGGGCTTCGAGGGCATCCAGCTCCAGGCCGTCGGGCACCAGGCGCACATCGCGGCGAAGGAAGCCCGTGCCGCCGCGCGTACAGCCCGCTTCACCCCGGCGCTGATGAAGAACAAGAAGACGGCGGCGCTCCAGGCCGCCGACCGTACGCAGACCGTCGCGATGAAGGCGATCGCCGACCACAAGAAGCTGAAGAGCAGCCGCCGCCGCGCGCACAGCCTGCGCATCGGCGCCGCCTACGGCCCGCCGGTCGCGGCACTGAGCGCCGGATATCTGCAGGCCGGATGGTTCGGCGCATCCGCCGGCGCGATGGCCACCTTCGCCGGTGGTGCGTTCGCCGGACGACACCCGATCAGCGAGGAGACCGACTGGTCCGCGGACTGGCGGTCGCTCGGCGACGGCGACCCGATGACCGCACCCATGCTCGACAGCGTCTTCCGGGCCGCCAAGGTCATCGGCAGTGACGAGAGCCTGCGCATCGTCCAGATGCCGATGCTCGACTCGCGTGGCGCCTGGTCGGCCGTCATCGACCTGCCGCCCGGCATCGCCGCCAAGAAGGCAATGCGGGCCGCCCCGGAAATCGCTTCCGCTCTGGGAGTTGAAGAAGCCCAGGTGAATATGGCCAAGAGCAAGGAAAAGGGAAGCCGCGCGGGACGGCTCGAAATCTACGTGGCCAAGGAACTGCCTTTCACCGAAGACGCGGCACCCGGCCCGCTCCTCGCCCACGAAGGAGCGACGAACTTCTGGGGCCCCATCTCGATCGGCCCCGACGTGCGCGGCCTGGCCCGCACGATCTCCGTTGTCGAGCGATCCGGCCTGGTGGGAGGCGAGCCCGGCGCAGGAAAGAGCGCATCTGGAAACACCATTCTGATTGCCGCCGCACTCGACCCGCGAGTGCGCCTGGCTCTCGCGGACGGAAAGGCCGGTGGCGACCTCACCCCCTTCGAGGCAATGGCCGTCGCATTCGAAGGGAATGCCGACCCGGAGGCATTCCTGGACATGCTGGACGGCTACGTAATCCCGGACATGAAGCGCCGGTACGCGTTCCTCAAGAAGATCAACCGCCGCAAGGTCACCGAGGAACTGGCGAACAAGTACCCGGACATCCTCGGTCAGCTCCTGCTCTGGGTGGACGAGCTCATGTACTACACGACCGACGATGAGCTGGGAAAGAAGATCACCAAGCGGCTGAGGAACATCGTCAGCCGTGGCCGCGCGGCCGGGATCATCACCTTCTGCGCGACACAGAAGCCCGGCAGCGACGTCGTCGACACCTCGCTGCGTGACCTGCTCTCCATCCGATGGGCGCTGCGCTGCACCACCCCCGAGGCGTCCGACACCATCCTCGGAAAGGGCGCCGCCGCCGCCGGGTTCTCCGCGAAGACGATCGAGTCGGAGATGCGCGGAGCTGGCTTCCTGTGGGCCGAGGGTTCCAACCCCTACCTGGTGCGAGCCGACTACTACTCGGACGACGAGGTCGAGCTCCTGGCCGAGCGCGCGGTCGAGCTGCGCCGCGCCGCCGGCACTCTGCCCGATGCTCCGAAGACGCTCGCCGACCTGCTGCGCGACCAAGGCGATGAGCACGCCCGGGTGCTCGCCGTCCTGGTGGACGTCTTCGCCGCCTTCGACCAGGAGGCGAAGGCCGCGGACGAGGCGGCCGAGGTCGACTGGCTCCCCGGCACCGTCCTGGTCGACTCGCTCAAGGCGGCCGGCCTGGAGGTCACCCCCGAGAAGCTCGCCCGCCTGGTGGTCCGCACACCCGACGAGAAGAAGAAGCAGACCTGGCAGGACAGCTCCTCGGCGCTCAACGGCTACCCGCTCGCCGCAGTGCTCAGGACGGCTCAGACGAAGTACAGCCTGAGCGCCTGAACCTGGATCAACCCTGGACAGCCGCCCGATTTCGGCCGGTATGACCCCGGACGGGGCGGCTGTCGACCTGGACAGCACCCCCCTCGACTCGGACGGGCCCTGTCCAGGTCGAGCCGGGTCCCATCCAGGTTGCTCACCCCCTCTGACCTGCATCAACGCGAAACGATCCAGGTCAGATCCAAGTCACAAACCGTGACATACGGAAAACCCAGAGAGGACCCCGGATGCGCGCCGAACCCGATCTCCGACTGACCGGCACGGCCTACGTCGACGGGGAGGAACTCACGTGCCGCGAATGCGGAAACGACCGGGCGCTGGAGATCCACAAAGACGGCTTCCGGGAGATCTGGCCCGCCTGGATCTGCTGCCTGTCGTGCGGGTGCGGGGAAAGCTCCAAGGTCCTCACCAACGGCCTGGTGGACGCCGCGCTCGAAGCGCGGACCGGGCGGAAGAAGCCCGAGGATTCCGACACCTTCGTCGCCGAATGGCGGGGCATCGTCTGGACCGGCGAGATCTTCCCCCAGTTCCTCATCGGTGACGCGCTCGTCGCGGTCAAGGCGCTCAGCGGTCAGATCAGTAAGGACAGCAAGGCGTGGACCCGCTCGAAGAAGAAGGACGCCAAGACCCGGGTCAAGGCCGTTGCCGGAGCAGTCGCCGAGCCCGTGAAGGAAAGGGCCGGCGCCGCCAAGAAGGCGGCGAAAGTGAAGGCGGGCGACGCGGCGCACGGGGCGAAGGCGACCGCGCTCACCACGGCCTGGACGTTGCAGACCGGCGGGGCCGGACCGACCACGGCCGCCAAGCCGAAGCGCCAGCGATGCACGGTCAAGGGCTGTCGAGGCGGCATGGTCACGCTCTCCAGCAAGGTCCACGCCACCACCGGAAAGACCACTGAGATCAAGATCCCGTGCGGCGTGTGCCACCGATCCACCAAGTGAATTTCACGTCGCTGACCAGCACATATGCCCGTTGTGCCGACTCGGAGTCTGCGAACCCCTAGACATGCCGACTCAGAGTCTGCATTATTGAGACGTGGCCAGCAAAACGGCCAGCAAAACCGCAAGCGAAAAAGACAGCGAAACTCTCGAAGGAGAAGCCCTGTGACCACCCGCAAGCTCGTTGCAGAGACCACCGGCCCCGTCACCATCGACGCCACGCTCTTGGGCCACGGAGGTCTCGTCACCGTCCGCGCCGAAGCGAACTGCACCCGAGCCACCCTCACCATCCACACCGCCGATGAGGACGGCGCGTCGGCTGACGCGGTCAAGGACGCGACGCTCCGCCAGTCGGGCAACCGGCTGACGGCGTCGGTCCAGGGCAGCGGCGGCGGCAACAGCGGCAGCACCATCGTGGTGGGCGGCGGTTCGTCGGTCATCCAGTCGTTCGGCAACGTGACCGGCTCGGTGACCGGCATGACGATCACCGGCAACGGCACCTACATCAGCGGCAACGTCGTGGGCGGTGACGTCATCGTCAACGGCGTCCGCATCAGCGGCGGCATGGTCATCCAGGGCAGCTCGCCCATCGAGATCACCGCCGTGGTCCCCGAGGGCAGCTCCGTGGAGAGCCGCACGCAGTCCGCCGGCGTCCTGGCCCTCGGCGCACTGCTGAACGTCGACACCACGACCCAGTCCGGCAGCGTCCAGACCGAGCACGTCTCCCGGGTCGAGGCGAAGACCCAGTCCGGCAGCATCACGGTCGAGCAGGCCGCCAACATCGACGCCCAGTCGCAGTCCGGCAGCATCCGCCTCGGACGCACCGACGTGGTCACCGCGAAGACGATGTCGGGCTCCATCTCGATCCAGGACTTCGGCGGCACCGCCCGGGCCGACTCGATGTCCGGCTCGATCCGGATCCACGCCACGGCCGGCGGGGACATCCACGCCAAGACGATGTCCGGCTCGATCCACGTCACCGCGACGGAGAGCGCGCTCGCCAACGACCTGGACGTGCGCGCCAGCTCGATGTCCGGACGGGTCAGCACCCCGCAGCGCCGCACGGGCGACTCCAGCCCGCGCCGCCGCCGCTGACTTCGCCCCGGGGCGGTCGCCATCCCGGCCAGGAATCCGCCGACCGCCCCGGGCCCCGAGCCTGAACCGCAAGCAGTCCAGACAGCATCACAGCCAGCAAATCCGCCAGCGAAAAAGCAGACCCGGAGGAATCACCACATGATCACCGCCGACCAGCTCATCGCCAAGCACGCCGCCGACATCGCGTTCGTCGCCGAGCAGGAGCCCGCCACCACCCTGGAGGACTTCAACACCCAGCTCGACACCGCCGCTCACCGCCTCGGTAAGACGTGGGCGGACATCCAGGGAGCGGAAGAGCTCGAAACCGCCGTCACCTACCTCGCCGACGCGATCGAGAGCACCGACGACGCCGAGCGCGCCGTGCTCGTCAACCGCGCTGCCAGCTACCTCTGCGACGTCTACGAGGTGGTCGAGGAGTACCGGGAGATGGCCGCCTGACCCGGCTCGCCCTGTCGTCCCCAGCCCCACCCGGCTGGGGACGGCAGAGCGGCCCGGACCAGACAAGGCCGACACCCGACGCGACCAAGGAGCCAGCGTGAACAAGCCCAACCGCCTCGTGACCTTCCTCTACGGCCTGATCGGCGTCGGGTACGCGTACGACAACGCCGAGGAGGTCCGCGAGGTCATCGCCGACAACTGCTTCAACACCCTCGCCGACCGCGCCGAGACCCACAGGGACGGCGCGAACACCCTGACCGACTCCCTCGCGTTCCAGCCCGGCCTGCTCGACCTGCACGACGAGCTGCACGACACCTGGCACTACCTCACCGCACTGAAGGCCCGCGCCCGCGACCTCGGATACGGCACGCTCACCGAGCACCTGGACGCCGCAGCCGACTCCACCCGTGATGTCCTCCAGGCGGTGGCCACGGCCGCTGAGAACACCGTCCCCTGCCCCGCGGTCCCCGCGAGCAAGTAGGGACGCCCCGTGGCGGCCGCCATCCCGGCCAAGGTCCGCCGGCCGCCACGGGCCCCGATCCCGCTCCGCAAGTGCAGCGGGGGGAGCCACATCATCCCCGACACCGAAACGGAGCCAGAAATGCCCCGCCCCGACAAGGACACCCGCGCCGCCGCGAAGGCCCGCATCGCCGAACTCAAGGCCACCCGCGACAAGGCGCACGAGGACGCCGAGAAGGCGAAGTCCGCCGCCGACGAGGTCATGTGGCAGGCCATCGCCGTCGAGCTGGACAAGGGCGAGGCCCTCCAGCTCGACGCCGCCGCGGCCACCGCCTTCTCCCGAGACCACATCGCCAAGCGCACGAAGCAGTACCGCACCACGCAGGACTGAGCCCGGCCCGGCCCCCGCACCCCGGGGGCCGGCTCTTCCACTCGAACCAGAAAGCCGAGGTCACCACCGTGAGCACCGACCGCGCCCCCCAGATCCTGCGCACCGAGGCCACGGTGCAGCCGTACCGCCCGTACGAGGTCGAGGCCACCCCGGTCTACCGCCTCCCCGTCCAGACCCCGCTTGCCGGACCGGTCGAGCTGTACGCCGAGAACGACCCGGTCGTCTGGGTGCCGGACGCGTACGGACAGCTCGTTCCGATGCGCCGGTCCGCCGCCCCCGCCCCGATGCAGCCGATGCCGCCCCGCGACCTCAGCCCGCAGCCGCTCCTCGACCCGCGCGCCCAGCGCATCGCCGCCGGCGGCGTGTTCGCGGCCGGGACCGGCTGGGGCGTCGGCCAGGCCATCGGCGCCGTCGCCGGACTCGGCACCGGCGCCCTGATGTGGCTGGCCATCGCGATCGTCGCCTGGAAGGTCGCCCCCGCCGCGATGAGCCGCACGACGATCCAGAACACCACGCACGTCACGAACACGAACCGCGGCTTCGGCCGGTCCACCACCAACGTGAACCACTGAGAGCGGAGACCACGATGGCGAGCAAGAAGGCGTTGAACCCCCCGAAGAGCGAGTGCCGGCAGTGCTGGCTGCACGCCTATGACAGCCGCGAGCAGCACAAGCGCCTCGCCCCGCGCGAGGACTGCCCGGCGTGCGTGTCCCACATGGGCGGTCGCTGCCCCGACAGCATGATCGTGAAGGGCTGACCATGAAGCTGCCGTGGATGAGTCGCGCCGACCGGCGCCGCTGGAAGTCCGCCCGCACCGTCGCCGACCTCGGCGAACTGATGGCGCTCTGGCTGGAGGGCGAGATCGCCTCCCGCCCCGGCTACCAGCCGCGCTTCGGTCCCGACGAGGAGACCGAGCACCTGGTGGCCAGCCTCGCCGCCCTGTGCCGCGCCGGGTACATCACCACGTGCTCGCAGCCCGGGTCCGCCGGCACGGGAGCGAACGGCCTGTGGTGGGAGCAGCGGGCCGCGGTCGAGCTTGTCGTCAGCAACGACCCGGCTCTGCTGCGCCGGCTCCTCGCCGCAGCCCGCGCCGCCGGGATGCTCGTACGCGTCAACGACCACCGTCGCGGCGGGGTCCAGGACGAGCCGGTCATCGTGACGACCTGCGACGGCGAGCCCATCACCGGGTTCGGCGGCCGGATCAGCCGCGCGGACATGGCCATCCAGTGGCCCGAGCTGAACCGCGACCTCTACCGCCGGGTCGCCCACGGCGTGTACGTCTCGATCGTGGCGCCGGAGTACGGCACCGCCGGCGAACGCCTCTGGGTGCTCCTGGACCAGCTCACCGGCCTGCGTCCCGCAGCGGACCCGGAGGACGACCCGTGGGCCGACGAGCCCCTGTGGAGCACGCACGGGGCCCTGGAGGTCGAGCACGGCGAGTGCACCCTGTGCGGCGCCCCGATCCACCACCGGAGTCCGTACTGCAGCACGGCGTGCGAAGAGGCCGACGCCGACCATGACGCCGAGAGGACCGACCGTGACCGTTGCTGAGCTCCGTGCCGTACTCGCCGACCTCCCCGACTGGGCCGTCGTCGTCGTCTCCGTCGCAGACGGAGACGACTTCGTCGAAGACGCCACCCTGACGTCCACCGACTACCACGCTGGCGTCCTCACCTTCGACACCATCTGACCGGCACCCGGGCACGGCCCGCCTCCAGCGACACCCGCCCCCGCTTTGGGTGGCATTCCAGCCCGGGGAACCACGGCCAGGAGGCCGGTCCCCGGGCTGAGTGCTGACCAGCCCGCAGCGCTCAGGCGACCGTACGGGCGTGGTGGTGCGGGTGACGTGCGGTAGGCCGCGGGCCGCGCCCGGCGGCGGTCGGGAGGCCGCTTGCGGCCGGTTCGGCCGTCGTCGGTGAACGCGCGGCCCGCAAGGGGGCCGCACCCGGGGGTGGCAAGCGCGAACGCGCTTGTCCGTTCTACCCCTCCCCCCCTCCAGAACGCGCCGCCGGGCAGTCCCC
>NZ_CP134614.1:0-251144 GCF_031844725.1 Streptomyces sp. ITFR-6 | reverse complement strand
TCATCGCTGCGCGATGGGAAAGTGAACCGGCTGCTTCGCAGCCCGGCCGAAGTGATGGAAAGCCGCTTCGCGGCTTTCTGATTTCCGCTTCGCTCCAATCCACGGGCCTCCGCTTCGCTCCAGCCCGAACAGCGGGGCGGGTCCGCTTCGCTCCCCCCACCCGGTTCCGGCTCCGCCGGAACGGCTGGCTACAGGGTGACGGTGCATCACCGCTGGTCTGTGTAGCATCCCGAGAACACATCTACCCCCGAGCCATGACACCCCATCACCCTGGACCGAGTGCCGGCCCCGGACCTGAGGGTGCGGATTCCGCTTCGCTCCACCCGCACCAGACAGACCATCACCCCTGCTCGGGGCGACTCCATCGCCAGGACGAGATCGCCTGAAACTCCCTCTGGTGAACACCGACCCGCTACGATGATACCCGTGCATCAACCTCACATGCGTCACATCATGCATCATCGATGTGCTGTGTAGTATCCCGAACAGATTGCCACTGCCTTTGATGGCCGACCGTTCATTCCTGGATTCTCGGAGATCCGATATGGCGAGTGCAGAGAGATTCACGCTCCGACCTCACCAGATCGAAGCTGTGGATGCTGTCGTGCGCGGGCTTGATATCCCGCCGGGGAAGAAGATCCCACCCGCCGGGCTGCGGGCCACTGTGGTGGCGGCGTGCGGCACGGGCAAGACGTTCATCGCCGCGCACTCCGCGCTCCGCCTGGCCCGCAACGGACGGGTCCTGGTCCTCCTGCCGACCCTGGATCTGCTGACGCAGACCGTGCGGGAATGGCGGGCGGGCGGCCACCACGGCCCGGCAGTCACCGTCTGCTCGCTGGAAGACGACCCGCATCTGTGGGACCTCAAGGTTCGCTCCACCACCAGTGCCCTGCAGCTGGCGCTGTGGCACGGGCGAGGGCCGGTGACCGTCTACGCCACCTACGCCTCCCTGCCCGTCCTGGCAGAAGCCCACGAGGGGACCTACGGGCTGCCCATGGACGTCTTCGACCTCGTGGTCGTCGACGAAGCCCACAGAACAAGTGGATCGGCAGGAAAGGCGTGGGCCGCCGTCCACGACCAGGACGTCATCCCCGCGATGCGCCGGCTCTATATGACCGCTACGCCCAGGATCTGGAAGGAGCGGCCGCCGCGGCTCTCCTGGGCGGAGCGGCAGGACAGGGCAGGGGTGCTGCGGGACCGGCTGCCGCAGGAGCTGGCCTGCTCGATGGATGATCCCAAGGTGTTCGGCCCGGTCGTCTACGAGTTGTCGCTCGCATCGGCCGTGTCCCGGGGCCTCCTGGCGCGGTATCAGGTCGTGGTCGTGGAGCTCACCGACCCGGTCGTCACCCCGGCCCGGCTGTCCGGGCCGCAGAAGCGGGACGAGGACGTCCGCGGCGAGCGTATGGGCGCGCTGCAGGCCGCGCTGCTGGAGACGATGGCTGAGCACGGGCTGCAGACCACCATCACCTTTCACCACCGCACGGCCGAGGCGGCTGCGTTCGCGGAAGGGCTGGGCCGGGTCGCGAGGCGGCTCCACGCGGCGGACTCGGAGCGGTATCCGGAGCGGGTGTGGGCCAACTGGCTGTGCGGGGACCATGAGGCCGACCACCGGCGCCAGGTCCTCGCCGACTTCGGCTGCTACGCGCGGGGCATGCGGTGCTGTCCAACTGCCGCGTCCTGGGCGAAGGCGTCGACATCCGGGCCGTCGATTCCGTCGCTCTCCTCGACCCGAAGGGGTCGGCCGTCGACATCGTCCAGGCGATCGGACGGGCGCTGCGGCAAAAGCCCGGAGAGGGGAAGATGGCGACGCTGATTGTGCCTGTCTCTTCGCGCCGCGTGAAAAGCCGGAAGACATGCTCACTTCCAATTCGTATAGGCCCTTGGTGAAGGTTTTGGAGGGGCTTCGGGCGCACGATGAGCGCGCTATCGAGCTGCTTGCCATTCCGCAGGAACAGCAGAAGGCGGTCGTTGATCCGTCGCCTCCGATCGGCCCCCCGCCGGAGGAAGGGCAGGAGGACACGCGGCCGCTGCTGCGGTTCGCGGCACCCCGAGATCCGGTGATGATCGCGAAGTGGGTGCGGTTCAACGTCATCAGCACCGAGCGCCAGGACTGGCAGCGCGGCTACGACGCCGCCCGCCGCTACTTCGAGCGCGAGGGCGACCTGGACGTGCCCTACGAGCACACCGAGGGCGCCTACCCCCTCGGCAGGTGGCTGTCCGACCAGCGCCGCTCCTACCGGGCCGGGACCATGAACGGCGAGCGCGCCGACGAGCTCGAAGAGCTCGGGATCGTATGGGACACCGCCGACGCCGCCTTCGAGGAGAACCTCGCCGCCGCGCGTGCGTACTACGCGGAGGCCGGAACCCTGGCCGCGCCCCGGCACGCCACCGCCCTCGACCGACCCATCGGCCAATGGCTCACCAACCTCCGCCGGCCCGGCGGCCTCGGCAAGGACACCGACCGGGCACAGCGGCGGGCGGAGCAGCTCGCCGCGATCGACCCGGACTGGAACCCGCGACTGCTCGGATGGACCGTGGACTGGCAACGCTGCTACACCGGCCTGCACGCCCTCCTAGGGGCCGGGAACACGCTGGAGGACATCCAGCCCGGAGTCACCTACCGCGGCGACGACATCGGCCGCTGGGTCCTCCGGCAGACGCGGGACCGGACACAGCTCAACGCGGAACAGCGGCGGCGACTGGAGGAGCTGGGAGTACGGCCACGGGCGGCTGCAAAGGCCCGTAAGAGTGCAGCGCGGAGTGCGACGAAGGCTGGGGCCGGGAAGGACTCCGAAGCCTTCCAACGAGGCGTACAAGCCCTACGGCAGTACATCGCGCGGGAAAGGAAGACCACCGTCGGAAGACAGCACGCCGAAGAACTGCCCGACGGAACGACCGTGCGCCTGGGTGTGTTCCTCAGCAACCACAAAAACAGGCGCGACAAGCTGAGCGAGGACCAGCTCACCACCCTCGCCGGCCTGGGGCTGGAGTGGGCGACGTAGCCAGCTCAGGCGTCTGCACCGGTGGAAGCGGCCACCCGGCCACCCGGATTGAAGGGATAGTCAGCTGCCGAAAACTGTATTCAGTGCCTGCTGGCCTTGCTCGATCGTGGTGTTCAGGGCAGCCGTCGTTGTGCCGATCTGGCCGAGTGCACCCATCACGGCGTCGTAGGCAGCGCGTATACGACCAGGTTGTGCAGTCTCGCTGTTGGCCTCCTCGGCAAGGACTTCGGCGTCGTGAACGAGCTGCGCTTCCTCTTCGGGCTCCATGCCATAGATCGGAGCGAGCTGCTTCACGAGGTCCGCAAACTCGCGCATGGCGCTGAGGTCGGGGGCGTTGTTGTGGTTGTGCTGCTCAACGTTGCCCTTGGTGCCCGCAACGACGTTCGTGGCGTTGATGCTGTAGTAATCACCCGGGCGGGTCCGGTTGAGGTAGTCGCTCACAGTTGCTCCAGAGAGTACGCAGTCAATGCCGTCGATGGTGATGGCGACGGTTTCGGGCTCGGTAGCGATCTTCTCGACAAGCCCCGAGTGAGTGAGGCGTGCCAGCGCGTAGGCCAGTTCCGTTCCTGACAGGGCGTCTCCGGCGAAGTGGGATCCGGCGGAGGTCAGGAAGGGGGAGTGTTCAATGAACGGCGGATCCGATGGTCAAGGAGACGCCAGATGAGCGATACCACCATCGAGCAGAGAGCGGGCGGCGAGCCGGGGGTTGCGGAGGCCGCGTCGGCGAGCGATGAGCAGTTGGTCGCGATGCTCGTGAGCCGGGCCCGTTCGGAAGGGCTGCAGCTGACTGGGGAGGGCGGGCTGCTTCAGCAGCTGACCAAGCGGGTCCTGGAGGGCGAGATCACCGATCACCTCGGTTACGAGAAGCACGATGCCGAAGGCCGGGGCAGTGGTAACAGCAGGAACGGGAGCCGGGCGAAGACGGTGCTGACCGACGTCGGTCCGGTCGAGGTGAAGGTCCCCCGGGACGTGACCGGCACGTTCGAGCCAGCCATTGTCAAGAAGCGGCAGCGGCGCCTGACCGGGGTGGACGAGATGGTGCTGTCGCTGTCGGCGAAGGGGCTCACGCACGGTGAGATCTCCGCGCACCTGGCCGAGGTCTATGGCGCGAGCGTGTCCAAGGCGACCATCTCTACCATCACCGACAGCGTGATGGACGGGATGGCGGAATGGGCCAACCGCCCGCTGGACCGCGTCTATCCGGTCCTGTTCGTGGACGCCATCAACATCAAGATCAGGGACGGGCACGTCGCCAATCGCCCGGTCTACGTCGTCATGGCCGTGACCGCCGAGGGCCACCGCGACATCTTGGGGATCTGGGCCGGTGACGGCGGCGAGGGCGCGAAGTACTGGCTGAGCGTGTTCACGGACCTGAAGAACCGGGGCCTGGAAGACGTCCTGATGCTGGTCTGCGACGGGTTGAAGGGCTTGCCCGAAGCGGTGGAAGCCGTCTGGCCCCGGACAATTGTCCAGACTTGCGTAGTTCATCTCCTGAGGAACAGCTTCCGCCACGCGGCCCGCCAGGACTGGGACAAGATCGCCAAGGCGCTCCGGCCCGTCCACACGGCCCCGAACGAAGCGGCGGCCACCGAGCGGTTCAGCGAGTTCCAGGAAACCTGGGGCAAGAAGTACCCGGCGGTCATCCGGCTCCGGGAGAACGCCTGGGCTGAGTTCGTCCCCTTCCTCTCCTTCGACGTCGAGATCCGCAAGGTCATCTGCTCGACCAACGCGATCGAGAGCGTGAACGCGCGGACCCGCAAGGCCGTTCGGGCCCGCGGGCACCTCCCCAACGAGGCCGCGGCTATGAAGTGCGTCTACATGGCGCTCATGTCCCTGGACCCGACCGGCAAGGGCCGCAAGCGCTGGACCATGCGCTGGAAGGCGCCCCTGAACGCCTTCCAGATCGCCTTCGAAGGCCGGCTCACCCCGGCTGCCTACTGACCCCAACAACACTGGATCAGCCGTTTACTGGACACTCCCGGGCGAGCAGGCCAAGGGACATGCCCGCCGGGCCATGGAGAGATCAAGGGCACCTTCAAGCACTGAGGCTCCGCCTCAGGCGACGGGTCCGGGACCGCAGCAGCGGTCCCGGACCCGTTTCTCATGTACCGGGTGCCGGGGCACCGATCAGGCGGCGGCGGGCTCGGGGCGGCGCAGCTGTGCCTGGCCGAAGAGGAGGGCGTAGTCGTCGGGGAGCTGGCCGAGGACGCGGGCGAGGAGGTCGGGGCCCGTCAGTCGGGTGACGACGGCGAGTACGGCGCCGGTGTCCCAGCGGGCGACAGCCGGGCTCACACCGGTGCGGGCTGCCAGGTCCTTGACGAAACCCCAGCCGGTGAGGTGCTCGGTCTCGGGGATCTGGGCGGTCAGGGCGCGGGCGGCTTCGACGGGCAGCACCTGGGCGAGGTCGACGCGTTCGTCGCCGGTGAGCTGGCGGCCGAGAGCGGACAGGACCTGGTAGACGGCTTCGGCGGCGCGTTCGCGGGTGGGATAGGCGCCCTCGTAGCGCACGCGTTCCAGCATCTGGTCGAACGTCATGGCCGGCTGGGAGGCGTTCGCTCGAGGCTGGTCGTACATGGCTGCGTTGCCTTTCTGTGCGGGGCCCCGGCCGTGGGCCGGTGGCGGTCAGGTGGACTTGCCGGTCAGGCGGGCTGGGGATGGCCGAAGAGGAGGTCGTAGCCAGGCGGGAGCTGGATCAGGACCTCGCGGATGAGGACGTCGCCCGCCGCGGCGGCCGCGGTCGAGAGGACCGCGCCGATGTCCCACAGGGCGGTCTCCTCGGTGGCGCCCTCGATCCAGGCCGCGGTCGCCCGGACGAACCGTTCCGGGGAAAGCGGTTCGGCAGCCTGCAGCGGTTGAGGAGGATCAGGGCGTAGGTCTCCGGGCGGCGAGCTCGGCCCGCACCGTGCCGACCAGAAGGGCGCCGAGCAGGGCCAGGACGGCACGGGCGACGCGGTCGGCTTCCTCAGCGGTTTCGTACTCGCCGCGTTCCTGCACATGGGCCAGGAACGACTCCCTGCGCATCGACATCGACATCACCTCCGGAAAGAGGGGTGAAGCAGGTCAAAGAAGGGGGCGGAGGGCGGGTGCCGGAGGGGGATCGGCGCTTCCCCGCCCGCCGCTGGCTACGGGTGCGCGTCAGGCGGAGATATGCTTGGGGCCGGCGTCGGCGCGGATGCTGATCTTGCGGGGCTTGGCGCGCTCGGCGATCGGGATCCGCAGGGTCAGGACACCCGCGTCGTAGTCCGCCTCGATGTGCTCGGTGTCCAGGGTGTCGGCCAGCATGATCTGACGGGAGAAGACACCCAGCGGCCGCTCGGCCAGTTCCATCTTCACGGAGTCGGCCTTCAGGACCGGGCGACGCTCCGCCTTCACTGTCAGCATGTTCCGCTCGACGTCGATGTCGATCGCCTCGGTGTTCACACCCGGCAGGTCGAACGCGATCACGTACGCGTCTCCGTCGCGGTAGGCGTCCATCGGCATGACCGACGGCTTCGACCAGGTCCCCGACGTACCCGCCAGCTGCTGGACGATCCGGTCCATCTCGCGGAACGGGTCGGTGCGCATCAACATCGCGAAACACCTCCAGTTGGTTCAGGCAGAAACTGCCAATGCGCTTCAACGTGCCACCGTTGTAACATGTCATCCAAGCGATGACAAGCTCAGAGTCATCTGGAGGATGACGCGATACGGAGAGCTCCATGAACGAAGCCCTTACACCGGCCGCGCCGGTCTCCTTTCTCGCCGCCTCCGCGGCGCTGGAAGCGACCAACCAGTCCTTGAAAGACGCACAGCGATAACGACCCTGCCCGCCTCGTCCGCCCGCTGACCGCCACGCGCGCGTACCTACGGCCCGAAGACGCCGGGCCTCGCCGAACGCATCGACACCCTCACGCGGCACACTGAACAGCTCCGCCAGGACACCCACGATCAACGCAGCACATGTGCCTGGGACACCCGAGATCGCCGCTTCATGCGGCGTAGCTCTTTCGCCTGGTGGAAGGGCGCCCACGAACCGTTGCGGACGCCGATCTCGCCACCGTATGACGACCCGATGCGCACCCGCCCCGCCGTCCCATGATCCCGCCCAGAGCACATGGCCTGAGCGGTTTCCTGAAGCGCGGGAACATGGTCCACCTGGCAGCGGTCACGGTCGCACCGTCTGCTCCAGCGCTCCGAGCGGAAAGCCGGAACAGACGGTTCCTCTGTGCAGGGCTGCTTCTGTGGTTACAGGGTGCGGGTCAGGTGGTCAGTGAGGAGCCGGGTGAATCGGGCCGGGTCGGGCAGGTCGCCTCCTTCGGCGAGCAGAGCGCTGCCGTAGATCAGCTCGGCGATCTCCGTCAGAGCGGGGGCCTCGGCGTCTGCGTGGTGTGCGGTGCGAAGTGCGGTGATCAGGGGGTGTGTGGGGTTGAGTTCCAGGATCCTTTTGACGGTGGGCATCTGCTGGCCCATGGCCCGGTACATCTTTTCCAGGGTGGGTGTGACGTCGTGGGCGTCGCCGACGATGCAGGCTGCCGAGGTTGTCAGGCGTGATGACAGGCGTACCTGCTTGACGTGGTCGGACAGGGTGGTGGTCAGCCAGGGCAGCAGGGCGGCGAAGTCCTGCTCGCGCTGGGCCTTGTCGGCTTCGGTTTCCGTTCCGCCGTCGGCGGTGTCGTCGAGGTCGACCTGGCCCTTGGCGATGGACTGCAGGCGATGGCCGTCGAATGCGGGGACCTGGTCGACCCATACCTCGTCGATGGGGTCGGTGAGGATGAGCACCTCGTAGCCCTTGGCGGCGAAGGCTTCCATGTGGGGGGAGTTCTCGACCATGGCGCGGGTCTCGCCGGTCAGGTAGTAGATGGTGTCCTGACCTTCCTTCATGCGCTCGACGTACTCGCGCAGTGTGGTGGTCTTCTCCTGGTCGTGGGTCGAGGCGGCCGACACCAGTTCCAGCAGGGCCTCGGTGTTGTCGGTGTCCTCGAGCAAGCCCTCCTTCAGTGCTCGGCCGAACTGGGCCCAAACCTTCGTGTAGCGCTCGGCGTCCTTGGCCTGCATGTCCTTGAGTGCGCCGAGGACCTTCTTGACCAGGCGTCGGCGTACGCCTTGGATCTGGCGGTCGTGCTGGAGGAGCTCGCGGGAGACGTTCAGCGACAGGTCATGGGCGTCCACGACGCCCTTCACGAAGCGCAGGTAGTTGGGCATGAGCGCTTCGCAGTCGTCCATGATGAACACCCGCTTGACGTACAGCTGCACGCCGGACTTGGACTCGCGGGAGTACAGGTCGAAGGGGGCCTGTTCGGGGATGAAGAGCAGCGCCTCGTATTCGAAGGTGCCTTCGGCGCGCATGTGGATCATATCGGCCGGGGGCAGCCAGTCGTGGCTGATCTGCTGGTAGAACTCGTTGTACTCGTCCTCGGTCACCTCGCTTCGAGGCCGGGCCCACAGCGCCTTCATCGAGTTGAGCGTGCCGAGGGCGGAGGTGGCTTCGCCGTCGGCATCGGTCCGGTCGGTGGCCATGCGGATCGGCCAGCGGATGAAGTCCGAGTAGCGCTTGACGATCTGTCGGATCTTCGATTCGGAGAGGTAGTCGGCGAGTCCGTCCTCGCTGTCGGCGGGCTTGAGGTGCAGAGTGACCGAGGTGCCGACGGGGAGGTCGTCGGCGGCCTGGATGGTGTAGGAGCCCTCGCCGTCGGACTCCCACTGGGTACCGGAGTCGGTGCCGGCCCGCCGGGTGTGCACGGTGACCTTGTCGGCGACCATGAACGCCGAGTAGAAGCCGACGCCGAACTGCCCGATCAGACTCTCCGTGGTCGCGGCGTCCTTGGACTCCTTGATCTTCTCCAGGAGGGCGGCGGTGCCGGACTTGGCGATCGTGCCGATCAGCTCCACGAGATCATCTCGGGTCATGCCGATGCCGTTGTCCCGGACGGTCAAGGTGCGGGCGTCCCTGTCGACCTCCAGCGAGATGTGCAGGTCAGCGGTGCCGTTCTCGGTGAGGCTGGCATCGGTCAGTGATGCCAGCCTCAGTTTGTCCAGAGCGTCGGAGGCGTTCGAGATCAGCTCGCGCAGGAAGATGTCCTTGTTCGAGTAGATCGAGTGAATCACCAGCCGGAGCAACTGGCGGGTCTCGGCCTGGAATTCCAGCGTCTCGACGCTGCTGGGCATGCTGGGTCCTTTCAGCGGAAGGTCAGATACGGATGGGCCTCGGGCAGGGGCCTCGTCGGCGTGACGCGCAGGTGGGCGCACCGCGGACGGAGGATGGCTCTGCGTGTGCGGGTCAGTCTTCGTCGGAGGCTGTCGTCGTGCGGTGGGCTTCGAGGACGTCCAGGGAGTCGACGAGAGCAGTGTGGCGGGCATCGAGGTGGGGACGCATGCCGGCCAGGGGCGCGATGAGCTCGGCGGCGTCCGCGGCGCCGAGAGCGGTGCGCAGGGCGGCCTGTGCCGAGAGCGCTTCGGGCGTGAGGTGGGCGAGAGCGGTGATCTGTCCGGCGAGGCGACGCAGGTCGGCTGCGTTGGCTCGGGCCCAGGTGGCGGCGGTGCGGTCAGCGGCACGGCGTTCGCGGGTGGCCTGCACACGCTGCTCTCCGGTGGTACCGGCGGGGCCGGGCCGGCCGCGCAGGTAGCGGCGTTCAGCAGCTTGGCGGCTGGCGACACCGAGGGGATGGGCAAGCTCTGCCCAGCTGGCGCCTGCATCGCGGGCGGTTTCGATCAAACCGGTCTCCCAGCCGGCGAGCTGCTCACGCACCTGCCGCAGCAACATGAGGGAGGCCAGAGCCTGCTCGGGGCCGGGCCCGAGGGCGTCGGAAGTGTCGTTCTGGGCGTCGCGCAACGCGTCGTCCATGGCCACCAGGGCTGCCGCGGCAGCCATGAAGGACGCCGGACTGCGGGCCTCGCTACCGGGCGCGGACGGCTGATGGGCTGCGGTCACGGGCACCCCTTTCGGAGTGTCATCAGATTGACGACGACATGTTTGTCATCCACTAGATGACATGTTACAACAGGGCCTGTGCAGCGCATTGGCAGCAACCGTTCGAACCTGCTGGAGGTGTTTCCCATGTTGATGCGCACTGACCCCTTCCGTGAGCTGGACCGGATGGCGCAGCAGCTGGTGGGTCCGGGTACCTGGTCGAAGCCGTCGGTGATGCCGATGGACGCCTACCGCGAGGGTGACGAGTACGTGGTGGCCTTCGATGTCCCCGGCGTGACCGCGGACGCGATCGACATCGACGTCGAGCGGAACATGCTGACCGTCAAGGCCGAGCGACGGCCGACTGCCAAGGCCGACAACGTCAAGATGGAGCTGTCCGAGCGGCCGCTGGGCGTCTCCTCCCGCCAGATCATGCTCGCCGACACCCTCGACGCCGAGCGCATCCAAGCCGACTACGAGGCCGGCGTTCTCACTCTGCGCATCCCGATCGCGGAGCGCGCCAAGCCCCGTAAGGTCTCCATCGGTGCCGGCTCCGGCCGCACCATGTGAAGGAACGCGGCGAATACGACATCGCGGAGTAGGCCGAGCGTGCGGCGCGCGTCGTGCTCGCCCTGCTCGGCACCCACCTGATCGGCAGGGTCCGCGCCCAGCACGTGGCACGCCCTGCTGGAAGGCTTCAGCATGATCCTGCTCAACCCGCTGGCGAGCGCCGAGCCGCTTCCCCCGAGCGATTCGTCCGCGCGACCGCCGCCTGGATCGAAGGCGCCACCGAGCACGCGCCGTGCTGGCCACCGTCGCCGACACGGCAGGCGAAGACCTGACAAGGCAGATCCTGCCTCAGCTGCCCGTCGGCTACGACCTTCTCTTCGGCCGCCCCCAACCCATCTGACGAAGACCGGGAGTGCCACGTGCCCGGCGCTCCCACGGCTCCTGAAAGGCATGCACCTCAGTGATCACCGACGCACGCGTACCGCTCACGCACCAGCAGCCGTGCTCGACGGCCTACGAGCAGATGCTGGGGAAGGTCCGATACGAAGGCGCCTACCCCACCCGTGAACGGGCCGAAGAAGCTGTCCGCGTAGTGCTCACCGGACTCGGACGTCAACTGACCGGTGGCACGTTCAGGTGACGACAAAACTCCTATGTACTCTCATTCCGCCCTCTGAGACAGAGCTGAACGTTTTACAGTCCCTCGGGGCACTCATGCTGGTCGTGGGCGGAAGTCCACGGCGAAGATCATCCGTCAGCGGTTGACCTCGAGGTTCGTCAAGACGAGTAGGGCTCGCAGGAGCTGGGTGGCGCGGGCGGGGTCGGTGCGGAGCTTGGTGAGGATCCGCCAGTTCTTGAGGTGGGCGAAGCCGTGCTCGGCCGGCGCGCGTCCGACGGCGAGGACGCGGTTGGCTTCCTTCTCGCCTGGGGTGAGTTTGTGGGTGCGGCTGGCGGCGTAGCCGGTGACGATCACGGGGTCGAGGATGTCGTTGTCCAGGCCGCGGAAGCCGAGGTCGGCCAGAGCGCCGAGGCCGACGGCGCGTAGGTGGGCCAGGATGTGGTCGTGGCGGGCGGCGGTGTTGTCGTGGGTGCGGCCAGGCCGCGCGGCGGATATCCAGATCAGGCGCCCGCTCTCGTCAGTCAGGGCGAGGAAGTACAGGCCATGAGTTCGGTGCTTGCCGGAGTAGTTCCGCCGGTCGGCCTTGCCGGTGCGGCGTCTGGTGCGGATGAGGGTGCCGTCGATTAGGACCACCTCCCCGCCCTGCCTGGCGACCTTCATCAGGGCGCGGTTCAGGCGCGGGGCCTGAGCGGCGAGCAGCCCGATCAGCTCGTCCCGCCAGCGGCGGACCGTGGACTCGGACACGCCGTTTCCGCCGGCCATGTCGGCCAGGCGCTGGTCGTGACGCAGCACGGCCAGGACGATAACCGCGATCTTCCCGGGCGGCAGGATCCTCCACCGGGACCGAATCGTCTTCAGATGACGCCGTAGCAGATCGGCGAGGTGGTTGACGGTGCGCGTGGACAGCGGCAGACGGCACTGGTAGACAAGCGGGAAGGTGTCCTCGGCGCGCTCTTCGGTATTCGTCACATAATTCCAACGGCCTCCGGGGGCAACCGGGTTACGCCCGCTCCGAGTGGCGGTGTTGCTGGTCACAGGCGGGTGGTGAACCGGCCGTCAGGCAGTTTCCGCAGCCAGCCGCGATCGACGAGTCTGATCAGCTTGCCGCGCAGCGGTTCCAGCTTGGCTTTCACGCTGACGTCCACCCCCACCACCTCGCCGACCTCGCGGGCCATGACCGGTCCGGCGGCCTGCCGCACGGCGGTGATGATGCGCTGGTAGTCCCACGGCAGCGCGTCCTCCTCCTGGCCCGGCTCGCGGTGCGGGATCAGCATCACCGCCCGGCCGCCCACCTGCCCTGATATCGGGAAGGGTGCTGGCCGCAAAGTCGGGACGCTCGGGATACAGGGGATGCGAGGCCAAAAGAGTGCAGCAGCAGCAAGATTGCTCGGAAGCGTCCGCACAACGGTCCAAGAGCCATCACCACACACCCGAAGCGGAATGGCCGCGTAGTTCTCTGGCCGAGAGACTGATTGCCAAGTTGCGGAACGTCGGAGAGGTTTACCGGGAAAGCGAGGAAGAGCTGGCGGTGCTGAGCGGAAGGCCGCTGGAACGTGTCAGTGGCACACAGTCGGTCGGCATACGCCTCGACGAGGAGTCGCTGACGCTCCGCTCGCGGGTCACCGACCTCCTGTGCTCCTGGGCGGGGCTCGTGGTCTCGGAGCGCAGGCTTACGGCCGCCGTCGGCACGGAGGTCCCCGCCCTGCTGCACTTCCTGAGCGGCCAGGTCCGCTGGCTGGCCGAGCACCCCGCGGCCCAGGACCTGGACGCCGAACTGTCCGCGCTCCTCGATTCCTCCCGGGCACGCCGCGACCCGCAGTCGTACGAGGTCTCCCTCGGGGTGTGCTGCCATCCCGGCTGCACCGCCGGACTGCGGGCGACACTGTCGGGAACCGGCCGCACGGTCTACTCCCGTGTGGCCTGCGACGCCGGCCACACGGTGCCGCCCAGGGAGTGGCTGCTGCTGTCCGGCCGGGCGCGGACGGCGTCGGACACCGGCCGGTCGGGCGGTGCGGCGTGACGGAGAAGGGACGCCGGCGCACCGTACCGACCGAGCTCGCCGCACTGGCCGCGGGCGTCAGCCAGGCCACGATCCGTAAATGGGTGAGCCGAGGAAAGATCACCCGCTACGGCAGCCCGCAACGCGCCGAATACGATCTGGACGAGCTGTACGAAATCCTCTCCCGCTCGGCCCGGACACCGCGCCCCGACTGACTCCGGCGCCGGCCGGTGCGTGTGCGTACCGCCCGCCGCTCGGCGAAGGCCGCCGAGCGGCGAGCGGGGGTCAGACGGCCCAGGCCGAGGCCACGGACACGGCCTGCCACGGAGTGAGCCGGGGATCGCAGAACGAGGTGTAGCGCTCACCGACGCCGGCGAGGTCGGCCTCGGTGCTGGCGCACTCGGTGACGTCGTCGGGAGTCGTCTCCAGATGCAGACCACCGGGAACACCGCCCGCGTCCCGTACGGCCGTCACGAAGCGGGACACCTCCAGCGCGACGGTCTCCACGATCCGGGTCTTGTGGCCACTGGGTGCGGTGACGGTATTGCCGTGCACGGGGTCGCTGAGCCAGATGGCGGCATGGCCGGCCTCGCGCACCGCCTCGACCAGGCGCGGCAGCCGCTCGGCGACCTGGCCGGCGCCCATCCGCGTGATCAGGGTGAGCCTGCCCGGTTCGCGCCACTCGTCGAGGCGGTCGCACAGTGCCACCAGTTCCTGGGGCTCCATGCCGGGACCGACCTTGCAGGCCACCGGGTTGGCGACCTGGGAGAGCATGGCGACGTGGGCGCCGTCGGTCTGACGGGTGCGCTCACCGATCCACGGCCAGTGCGTGGAGCCGAGGAACAGCCGCCCCGCGTCGTCGGTGCGCAGCATGGGCACCTCGTAGTCGAGCAGCAACGCCTCATGGCTCGTCCACACCTGCGGGCTCACGACGTGACGGCCTGCGGCGCGCTCGCGCCAGCCCAAGTGCTCGACGGTGTCGCTGGCCGCCATGTAACCGGTGAGGATGCGCAGGGGGTCGAGTCGGCGGCTCTCGCCGTTCGCTTCCGGCCCGTTGACCATGTGGCCCCGGAACACCGGGAGTTCGGTGCCGTCGACGACTTCGGTCGGCTGGGACCGCGGCTTGGCGAACTGCCCCGCTATCCGGCCCGCGCGCAGCACGGGCTTGCCGGAGATCAGCCCGAGCGTCCCGGCGAGCAGGTCGAGCACCGCCACCTTGCGGGCGACATGCTCGGGCCCGCACTGCTCGGGGTCCTCGGCGCAGTCGCCCGACTGCACCACCAGGGCCTGCCCCGAGGCCACGACGCCGAGCAGTGTCCGCAGGGCGGCCACATCGTCGGGCTGTACGAGGGTGGGCCGCGCGGCAAGCGTCTCGGTGACCCGGTTCAGCTGGAGCAGATCGTTCCATTCGGGCTGCTGCAGTGCCCCGCGGACGCTGATCTCACGGATGACGTCCTTCACGACGTCCTTCATTGCGTACTCCGATCCAACGGTCGTGTCGCTCGGGTCGGGGAACGTCGTCAGGTCGGGATCCCCGTGCGCTTGGTCTCAGGGACGGGAACACCCGCGGCCCGCAGCGGGCCGCAATCCGTTGACGTTCTCGATCCCGGCCGTCTTCCGCACGGCGTCAAGGAGCCCTTGACGCGGCCCACGTCGCTTCAACAGGCGTACGCACAGGGAGGGGTGAGGTTCTCAATCGAACCAGGGAGCCCGCTGCGTCGGGCCCGTGGCGGGCGTCCTCGACGGCCGCGCAGGACGGGTTCGGCTGCTGATCATGTGGTCACTTCCCTGGTTCTCGTCAGAATCGGAGCCTCAAGACGAAGTCGAAGAGCGTTCTTCGAAAAGTATTGGCGAGCGGACTTGAGACCCGGTCGAGTTTTTGTCGTGATCGCCGGTGACACCGCCCACCCGGCCCCGGCCCCGGGGCCGGGGCCGCGTGTCAGTCGATACCGCGTACGACGTGCGGCTCGGCGATGTCGTCCTCGTCGATGCCCGCGAGCCGCAGCGGCGGGATCGAGCCCATTGAGCCCGGGGAGAAGTCCACCGCCTTGTGAACGAATCCGAATCCGATGTCCTGTTCCTTGATGTCCTGCACGTGGTCCTCCGTCTCAGCAGGTCGGTGAAGTGTCAGCCGTGGAGCATCTCCACTGGCCGGACACTCCTCGAACCGGTCACGGCGCGGTGGATCTCGAGCGCCGCCGTCGATCGGTTGAGCGTGATGTAGTGCAGCCCCGGGGCGCCCTCTGCCAGTAGCCGCTCGGCCATGGCGGTGGCGTACTCGACGCCGATGCGGTATCCCAGTGCCGGGTCCTCGCGGGCGGCGTTCAGCTGGTGTGCCAGGTCCTCGGGGAACGCGGCGCCGCTCAGTTCGGCGAAGCGGCTGATCTGGCGGGCGTCGGTGGCCGGCATGATCTCCGGGATGACCGGGATGTCGCAGCCCGCCGCGGCCACCCGGTCACGCAGCCGCAGATAGTCCTCGACCTGGAAGAACATCTGGGTGAGGGCGTAGTCGGCGCCCGCCCGGCACTTGGCGACGAAGTGCCTGATGTCGCTCTCCCAGTCGGGCGAGCGAGGATGCCGTTCGGGGAAGGCCGCAACCCCGATGCTGAAATCACCGAGCTCCCGGACGAGCGAGACCAGTTCATGGGCGTGCCGGAAGCCGTCGGGGTGCGGGATCCACGGGGCGTTCGGATCACCGGGCGGATCCCCGCGCACGACGAGAACGTCACGCACTCCCGCGTCGGCGTACTGGCCGATGATGTGGCGCAGCTGCGCCACCGAGTGGCCGACCGCGGTGAGATGGGCGACCGGGCGCATCGTCGTCTCCGCAACGATCCGCTTGGTCACCTCGATGGTGCGCTCCCGCGAGGAGCCGCCCGCCCCGTAGGTGACGGAGACGAAGTCCGGCGCGAGGCGCTCGACCTGGCGGATCGCCTGCCACAGGGCGCGCATACCGGCCGGGGTCCTCGCCGGGAAGAACTCGAAGGAGAACGAGGGGGCGCGCCGGTGGAGGGTCTCACGCAGCATCGTCATGTCGGCCCCTGGCCTCGATGGTTCCGGTCACCGCCATACGCACGGGACTCCTTCGATCGCTCGGATCTTCAACCATGTTCGATCGCTCGGATCTTCCACCATGCGGCCCCGCGCACGAGGATCCCTCGCGAGACGCTGGAATGCGCGTGGATGCCGCTGCCCTTTCCGGCCCGTTGCGCCGTCGGTTCCTTTGCGCGTCGGTTCCTTCCCTGGGCCCCGGGCATCTCGTCGGGCGTGCCCGCGCGCCAGGTGGTACGTAGTTGAACGACTTCTGTGAGAGCCGTTCTCCCGGGAGCCGCCGTCGCGCGAGAACCGGGTTTTTCGGGCTCCGCCGGCCCCGTGCGGGCTCCGGGTCGGCGAACGCCCTTCCACGCAGGTCCTGGCAGCGGCCCGGAGCACCCCTCTCCCACCGGTGCCGCGACGCTCCCCGCCGGACCGGCCTGCTCGCCGTACCGGGCGACATACCCCACCGCCGCGAGGCGCCTCGACCTGCCACAGCACGCCGCCCACCGGCAGCTCGCCATCGGTGGGGGTGCGAGGGAGGCGGCCGCTGTTTGATGACCGGGCCAGAAACTCTGCCGGGCGGCGAGGCCCTCTGGACACGCAGGGAATCCGTGACTCCGCGAAGGTGGCGGCGCGGGCCGGGCCGTGCCGGCCGGGTTCCTGCTGTCGCCCGACTCTCCCGTATGGGATCAGCTGTTGTGACCTTGCGGGATGCGGCCGGAACGGTGTCGTCGGTGGCAGCGCGGAGGCGGAGTGCGCGGCCGCGCTCGCGGCACGCCGGCAGGTGGTCAAGGCGTTCCCGGCAGCGACGGGAGGCACCGCGCTCGGGCCGCTTGCTGGTTGTCGTCCGGTCCTTGGCCGACAACGCCCTTGTATGTCGTATCCGGGTGCGGGAGCGACCGGCCTCTCCCCTGGCGCACATCGCGTTCCTCGGTATGCAGCCCGGCGTACCTCTCCCCATGGGCGCCGCAGTGGCCCGCAGTAGGGGGGCCGGGAGCCTTGGGATGGGGAGATCCGCGTCCGGCGGACCCGGCCGTGTCGCGAGGACCATGGGCGGCTTCGTGGGCAGAGCTCCAGGCGTGACCGGGCATCGCCGGAACACGCGAGAGCCCTCCCTTCGGAGGCGTATCGATGCTCCTGGAGTGCCGATACTGAGGACCGGAACACACATGGAGGGTTCGGGTGGGAGGAGCGTGCGGAAGCGGGGACTGCAAGCGCGCTTCCGACCTGTCGCAGCGAACAGCCTGGAAGCAGGAAGCCTGTATCGGCAGGACAGGTGATCAAGGAATGTCCGGCCTGGAGCAGGCTATGCGCGATCTTCCAATCGGCGGCTCGCCCTGTGCCACCTCAACCGGCCTGACAACGGAGAGGCGACATCAGGCACATGTCCGGTACCGGGCTGAATGCGAGCGACGCGTGACGAACCATCCCTTGCTGAGCCATCCTCCCGCGCGAGTGTCTGCTATCCAGCGGAGAGAGACCACTCCTCGCCACCACGCTGTGTGCCCGGCATGCTCTCTCATAGTCCAGCCCTCGGGGCTGCCCCCTCGATGCCTGACTGCTAGTGCTGGGCTGGTAGAAGTAGTCCACTTTCATCGCGACTGTTCGCCACCTGGTGCCAAGAGAGCAGGAGATCCTACACCTTCGCACATCTCTCACTGCCCCTCATGACTACCGAACGACGTTGCCACTCTCGGCACGTCAGCTTCCGTTGCACTTAGCCAGAATCGGCAGACAACATCTGGCGACCATCACCATCCTGCATCTGCGAGCGAACTCCGGCACTGGTTCTCCGATTCGGGCTGATGGCATCAGTCATCATCTTCATTGATACCGGGTCAGAAGGTAATGGAATGAAGGGAACCGTGGCGCTAGTATGCAGGGTGAGGTAAGCGAAAAACAGCCTTTGACCTGGGTAAACAAACAATGCCGCAAACATCGACGCAAGCTTGTGAGCACATAGGAGTTGCGGCATGAAGAACCGCCTGATGCCAAACCTTGACAAGAGTGTGCATCAACGGTGTCGTGACGGTGTTTCTGTAAGTAGCTGCCCCTGCCCCGATCAACGCAGCCCGGAAGGCCTTGGTTCTCACCTGCCTCCTCCCCTGTATCAACGCATACAAGGCGGCCTGTTTGCCAACAGGTTCACTGGCAGGTATGCATACAACATGGCACGTCCATCCGGCGGTGCGGCTGCAAGTCCACCTGCTCGTGGATGCGCGGGTAGACGTGTTGACCTGAGCGCCCATAAGCAGAGAGGTAAGCAGAGGTGCAGGGGTGTCTATCCGTCTCCCTGTGGCTATGCACGTGCAACCAAGGGTCGGCTCAGTAGTCAGCAGCTCCACACGTGGCCCAACAGGGGTGCGGACGCAGTCCCAGGTAGGCGAGTCCGCCTGTCTGCACATGCGGTGACAGACGGACATGCAGACCTGCAGGGAAGCGAGCATCCAAGTGAGCCTGTAGGAAAGCAGTCATGTTAGTGAGGACGCACGGTTGTAGGGGTGCATGCCCAGTAGCTGCGATGTCCGGTGCCCGGTGTGCTCGTCCACTGAGCTGCCGAGCCGCAGGCACGCTGGCTCGGCAGCCGGTATGCGGGTCCATTGCGAAGCTTGTACGCACACATCGTGCTGGGTCTCTCCGCAAGTACAAGGGCACGCAGGCTTCGCCATAGACAAGCGGGCCTATGTGCGTGCCAGCAGACCGGCAGGGTTCTATGTCCGGATGCCCGTCGGCAGGGCAGTCCGCCCCGGGGATTGCCCGCGTGTTGATGGTGCGGTTGCGTAGCACGCGGGACGGTTAGCTGGACCGTCGGCAAGCGTGGCTGCCTGGCTGTGCATCCGTGGGCAACTAGGCCCATAGGCAGGCATGGAGGCCGCTTGGCGGG
Organism: Streptomyces sp. ITFR-6; assembly: GCF_031844725.1. Classification (NCBI taxonomy): domain Bacteria; kingdom Bacillati; phylum Actinomycetota; class Actinomycetes; order Kitasatosporales; family Streptomycetaceae; genus Streptomyces; species Streptomyces sp. ITFR-6. The sequence continues at coordinate 232,208 of NZ_CP134614.1, read as the reverse complement.
CAAGCACGCAGGCGAGCACGGAACCCGGTGCACAGGTCGGTGGCGAAGCAAGCTGACCGGCTGCCTGCCACACGAGCCGCAGTGTCTGCCCGCACCTGTGCCTGGATGCTGATTGGGTCACGTGTCCGACAACTAAGACGTTGATCTTCGTGATAACTTGTGCTCCTCCCGTTGACGCAACTTTTTTGGAGGTAACTGTCCTTATGGAGATGTCTCTTGGCCTCTTCGCTGGGCAGCCGACTCACAGAGCTGCGAAGTAGAACGTATGAGAACCAGCAGTAGAAGCACCCTTGGGACACGCAGTGACACCTATCGTGCTGCCAACCCAAAGTATGCCGATGAGCTGGGACAACGGGGCCAGATGCGCGATTTGGCGCTCCGATCGGCAGGTTCAGGGCCCTACCTGACGCGCTCCGGGGCTGCCACGGAGCGCAGAATCGTTCTGAGTGAAGTCTTGACCATCAGTACCGGAGCAAAAGGGGCGTTTCATGCCCCGATTGCGGGCCCGAACAAGAGTGAGAGGATCCATGGCCAGTCCCTTCGAAGCGCCTGCCACTGATACGCAGCTCGCCGGCATCCCCTGGGAGTCGCTGTCGCACATCTTCATGTTCGGCAACGGCAAGGGAGGCGTCGGCAAGTCCTCCGTCTCCGCGAACGCTGCGGGTAAGGCGGCTCGCAGCGGACTGCGCACACTCATCATCGACTGCAACGCCCAGGGCAACATCGCACGCGAGCTCGGGTACAAGCGGGCCGATTGGAACGACGGGGGAGCGGGGCTCATCGAGGCGCTGCGTACCGGCGCGCCCCTGACTCCGGTCGAGAACGTGCGGGAGAACCTCGACGTCGTCCTGGGCGGCCCGGCGCTCGGTGACGAGTTCGGCATCTTCTTCCACACGCTCCTGGCAAAGGAAGGCCCGCACGCGTACCTGCGGCTGCTGATGTGTCTGCTGCCGATCGCGCACCGGTACCAGATCATCATTCTCGACACCCCGCCGGAGAACCCCTCGCTCCAGCGCCTCGCCCTCTCCGCCGCCCGGTGGCTGATCATCCCGGTCAAGAGCGACGGTGGCGCGGAGGACGGCCTCGCGCAGATTGGCCTGGAGTTCTCCTACGTCAAGTTCGTCAGCCACATCAATCCGCACATCGCATTGCTCGGCGTACTGCTGTTCGACACAGGGCGGAACTACAGCAGCATCCACGCCGACGTACGGCGCCAGGTGCAGAAGGTGCTCGGCGAGGAAGCCCACATGTTCAAGCACCTCATCGGGCACACCGAGTCGGTGGCCCGTCTGGTGCGGAAGAGAGGCCTCCTCGTACACGAGTTGGCGGATCAGCGTGCGGCAGGCGATCGCACGGTTCCGGAGACCGTGGTGGGGCTCGACTCGGATTACGAAGGTTTCACCGAAGAGATGTTCGCCAGGGCTCTGGAGCTCAGGAAGGATGCCGCGGCATGACACCGCCGAAGAGCAAGAAGACCTCCGACCAGGACGACGAGCAGAGCATGTCGGACGAGGGCGTCGGCAACCTGTTCACCGGTGGCGCCGCACCGTCCGGTGCGCTCGCCGGCTGGGCGGCTCAGCCGGGCCCCTCGGCCCCGGCTGTCCCGGCGGGTCAGCCGGGCCCGGCCGTCCCGCGGCCTCCTGTGGTGCCCCGGCCCACTCAGGAGCTCGTCGAGGAGCCCACGCCCCCGGTCTCCGATGCGGACACCGCCAAGCCGGTCGGGTTCTACGTGTCGACGAACGTGGCCAACCGCTTCCGCAAGCTTCGCAAGCAGAGCGACCTGACCCATACCCAGATCGTGTTCCTGGCGGTGGAAGCCGCTGTCGAGAAGGGGCTCGCTCAGGTCGTCGAGGAGGCACGGCGGGCGCCCAAGTTCCAGTCCAAGCTCTTCGCCGTGGCGACGAACAACACGGACCTGCGGGGGCTCGGGCCGGTGCAGCTGCAGTACAAGCCGACGAGGGCTCAGCGTGGGGTCATCGACGGCCTGGTGACCGAGGCCGGGCTTCCTGACCACACCAAGTTCCTGGCGGTCGTCCTCGACCAGTACCTGCCGGGGCGCAGGGACTCCTGAGAGCAGCCGTGGGGCCTCCTTCGGCCTCGGGGAACATCGGTACAGCGGTTGGCACTGAGATTGATCATGGTCAGTGCGTGAGTGCGTTGACCCGGTTCTCGTACTCTCGGCGGGCCATGCGCTGGGCCGGGACTGCGGGGACGCCCTGGCCGCCGTCGAGCGGCTGGCAGCGGCCGAGGAACAGGCACGGGGCGCGGCGCGGCGCCGCACTTCAGAGGACGGCGCGGTGGACGCCCGCACCGCTCCGGAGCCAGCCTGCCGGTCCGTCCGGGGGTGACGCGAATGGCAGCGCCATGTACGTGTTGTCGCAGATTGCCATCAGCCACGGGGGCGGGGCGGCGTTCGGACCGGTCTCAAGGACGCCGCCCCGCCGTGGGAGTGTGATCAAGTGAGAGCGCAGGTTTCTACTGGGGATCTGTGATGTCCAGGAAGCCGAGCTTCAGGAGGCTTTCGGCGGTGGCCTCGACGGCTTCGTTGCTGCTGCGGGGGTTCCAGCCGAGCACGGTGCGGGCCTTGTCGTTGCTGACGTGACGGATCTTGCCGAGGTTGGGCAGCATGCCCTTCAGCGCCGGGTTGGCCTCGGCGGCCTTGCGTATCGTCTCATCCGGAAGCTCGCTGGCCGGGACGGTGCTGGCGGCATCGCCGAGTCGGTCGCGGATGGCGAGGGCGATCTGGTGCATGGAGACGGCGTCGCCGGCCGCGGCGATGAAGCGTTCCCCGGCGGCCTGGGGGTGGGTCATGGCTTTCAGGTGCAGTTCGGCGGCGTCTCGGACGTCGACGACGGCAAAATACAGCCGTGGCGTGCCTGGCATAGCGCCGCTGAACAGGCCGGTGATCATGTTGATCGAGGAGGAGTGGTCGGCGCCGACGACGGGGCCGAAGATGCCGACCGGGGCGACGGTGGCGAGCTGGAGAGTGAACCGTTCTGGGTTCGGTAGAGACTCTAGATTGTGGCTGTGACCTGGTGTTCTTGTGTGTTTTGGTAGTGGGTGGCTTCGTATTCGGCGGGTGGGACGTGTCCGATCTCACGGTGAAGCCGACGGTGGTTGTACCTGTCGGCGTACTCAGCGGTGGCCAACTCGACGTCGCTGAGCGCCTTCCAGGGCCGTTGCGGCTTGATGAGTTCCGTTTTGTAGAGCCCGATGGTCGATTCCATCAGGGCGTTATCGAGGGCGTCCCCGACAGTGCCGGTGGACGCGGCGATCTGCTCGGCGGCCAGGTGGGTGGCAAGACGGGAGCTGGTGTGCTGCGATCCGGCATCGGAGTGGTGGATCAACTCCCGTGCGGTGACGGGGTTTCCGGCCCGGTCGCGCTGCCACAGCCCCATCTCCAGTGCGGACAGAACCAGCGGGGTCTGCTTGTTCGTCGCTGCGGACCAGCCGACGATCCTGCGGGAGAACGTGTCTACGACGAACGCGACGTAGACGGTCCCGGACCACGTGGCCACGTAAGTGAAGTCCGCGGCCCACACCCGGTTCGGAGCACTGGCCACGAACTGCCGGCCAAGCCGGTCCGGGGCCCGCTCGGCCTCCTTGTCCGCCACCGTGGTGACGACTTTCCTCCCGCGCACCGCCCCCACCAGTCCCTCGGCCTTCATGAGGCGCTCGACGGTGCAGCGGGCCACCTGATGACCCTGGCGTTTGAGCTCGGCCCAGATCTTGCGGGCTCCGTAGACGCTGTAATTGTCCCGGTAAACGCTGACGATCAACGGCGCCAGGTCCGCGTCCCGCAGGGCACGGGCCGACAGTGGACGTTTCCTGTACGCGTAATAGGTGGACGGGTGGATGCTGCAATCGTGCTCGGTGAGCGTCCTGCAGATCGGCTCGACTCCGCCGAAGCGGTCCCGGTGCTCGTCGATGAACGCTACGAGCGTGTGTGTGGCCGGTCGAGCTCGGCCGCGAAGAAAGACGCCGCGGCCTTCAGGATGTCGTTCGCCCGTTTCAGCTCGGCGACTTCCTTCTTCAGCGCCTTGAGCTGGGCGGATTCCTCCGTCGTGGTCCCGGGCCGGGCGCCGGCATCGACCTCAGCCTGACGTACCCAGTGCCGCAGGGACTCAGGCCCGACGTCGAGCTTCGCGCCGACCGAGCGGATCGCTGCAGACTCGGTCTTGTACTGATCACGAGTCTCAAGGACCAGACGCACGGCCCGCTCCTTGAGCTCCTTCGGATATTGCTTCGCCAATAACGGACTCGATCCTTCCAAGGAAACGAGTCTCGATCAAATCCGGAACGGTTCAGAGTGTTTCCCTCGCGCTGGATGAAGTCCCAGGCGGCCCGCTCGGCCAGGGCCTTGGACTTGATGTAGGCGGGGATGTCGCTGTCCGGGTCGGTCCAGTCGTCCTCGGTGAAGGCCCGCTCGCTGGCGGGGCGCCCATAGCCGACCGCGGCGAACGAGGACGTGACCACGGCGCGTTCGACGCCTGCGTCCCGCGCCGCGCGCAGCACACGGAGCGTGCCTTCCCGGGCCGGGATGATCAGGTCGTCTTCGTTGTCGGGCTCGCCGCCGGGAAAGGGTGAGGCGGTGTGCAGTACGTAGCGGCACCCGGCTACCGCCTCGGCCCACCCGTCGTCGGCGGTGAGGTCGGCTGCCACGAAGGTGAGCCGCTCAGCCGCGTCCGCGCCCATGGCCTTCAGGTCTTCGCGGACCGTGTGCCTCGCGACTGAGGGAGCGCACGGTGGTGCGGACCTGGTAGCCCTCAGTGAGGGCCTGGGCGGTCACCCGGCCACCCAAGAAGCCGGATCCTCCGGTGACCAGGACGGCATCGGTCGAAGTGCTGCTCATGGGGAGGTGTTCCTTTGCTTTCAAAGTGCGGTCCGGCCGGTCCAGGGGGTATCGGCCGGACAGGGAGGGATCAGCTGTCGCTGGTCAGCGCCGGCAGCAGCAGGGCGTCCATGACCTTGATGAGCTGGTCGGAATTCGCCTCGGTGCCGGTGAGCAGCTTCTCCACGAAGATGCTGCCCAGTAGGAACCTTTCGGCTTGCGCAAGGGCCGGGTTGTCGGGACGGATGGTGCCGTGCTCCACGTGCCGGGCCAAGATGCTGCTCAGCACGTTGAGGTAGGGGGCGAACAGGACGTCCCGCAGTGCTTGGGCCAGCGCCGGGTCCGACATGACCGCCTGCCAGATCCCCAGAGTGGGGGCGCCCTGCGGGTGCGGCGCAGGCAGCATGAGGGCCAGCGCCACCAGGTCACCGCGCAGACTGCCGGCGTCAATGTCCGGCAGGGGGGCGTACTTGCGAGCCATCATCGCCGTGATCACCAGCTTGGGCTTGTTCTCCCACTGCCGGTACAGCGTGGCTGTACTCGCCTTCGTACGACGTGCCACCTCATCCACCGTCGCCTGCTCGTAGCCGACCTCGGCAACGAGGTCGAATGTGACGCCGAGGATCTCGCGCTCACGCTCCTCCGTCAGCCGCTTGCGCCGGCTTGAGGCCGGTGCCTGCTTGGTCATCAGTGTCCCTGTCGTGATGTTGATAGTCCGCATCCGCGGGCCTGCTCGACCAAGTAGCGACAACGCATTTTCGACAATACGTTTTCGATAGTAAATTCACAAGTCGTCCGTTCAAGGCGTCAGCGAGGCGGGATCACCGCCGCCCGGCAACGTGGGGTCTGCACGCCAAGTGAGCAGGGCGCGGCTGGACGCCGCGCCATCCCGGCAGCCTTAAGGGCACCCTCACCTACTACGCCGCCTGGGACCGGGCACAGACGCAGAGCTGAACCCCGAAGTCCCACGCGCACGGTCGGACCGCAGCAGGCGAATCCCCCGCCGCTCTGACCCGGCCTCCAGCCTTCTCCAGGACCTGCACGCTCCTCACCGCCGCTACTCCTGCCCGCCCCCGTCATCGTCCTCATCCAGCTCCGGCGCGTCCGGATCACACAGAGGCCGCAGGGAGCCAGCGGTCGGGCAGGTAGTACTGGTCGACGTGCACGAGCCGGGCCCGGGTCAGGGCCTCGTAACCGGAGTTGACCACCGGCCACGGCGCATCCAGCGGGTCATCCGGGAGGAACCTGCCGGTATAGCGCACCGTGCACATCTGGAGCGCGAAGCCGAGCTGGTGGTGCGCAGAGCACCGCCGGGCGATCAGATCGCGGTCGACGTCATCCAGGAAGAAAAAACGCTCCAGCTCGGGGCGGGTCGGCTCCTCGGTGAACTTCCCGAACGCCTCGGCCTGCTCATCAGTCAGAAACTCCACCGGCACGAACGGACCGTAGCCAGCCCCAGCACTCGCCCGGCGAGCTTTCCGCGAACGTCAGCGGAGCACCGGCCGGTGTGGCAGCCGGCCATGATCAATCTCAGCGCCAACCGCTGTACCGATGTTCCCCGAGGCCGTCCTTGAAATGGCGCGAATGCTCTCTCATCCAGCTCGGGGCGGATCTTGATGCGGGCACTGTCGGACCCCGTAGGCGGCCAGGCGGCGGGGGAGTGACGGGAGTGCCCGCCGGGCCTCTCCCGCAGGTCCAGAGGCGGTAGAGGCGGTAGAGGCGCGCTCGAAGAAGAGCCCAGGCCCGGGGCAGGGGGCACGGGGCTGAACGGGACCGGAGGCTCCGGTCCCGTTCAGCCCCGTGGTTCAGTCCCGTACAAAAGTGCAGGTCAGAGCGTTTTCCTGGAGGACTACGGGACTGACGGGGCTGGACCTCGTAGTTATCAGCTGTGTAAGAACATATGGGAACACGCGTACGCACGCGCATGACATCTGTTTCTCTGTGTAGGAGATAACTACGAGGTCCAGCCCCGTCAGTCCCGTAGTCCTGCGGGATACTGCTTTGACCTGCACTTTTACTGAACGGGACTGAAGCGTTCAGCCCCTCACGGGACTGAACGAAACGCGGGGGACCGAGCCGCCGGGCGGGGGCACGGGCCTGACGGGACTCATTTTCCGCGACACGCGGTTCTTCCTCTCCTGCACCCCTCCGGGGTGGGCTACGCTCTGTTCGGCTGACTCGAAAGCTCAGTCCCTTCAGTCCCGTAGTCCCGTAGTCCCGTAGTCCCGTCGGCGCGGGGCTTGCCGAGGCGAGGGAGCAAGACCCGCACGCGAAGAGCCTGAGAAGGACCAAAAGTTGCCCGACCACGCCTCGGCCCCCCCGCCGGCTGCCTCCCGGCCGGCGGACGGGCACACGATCGCGCGTTGGTGCGCCCGTGAGGGCTGGCCGGTGCACCCGCTCGCACCGGCACAGAAGACGCCGCCCGCCAACTGCGCCGACTGCAAGGGTCACCACGCCCCGGCCACCTGCCCGTGCAGGAACGCGGGCAGGTGGTGCCACGGCTTCCACGCGGCGACCACCGTCCCCGGGCTCATCGACGCCTGGTGGAGCGCGCAGCCCCGCTTCGGGGTGGGCGTTTCGTGCGGTCCCGCCGAACTGGTGGTGCTCGATGTCGACGCCCACGCCGCCCAAGTGCCCGAGAGGGCCCGGCTGCTGCCCGGCATCCCGATCGGCCCCCAGGTGGACCTGGCGGGCCTGGCCACGGGTTTCGACACGCTGGCGCTGCTCGCGGCCCTGCGCGGTGAGCAGGACCCGGCGGCCGACGAGACCACCTTGCGCGTGCGGACCCCGTCCGGCGGGCTGCACATCTGGTACCGCAACCCGTACCCGGCGACCCGCTACCGCTCGTCCACCGGCTCCAGCCCGCGGACGGCCCTGGCCTGGCAGGTCGACGTCCGGTCCGACAACGGCTACATCGTGGCCCCCGGCGTCCGGACCGCCGCAGGCGACTACGTCCCCGTGAGCGCTACCCGTGAGCCGGCCCCGCTGCCCGCCTGGCTGGCAGCCGAGCTGAAGCGCACAGGGCACGTCCCGGAGGCCGTGAGTGCCTCTCAGGCGCCGTCCGCCCCCCCGGTGCCCAGGCGTCGCTCACGTCCGGCCACAAAGGCCGCAGAACGGCTCCTGGAGCCGTTGCTCGCGGAGGTCGCCGCCTGTCGAACCGTCAGGGAGGGAGCGAGCTTCACCGAGAAGCTCAACCGTGCCGCCTACACCGCTGGTGGCCTTGTAGAAGGCGGTCACCTGTCCGGGGCTGATGCGCGCAGCCTGCTTGCGGAGACTGCCCGTACCGCCCGCCCGCACCAGGAACGTCGCAATTTCATGGTCATCGAATCCGCTCTGTCCGCCGGCGCCCAGCGCCCGCTCCACCCGCGAGGAAGCTCATGAGCGTCGAGCCCGTACGCTTCGATGCCGAAGCCGCAGCCAGGCAGATTCATCAGCAGAGCCTCGATCTGAACCTGGACCTGCAGCAGCCCAGCCTCCCCGCCCAGCAGAACGAGGCGCCTGCCCAGCACCCCGCAGAGCCCGCCGGGCTGTTGCCGACCGCCCTCACCGACCGAGGGAACGCGAAGCTGTTCGCGCGCCTGTACAGGGACCGGTTCCGGTACGTCATCGGGATGGGCTGGCACTCCTGGGACAGGTACCGGTGGAAACTCACCGGTGGCGAGGAGGCCGCCGTCTGGGCCGCGGGGGAGATGGCAGAGCAGTACGCCGACCACGACCCGACCGGGCGGTTCATGGACCGGCAACTGGCCGGACACCGCCGCCACTCGGAGTCGACCGCCGGAGTCAAGGCCCTCCTGTTCCAGGCGCAGGCAGCACCGAGCCTGCGCCTGTACCCCGATGTCCTGGACGGCGACATGTACGCCCTGTGTACCCCCTCCGGCGTGGTGGACCTGCGCACCGGCCGGCTGCGCAAGCCCAACCCGCTCACCGACATGCACTCGCGCGCCACCACCGTCGCCCCGCTCAAGACGCCGGTCCCGAGGTGGGACAGCTTTCTGCGCGACACCTTCGGCGACGACGACCAGGGCCTGGAGACCACGCGCTTCCTGCACCTGCTGCTCGGCTACTCCATCACCGGCGACGTCGGCGCCCAGGTCCTGCCGTTCCTGTACGGCTCGGGCGCCAACGGCAAGTCCGTGCTCCTGGAGGTCATGACCCAGATCCTGGGGGACTACGCGAACGCCGCCCCGCCCGGCTTCCTCATGGAGAAGGGCAAGTTCACCGAACACTCCACCGAGCTGACCGAACTGCACGGCCGGCGCATCGTGGTGTGCAGCGAGCTCAAGCCCAACGACAAGTTCAACGAGGCCCGGGTCAAGCTCCTCACCGGCGGCGACACCATCACCGCCCGCCGCATGCGGCAGAACTTCTTCACCTTCACGCCCACCCACAAGCTCTGGCTGCTCGGCAACCACCGACCGGAGGTCGGCACCGGCGGGCACGCGTTCTGGCGCCGCATGCGCATCATCCCCTTCGAACGGCGCGTTCCCGACGAGCGGAAGATCGACAACCTCGCCGCCGAACTCGTAGCCGACGAGGGTCCCGGCATCCTGCAGTGGCTCATCGAAGGCGCCCAGCGCTACCTGGCCACCCGGGACCCGCTCACCGGCCCCGCGTCCGTACGGGTCGCGACAGCCGCGTACGAGACGACAGAGGACCACATCGGGCGGTTCCTCACCGAACGCTGCACCAAGGGCGAGGGAGACCGTCCCAACCCCGATCTGCGCGTCGAGCAGAAGCTGCTGTACGAGGCCTACGGCCGATGGTGTTCGGACGAGGGCATCCGCTCCTCCACACCGCGCGCCTTCGCCGGCCGGATCCGTCAGGAACTGGGTCTGGCCTCGCCCGCCGAAATGATCAAGAATAACGCGACCAAGCTCTACCCGGGTCTCGCGCTGCTCCCCGACGGCGCTTCTGAAGGGGGCGCTCGATGACAGCAACACCATGCGCCCTGCCTGCCCTTGCCGGGCAACCGTACGATAGGGGTGGTTGCCCCGACCGGTTCCGCACCGCCGGCCCGGGCACGAGCTCTTCGAACGACACACCGCCAGGCCGACCCGCGGCCACCCACACGCAGGAGGGCCGATGAGCGCGCTGCCCCAGGAAGGCGATGTTGCCCAGGAGGTCGAGATCGTGTGGCTCGAGGACCCGAGGGGCCTCGACTACGTCCGCCAGGCCCTGGACAAGGTCAACACGCGCAAGGGCAAGCCACGGTACGAGCGTGACGGCCGTCTCGTCGGCTACACCAACCTCGCCCCGAAGGCGCCCCGCAGTGCCGACAGCGGCCTGTTCGCCCGCCGTACGTTCTACCTGCTGCCGCACGACCGCCCCAACCGGCCCGACGACCCCGAGTGCCCCTACAAGGTCGGCTCGCCCCTCGAGGCGGTCGACCCGCGCACGGTCGCGCCGGGCGAGGTGGGGGAGAAGACCAGCCGCTCACAGGGCACCGCGGAGATAGTCCCGGCCGGTTCCTGAGCGCCGCGTACGGACGGAGGTGTCCCCGTGGCCGGTACGGCGGGTCACGGGGACACTCCGGGAAGAGCGTTGCCGGGCAGTAGGTCCGGCTCTCTCGCGATGTGCCGCGGAAGAGCGCGGCGGTGTGGTCACAGAGGCCGCACGGGGCCCGACATGGTCGAGGTGAAGACGGTCTCGCCCCCTTGCCGGCCCACGACCTCCACCGTCATCAGTTCGCTGTTGTCCGCCGAGTGCCCGGCCACCTCGATCCAGCAGGGGCGGTCGAGCTCGGCGAAGCGGTGGAAGACGGTGGCCGCACTCGCGGGCGGCATCACCAGGGGCGCGGTCAGCGTGCACGCCGCCTGGCGCGCCGCTTCGAGCAGGACCATGCCGGGCAGATGGTCCCCGGCGTGATCGAAGAAGATCGGGTGATCCAGGTCCGGGGCGAGCAGCCAGACGGACGGGACGTCGGTCGGGGTCAGGACCACGTCGGCGGCGAAGCGACGGCCGACGGAGGCCGGTGCCATGGGCGCACTGCCCGGCTCGACCGACGGCATCGCCGGGTTGTCGCCCTCCGGACGGTTCGCGCGCAGACGCGCGTAGACGGGCGGGATGATGGCGGAGAAGCGTGACGTTCCGTTTGCGACGACGGCGTCGCCCCGCCGGATGACGAACTTTATACGCAGATGACTGGTTCTTCGCCCGCTATAGGTGATATCCGTACATCTCGCGTCCAGGGAGAAGTCCGTCGGGCAGGAGCCTATGTTCAGGTTCTCCAGGTAGGTCGTGTAATTGAGGTCCCACATCACGAAGTGATGACCGAGCGGGACACCCAGCTCGGCGTGGGCCAGGAACATTCCGGCCTGCCGGAATGTCTCGGCCACCTGCAGCGGATCGTGGCTGAGCCCGTCCGCGCTGTTGAAGAGCGTATGCGCTCGCGGCCACTGCCCGGTGAGGGTGAACCGCAGGTCTTCCTGGGCGGTGCAGCCGGTGAGGAACACCTCCGCCAGGGATGCCCGGTGGACGTATTCCTTGGGAACCGTCGTGGTCAGCTGGGACATTTGCGGCAGTTCGCTATGGCCGCTTGTGGTGGACAGAGCCATGGAAGACCCCCCGTTTTGAATACGCGGTCAGCGATGACCCCTATAAGGTACGGGCCTACCGGTTTTCTTAACGAGAACCACAAAGTAAAGAATTGGTCAAGTGCACTCGTTTGCTGAATCCAACATTCCGGTTTGCGTGATCACTCCATATCTTTCACTGTGAATGTTCACGAAATAAAGGGAGAAACGGACTTAAGCGGCAACTGTTGGCCCCGGGCTGGAGGAGTAAGAAAGCGCGGGAACATCACGTGAGGTCTTTTCTTCTTGTGGGGGTACTCGGGTGGCGGCCGGAAGTGACAGGGAGACCGATTTGATGAAGGCACCACTGCGCACACTTCGCCTCGCCGCGGTCAACATCGACGGGGTTCTGCTCAATGACACGTTCAGCCCCGTCCTGCACCGTCTCGTGGTCGAGTGGGGCGGCACCTATACGGCCGAGCTCGAACGGCGAATGCTGTCGCAACCGCAGAGTGCGGTGGCGCGCCTGCTGGTCGAGACGACCGGTGTGAACGCGACCGTGCAGGAGGTGATCCAGGCCTACTTCGCGGTCCGCGAGCGCTATCTGCGCGAGCATCCGGTGCGACTCCTGCCGGGGGCCCTTGCGTTGCTCGAACGGCTGGCGGCCCTGGGCCTCGACCTCGTGTGCTACGGCGGCCTCGAAGCAGACCACTTCCATCGCCATCTCGGTGCGGAGACCGCACGGTTCACCGCACCCGGGTACATCTGCACCAACGACTGCCGGCCCGGGATCCGGGAGATCGTCGAGGATTCCTTCTCCCTCCGCCACGACCAGGTGCTCTTCATCGACGACGCCGCGTCGTTCGCGGTCCGGGCGCGCGAGCTGGACGTGCCCTTCATCGGACACCCCAGCCACTACGAGAACAGCTTCCAGCCGGAACTGATGCGCGAGGCCGGCGCCCGGCACGTGGCCGGTTCGCTGGACGAGATCGACGAAGCGCTGGTGCGCAGGCTCGACCAGGAGGCCGGGGACGGAACGGTATGGCGAAACGCCGGCCGGCCCGCCGCCCAGGAGGTGGGCAGATGAACAGCGCCGCAGCCCCGGCCCTTGAGGGGAAGGTCGTCATCGTCCACGGTGCCAGCAGCGGCATCGGGGCCGCCGCCGGGCGTGTGTTCGCCCGCCACGGCGCCGTCGTGGTGCTGACCGCGCGCCGGGAGGACCGGCTGCGCGAGCTGGTCGGCCGGCTGCGCGCCACGGGTGCGGAGGCGAGCCACCACGTGGTGGACGTGCGGGACGGGGAGGCCGTGCGGCGTGCGGTGGACAGCACCGTCCAGCGCTACGGGCGGCTGGACGGCGCCTTCAACAACGCGGGCGTCGGCCTGCCGAGAACCCCGATGCACCTCATCGAGGACGACGTGTACGAACGCGTCCTGTCGACGAACGTGACAGGCGTGTGGAACTGCATGCGCCACGAGATCGCGGCCATGCTGAAGGGCGGGGGCGGGGCGATCGTCAACACGAGCAGTGTCGGCGGGCTGGTGGCCTCCTCCACCGGGGCGCCCTACATCGCGTCGAAGCACGCGGTGCTCGGGCTGACCAAGGCGGCCGCGGTCGAGTACGCCCCGCACGGCATTCGCGTCAACGCGATCGCTCCGGGGCTGACCCGCTCCGAGATGATGGACGACTGGTTCGCGAGCTCGCCGGAAGTGGAGGAGAGGGCCTCCCGGTCCGCTCCGCAGGCGCGGGCGGCCGACCCGGAGGAAGTGGCGGAGACGGCGGCCTGGCTCTGCAGTGACCTGGCAAGTTTTGTCACGGGGGCCACGTTGCCGGTGGACGGAGGGCGTACCGCCTGGTGAGCCGGGACGGGTGGGGCGGGTCCGTCCCACAACTGCTGACGGGCCTTCGTGCCGGAGATGGGGCCGGGTAAGGTAGTCACATTCGGTTTGTTAGTGATCGGAGCGGGGGCCATGGCGCAGCAGGAGCGTGCGATACGAACCCGCCGTGCTGTTATCGAAGCAGCCGCCGCGGTCTTCGCCGAACGGGGCTACGCGGCGGCCACCATGGCCGAGATCCTTCAGCGGGCCGGAATGACCAAGGGCGCCCTGTACTTCCACTTCGACTCCAAGGAAATGCTGGCGCGCGGAGTCATAGAGGCGCAGGTCGACCCCGCTCAGTGGGCTCCGCGCGAGTTGAAGCTGCAGGAGTGGATCGACGTCGGCATGACGCTGGCCGAGCGGATCCCCAGCGATGTCGTCCTGCTCGCGGGCATCCGGCTCTCGGCCGACATGCAGGGCCGGACCCGGTTCGGCAGCGCGTGGCCCATCTGGACCGGTCTGGTCGCCAAGCTGCTCACCGAGGCGAAGGAACAGGGCGAAGTGCTCCCGCACGTCGACCCGGAGGAGACCTCGCAGGCTTTCGTCGGTGCGTGGGTCGGTACACAGCTCGTGTCGGAGGCCGAGGCCCGCTGGGGGGACCTCAGCCAACGTGTCTCCGTGCTGTACAACCTCGTACTGCCCGCCATCGCCACGCCCGCGGCGCTGATGAGGCTGGACACCGCGCCGGACCGCGGCACCCGGGTCCTCGCGGAGTTCCAGGACCCGGACGGCACACCGCTCACGTCCGCCGAGGCGTAGCAGGCACAGCAGGTATCTCCGTGGTCCGTGCGTCTGTCTGACGGCAGAAGTACGGACCATCGCCGTCTTTCTCCCCCGCACTGGAGCCGTGCTGGATTCTTGCTGTCGTCGGCATCGTGAGGCTGTCGACGACAGCGAGGACGGGTGCGGCGGCACGGCGGCCGGAAGCCGCGGGACGACCGCGTTCACGTGCAGTCACTTCTTCTTTCGCTGACGGTGCTTGGCCGTCCCGGGGTGGCCGGCAGCAGCAAGAACCTCTAGAAACCAACCAGATATGCGGTTTGCTAGGGTGCTCTGAGCGAGGCACCGCTGTCCGCGGCGACCGGAGTGGGGACCCGGCGTGCCGCTCAGGGCGGAATGAGGAGGAACTCATGGTCAAGCAGGAGCGAGCGGCCCGTACTCGTCGTGCTCTCATCAACGCGGCCGCGGAGATCTTCGCGGACGACGGATACGCACTGGCCTCCCTTCCTGCGATCAGCAAACGGGCCGGAGTGAGCACCGGCGCCCTGCACTTCCACTTTCCGAGCAAAGACTCCTTGGCGCTCGCGGTGGAGAGCGACGCGGAGCTCGCCGTACGCACCATGCTCGAACAGTGCAGCGACTCGTCGGCCACCGCGCCGCAGTGCCTGGGGCGCGCCGTCACGCTGCTGCTCGACGCGGTCGGTTCGGACCCCGTGGTCCGGGGAGGCCTCCGGCTGGGCGGCGATCCGTCCCGCAAACGTGGCGGCGGTGTCATCGCCTGCTGGCACGAGTGGGTCCGCGATGTGCTCGTGCGGGCCAGGGAAGAGGGCGAGCTGTCGGAGCAGATCTCCCCGGAGTACGCGGCCGTCGCCATCGCGGCGGCCGTCGCCGGCGTCGCGCTGTTCGGCGGCATCTGCGCTCCGCCACAGCTGCCGCACGCGTACGTGGTCCAGTTCCGGGAATTCCTCCTGTCCTGGCCGGCCACGTCGATGTGGCAGGAACGGCCTCGGCAGGTCGGCGGGCCGGCCGAGGTGGTTGAGTCCGGTTGAAGGGTGCCGGGTCCTGCCCGGCTCAAGTCGTACTCCAGCAGGACACCGCACCCTTGGTCCGGTGATTCGGGCCGTTGAAGAGGGGGCCAGCACGCATGTCGTCGCAAGTGCACGTGGCCGAACACGCGATCTCTGTGGCAGCTCCTGTCGGCGTGGTCTACGGCCTCCTCGCGGACCCGCTCCGCTGGCCCGTGCTGTTCCCGTCGTACGTCCACGTCGAGCGCATCGACGGTGACGGTTTCCGTGAACTGCTGCACCTGTGGGACATGACGAGCGACGGACTGCGCGCCCTGCACGTACGCCGCCACCTGCACCCGCACACCAGGACCGTGGAGACCGAGCGGATCGAACCCCTGACGCAGCAGGTCACCGGGCGCGGCGTCTGGCGTGTGACGCCCGGTAGCGGCGGCGGCAGCGTGCTGACCCTGCGAAGGGAACTCGGGCCGTCCCCCTTCCCGGTGCCCTCTGCCGGGGCCGGGGAGGCGGCACAGGTGCTCGACACGGAGGTCAGGGCCCGGCTCGACGAGGTCAGGGCGGTGGCCGAGCGCTGGGAGCGGCTGGACGAACTCCTGCTGGCCTTCTCGGACAGCGTCCACACCAACGGGCCGCCCGAGCTGGTCTACGACTTCCTCCAGCGCGTCGAGGACTGGCCCGACCTGGTTCCGCACATCGAGTGGACCGAGGTCAGCACGGACGCTTCGGGCGTGCAGGTCGTCGATATCGACAGCACCGCCTGGGACGGCGGCGACACCGTCACCTCGGGCGCCGTCCGGCTCTGCTTCCCGGCTGCCGGATACATCGTCCACAAGGACGTGGTGCCGCCCGAGATCCTCGCGGGGCACACCGTCCAGTGGTCCTTGCTGCCGGACAGTTCGGGACTCACCGCGGTCTGTACGCACTCCGTGATGCTCAGGGAAGAGGCTCTCGTCTCCTTCCTCGGCGCCGGAGCCACCCTCACCGACGCCCGTCACGAGGTGCGTACGGGGCTGGGGCAGGCCAGTGCCGAGATCCTCGGGCTGGCCAAGTGGCATGCGAGAGCGCCCTGCGCCGCGTGGGGTGACCACGCGGACCGGACGGACGAGGAGGGCACGCCGATGGGCGTTAGCGGGCAGGGATCGCTCCTGCGGGACGAGCGGGCGGCCGCACCGGCCGTCGCGCCGCCCTTTCACGCGGCGGCGCCGCTGCCCCCCGCCGCGACGAGGCGCGCCCGGCGTCTTGAGGGGCTGCTGGGCGACCCGCGCGACCGGGCCAACCCGTACGGCCACCACGCACTGACGCTTCCCGGCGGGCTGCCCGCGCTCAACGGCATCGCCGCGTCCGAGGTCCGGTCGGCCGGTGAGAGCGGGTACTTCGGCGGTGCCGAGGCACTGGTCGCCGCCCTGCGCCCGCTCTTCCGCCGGGACCTGGCCCTGGGCCACGCCACCGTCACCGGGGCCCTGTTCGAGGCCGACGGGCCGGACGGGCCGATGTCGGCCCGGACGGTGGAACTGGCCCGGCTGCTGGGGCCGGCCGCGCTGAGCGCCGCGGCCGGAACCGCGCTGCGCGCCGCGGTGCGGGCCGTCTCGGAGGGGGAGCGGAAGACGCCGGGGCTGTCACGCTGGCGCGCCTCGCTCGCCCGGAGTTTCGCCGACCTGGCCGCCTGCGAGAGCCTGACGGCCGTGGCGCTGCGGTCCCTGACCCGTTCGCCCGGTACGGGGCAGGCCCTGCGGGCCGCGGCGGGCTGCGTCGTACCCGGTCTGGCGGCCGAGATCCTGGACGAATCCGTACTCACGCTGGGCGAATGCGGTCACGAGCCCGGCAGCGCCGCGCTGCGGTGGTGCGCCAAGACGGCGGCCGAGGTGTCCTACGTACGCGAGACGATCGGCATGGCCAACTGCCGGGCCGAACTGATGCATGAGCTGCCGTCGTCAGCGGGCCCCGGCGGCGGCCGCGTGGCGGCGCGGCCCACCGCGGCGCGCGGGGACGCGGACTTCGACTGGGCGGCGGAGCTGCACGGTGTCCTGGACGCCGCGGCGGCCCACGGCTCCGGCGACGCGGACCGTCCGGTCCCCGGGCAGACCCGGGCGGCGCGGCGGCTGCTCGCCGAACGCCGGCTGCTGACCGGAGCGGACAGGTCCATGGCCCAGGCGGGCACGGCGGCGGCCGAGCGGTATGCCCAGCTCCTCACGGTCTGCGCGGTGCTGGCGGTCCACCGGGACGCCGCTCTGTACGGCGGCAGCCGCTTCCTCGCCTCCGGGGCGTGGTCGACGCTCGCGCTCACCCGCGCCGTCCAGCGCCTCGGCCTGCCGCCGGTCGGCCCGTTCGTCGAGGCGCAGGCGGCTGTCGAGGCGGAGCTGGACAGCCGGGACCGGCTGCGAGCCGACTGCGACCTGCACGCCACCAGGATTCTGTGGTGAGCGCCCTGGACGCCGCGGAGGTCACCGCGGCCGGCGGTGCGGCGCCGGTGTACGTATCCAGCCCCGACGGTCCGTGGGATTCGGTGCAGAGTCGTTTCTGCAGTGCGGGGCGCGTGATCGTGCACACCACATGGGGGGCGTGGGCGCCGGCAGCGCTGCTCGATCCCGAACTCCGTCAGACGCTGGGCCAGGACTGGCCCCGCTACCGGCAGTTCCCCGGAACCGGGCAGCGCCTGGGCTTCGCCGCCTCGCGCTACCTCATGAAGTACACCGTCGCCGCGGCCTTGGAGATCCCCGTCCAGACCATCGACTTCACCTTCCGGCCCGGTGGACGGCCCGGAGTACGCGGCTGGGACGAGCTCTCGCTGAGCCTGGCGCACACCGACGAACTGCTCCTGGTCGGCGTGAGCGGCACCGGCCCGATCGGCGTGGATGTCGAACGGGCCGACCGGCCCGTCCCCTTCGAGCTGATGGGCGAGGAGGTGTGCACCCCCGTCGAGGCCGAGCGGCTGAGGGCGATGCCCGAGGAGCGACAGCGTGCCGAACTGCTGCGGCTGTGGACCCTGAAGGAGGCGTACACCAAGGCGCTCGGCTACGGGCTGCGCCACAGCTTCTCCCGGGTTGGCTTCGAGGAGGGCGCCGACGGGCGCATCAGGCTGGCCGCGCCCGCACCGGACGCCGACGCCTGGGCCTTCGGCACCCACCTGGTTCAGGACCGGTACCTGGTCAGTGAGGCCCACCGCGGACCGCTGCCCGGCCCGGCGGCGGACCTGCCCGCGGCCGCCGGCGCCGCCGTCGTGGGGGACGAGGGCGCGCGGGACCGGGGATGAGCGGCGGACGTCCGAGCCTGGGCGGCGTCCTGTGCGTGACCCACACGGCGTCCGCCACGGCGCCGGACGGCTCTCAGGTGCTCGAACTGCACGGGCCGCTGACACCGGTCGAGGCCGACCGGCTGGCGGCCCGGTTCGTCGAGCGCCATCGCACCTTCTCCGTCCTGTTCGCCAGCCACACCGACAGCCGCCACACCCTGACGTTCATCCCGCGTGGCACCGCCCCGCCGGGCCCGGTGCCCCTCTCGTCCGAACTGCTCGCGGACGTCCTGCTGCTGCCGGTGGGCGCGTGGACCGTGCCACTGACCGGCACCCAGCGCGCCTGGGCGCGGGCGGCCCTGCGCACCCCGGACGATCCCGGCCGCCACGTCGAGCAGGTGGCCCTGCACTGGACCGGCCCCCTGGACGCGCACCGCTTCGTGGCCGCCTGGCAGTCGGTGGCCGCCCGCGAATCGGTGCTGCGCAGCGCGTTCGACTGGGTGGCCACGCCCCGGCTGGTGCTGCACGACCACGCGCACATCGACATCGTCCACCGCTCCCGTGAGGCGGTCCCTTCCTGGGACGATCTGCTCGCGCACGACCGGGCCCAGGGCTTCGTGCTGAACCGCGCCGGACTCCTGAGGCTGACGCTGATCGAGGATGCCCCGTCCGGGGAGGGCGCGTCCGTACCCGGTACCCGCGTCCTGCTCACGTATCACCGGGCGCTCCTGGACGAGCGCGGCGTACACGTCCTGCTGCGCGCCTTCTACCGCGCGTATCTGGCGGGCGGGTCGCTGCCCGGCGGGGACCGGCGCCCCGATGTCCGCGACCACGCCCGCTGGCTGGCCGGGCAGTCCCCGGACGCCGCACGCGCCTACTGGACCCGCGCCGCCCCGCCACCGGACGCAGCGGTGAGCCCCGGACAGCAGGGTGGCCCCACCCGGCAGAGCGGGGACGCCCAGGCGCGGCGCCGCCTCTCCCCGGCGCAGGTGCTGCGGCTGAGGGCCTGGGTGACCGCTCGGGGCGCCGGGGAGAGCAGCGCGCTGCACCTGGTGTGGGCGCTGCTGCTCCACCGGGCCATGGGGACCGGCGGCCGCCCGGGGCACGTCACCTTCGACGTACGGCTGTCAGGGCGGGACGTCGCGCTGCCGGGCGCCACCGACGTGCCGGGTCTGCTGGGCGGCTGCGCCCCGCTGACGGTGAACGTCGACCCGGTGGAGCCGCTGGAAACGCTGATATCCAGGCTGCGCGACGCCGCACTGGACATGGCCATCTATCCGTGGGTGAGCGACGAGCTGCTGAGCGAGTGGACCGGGCGCGGTGCGCGGCAGACGGGCACCATCATCGATTTCGACAGCAGGCCACCGATGACCCCGGCCGTGCGCGCGGAACTCGCGGCGCAGGGAGTCCGGGTCGACGTACCGCGCCTCGTCGGCGGTTCGGGCGCCTCGGTCACGCTCGTGGCGCGCCACGAGCCGGACGGCAGTCTCAGCCTGACCTCGCTCTACGACCGCGCGGTGCTGCGGGACGCGGATGCCGCGCTGTTGCTCTCGCAGTGTGTGCGGATGCTGCGTGCCCTGGCGGACTTCACCGACGCGGGCACAACCGTCGCGCAACTGGCCCGGGTGCTGGACGGCCTGGGCGTGCCGCACGTGGCGGTGCGGCCGCCGGGGCGTCAGGGCGCCCGCCGGCCGTCCCTGACCGTGCTGAGGACCGGAGAACCGGGCGCGGACGTCATCTGCCTGGTCGCGCGGGAGGGCGTGGTCTCCGGCGCGTACGAGCGCTTCGCCCGCCGGCACGACGGCCCGGAACACATCGTCGAACTGAACTGCCAGGAAACCCCGCTCGCGTTGCCGCCCGCGCTCGTGGAGGTGGTGCGCGGGGCCAGGCTGCTGCTGTGCGGCTGCGGACCGGGCGCGGTGACGGCGTACGAGATCGCGCGCACCGCCGCGGCCGGCCGGGACCCGGTCGTGGTGATGGCGGGCACGGGCAGTGCGGAGGCGAGTGCGGACGCGCTCGCGGTCGGCCTGCGCTCGGCGATGACGGGCAGGCTGACGGCGCGTGACGCGGACCTTCCGTCCCGCAAGCACGGCAACCCCTCGCAGTAGAAGGGGAGTAGCGCCGCCCTGCCCCCCCTTTTCTCCGAACAGGGGTCAGGGCGGTCGCAATTGACAAACCGCCTGCGCTGTTTTTTAATGTGAGTCTTGTGTACCAGGACAGAAGCCAAGGAGGCGAGCTGCGTGGACATGGATGCTCTGGGCGCGTTGGACGTGCGCGAGAACGGTGTGTCCATCACCCCGACCGCGCCCAAGCCGCGTCAGGTGCTCGCTCTGCTGGCCCTGCACGCGGACCAGGTGGTGCCCGTGTCGGTCCTCGTCGAGGAGTTGTGGGGAAGCACGCCGCCGCGCAGCGCCCGTACGACCCTACAGACATATGTGCTCCAGGTGCGAGACCTCATCGCCGTCGCTCTGCTGAAGGACCCCGCCGACGGCCCCGTCCGCACCCCCAAGGATGTGCTGGTGACCGCGCCCGGCGGATACATGCTCGTCAGCGGTGAAGGCGTCAGCGACGTCCGCCAGTTCGACCGGCTCGCGGGCCTCGGCTACCGGGCCATGGATGCCGGCGACTACCCCATGGCCGCCGAGACCCTGCGCCAGGCGCTGGACCTGTGGACCGGACTGCCGTTCTCCGGGGTGCAGGCGGGCGGGCAGCTGGGCATGGAGGTGAAGCGGCTGGAGGAGAGCCGGCTGTGCGCCCTCGACCAGCGCATCGACGCGGACCTGAGGCTGGGGCGGCACCGCGAACTGCTGGCCGAGCTGACGGTACTGGTGAGCCGCTACCGCACCCATGAGAACCTGCACGCCCAGTTCATGATCGCGCTCTACCGCTCCGGCCGCCGGAGCGAGGCGCTCGGGCTCTACCGGCGGCTGCGCACCACCCTCGTACAGGAACTGGGGCTTGAGCCGTCGGCCCGGCTCGCCCGGCTGCAGAAGTCGCTGCTGGCTTCTCCGGTCGCCGACGGACGCGCCACCGTCAACGACTCCGTGCTTCCGCTGGGGGGCGCGGGCGCGGTGCCGATCAGCTGACGCGGCTCGCTCTTCCCGCTTCCCATGGCTCATATCGCGCCATGCGGCGGGGCGGTACCCTACCCCTCCGGTTCTGTTATTTCCACCAGAAAGACAGGCGGGAAATAGGGGTCGGGAGTGCGGGTAAACCCAAATGTTTGAGATCCGCTACAGAGCCACTGGAGAAACGCACTCGGTGGAGCATGACCGGATAGCTTGCTCCACAGCGCAGTTTTGTGGCCACTAGAGGCCATTAAAAGCGGACGCTAACGGGGAGGGCGAAGTGAGGGTTAATCTTCTAGGTCCGTTGTCGGCCGAAATCAATGCTGGGTCGATCGTCCCTACGGCAAGCAAGCCCCGCCAGATTCTGGCTCTGCTTGCCCTTTATCCCAGTCGAGTGGTACCGGTCCCGACTCTGATGGAGGAGATCTGGGCATCGAACCCGCCACAGAGCGCACTCACCACTTTGCAGACGTATATACTCCAGCTGCGCCGCAGGCTCGGTACGGCGATGGGCCCGGACTCGCGCGAGGGCGTCAAGGATGTGCTGGCCACCCGGCACGGTGGCTACTTGCTGCAGATACCGGAATCACATATCGACGTCCGTATCTTTGAGAACCTCACGCGTGAAGGACAGACCGCTTTCGAGAGCGGCGACAATGCACTGGCGGCCGAGCGCTTTCGCTCGGCCCTCGACCTGTGGCGGGGTCAGGCCCTTGTCGACGTGCGGCTCGGCCCGGTCCTGGAGATCGAGGCCATGCGGCTGGAGGAGAGCCGCCTGGTGGCGGTGGAGCGTCGGATAGACGCGGACCTGAGAATGGGCCGGCACACCGAACTCATCGCTGAACTCATGCAACTGACGGCGCGTCATCCCCGGCACGAGAGCCTGCACTCTCAGGCCATGGTCGCCCTCTACAGATCCGGCCGGCAGAGTTCGGCGCTGGATGTGTACCGAAGAGTCCGCGGGCGGCTCATCGAGGAACTCGGTGTCGAACCGTCCCCTCAGCTGCAGCGGCTGCACCAGGCGATGCTGGCGGTCGATCCGCTGCTCGATGTGCTGTCGGGGCCGCGGCCGACGTCGACGTTCGATCTGTTCGCCGCCTGAGGCCGGACATCCTGAACCCGGGCCGTCGAGCCGGGGGAAGGAATGGACGGCCCGGGCCGGACAGCGCACCGGGCCGGAGTGCCCGGGGCTCCGCTCCATCGTGGGCGACGGAAGTCGTGTCCGGCTGGAGCGGGAGCGGAACGAAACCGACCGGAAACGCGGCAGTCGGCTGTACCGGCGGTCTGCGGTTGTACCGGCGCTCGATCGGCACTCGACCCCCGTATGACACGGTCGGGAAGCGGTGCCCGCGGTGGTGCGCCGCAGGGACGGGAGGTCCTGGAATGGACGCGACACCACACGACTCCATGTGCGGAGCCCTGTCCCGGCTGCTGAGCACGCAGGCCGTCCAGGAGCGCAACAAGGCACTGGCCCGCGCCCTCTTCGCCGCCGGCCACCACCGGGCGCGCTACGAGTCGGTGGTCGCGGAGAACGACCGGGTGACCGCCCGCGTCACGCTCACGGACGGCCCCGTCGCACGTGGCCTGATCGCGGAGTTCCGCTTCGACGCGCAGGGCGAGGTCAGCGAGTACCGCGGCTTCCCGGTACCGGCCGGGCCGCGGTCCACCGCTGTCGCCGCCGTGTCGTCCCCGGCTGCCTGAACCGCGCACGGACCAGCACACAGCGGTGCTGTCCGGTCCGGCCGCAGCTGTCGCGTTTGGGCCAGCCGATGTCGTCATCGGACTCCTTCGGCCCGAACGCGGGCACCACGTGCTTCATCAGCGACTCCCTCACGAGGACATGCGCTCGGCAAGGCTGCTCGAAAGCCTGCCTCAAAATGCTCGGAATCCACTCGCGGTCTGCTCGGGCCCCACTCGCGCGACGATCGAGCGGTGCCGAAGGACCCCGTGAGCCCTGCCGGAGAGCGGGTTACGGGTCTGGCAAACATTTGCCCAGCTGTTGTCAGCGGTCATACGCTCGTTGTCCGACCCGGGCCCCGGCACGCCGGTTCGTTTCCTGCGGTCCCTGTATGCGTCCCTGACCGCTGCTCTCCGAGGAATTGGCCTATGTTGCGACAGCCCGCGTTCGGAAGTCGGTTGAAGAAGCTCCGTCTGGCCCGCGGTCTGTCCCAGAGCGCGCTGGCCGGCGACGGCATGTCCACCGGTTACCTCTCCCGGCTGGAGTCAGGGGGGCGTCAGCCCACCGAACGCGCGGTGGCCCACCTCGCCGAGCGGCTCGGCCTGCAGCCGTCCGACTTCGAGGAGCCCTCGGCGGGTTCGCTCGCGCACGCGATCACCCTGGCCACCTCCGCCTTCGCTCCCACCGGCTCCGCCACCACCGCGGAGGGGCTGCGCGAGGCGTACGCGGCCGAGAGCCACGAGTCACCCGCACTGCGCTGGCAGGCGCTGTGGCTGCTGGCCCGCGCCCGCAGGCTGGAGGGCGATTTCGTCGGTGAGCGGGCCCACCTGGAGGAACTGGTCCGGCTGGGCGACGAGGTCGCGCTGCCCGAACTCCGGGTCCGCGGCCTGACCCGGCTGGCCCGCTGCCTGCGGTCCGTCGGTGAGATCCAGACCGCCATCGCCATGGGCGAGGACGCCCACCGGCTGGCCTGCGAGGCCGACTTGGGCGTCGAGGACCGCGCCGGTGTGCTGCTCGCCCTGGCGTCCGTGGAGGCTGAGGCGGGCCGGCTGCCGGACGCACGCCTCCACGCCGACGAGCTGACGGACCTGGTCGAGGGGCGCGCCGACACGCTGTGGGCGGAGGCACTGTGGACGGCGGCCGCCGTGCGGGTGCGCCAGGGCGATCACGCGGGCGCGCAGCACATCCTCGAACGGGCGCTGGCCGGGTTCTCCAGCGGGGAGGACCTGACGCTGTGGGTCAGGCTGCGGATCGCGGCCGGCCGGCTGTACCTGCAGAAGGTCCCGGCAGACCCGGCGGCGGCGGAACTGCGCATGGATGAGGCGGAGGCGGCTCTCGTCTACGTCGGCACGGAGAGCCTGGGGCAGGAACTTGCCGGGCTCAAGGCGGACCTGGCGTTCGTCACCGGCCGAAACGACGACGCCCGGGTGCTGCTCGCCGGACTGGCCAGGGACGAGCTGATGACGTACCGGGACCGGGTGCGCTTCGACATCCTGCGCTACCAGCTGCGCGTGTTCGAGGGCGACGAGAGCGGTGTCCAGGGGCTGCGCGCGCTGGCGGAAGAGGCGCAGCGCAGCGGGAACATCGACCTGGCCGCCGAGATCTGGCGGGTCCTGGCAGAGGCGCTGACTCAGCTGCATGCCTCGCCGGCCGTGCCGTCGCCCCGGCTGGCCCAGGAGCAGGATCACGCCTGACGGGTGCCTCTGCACGCCGTCAGCGGCGCTGGGGCTGTGCGTCCGGTGCGGGGCTTGATAAGCGGCCCTGCGCGACGCCTGATTCGGCGTCCGTGCGTGGGCTGACCGCGCGTTGGAGCCGCGAGGAGGACACCGTCGGCACCGACGGTGAGCCGCGGCGGCCGGCCGTTTCGCTGCACACTCCCCGCCCGCTCGCCGGGACGGGCACGCATGCCCGCACGCGGCCCGTTTCCCGCCCGTCAGGCGGCGGCGTTGGACCATCCGATGTTGCCGGCCGGGGCGACCGGCCAGCCGATGTTGTCCGCGGCACTGACCCCCGCCGCGGTGAACAGGGCGCCGGTAAGAGCTGCGGTGACGACCAGACCCCGGGCGAGAACCTTCATGACTGACTCCTCTCTGTTCTGCCTGCGTTCGGCTGTGTTCGGCTTCTTGGCAAGAAGATTGACAAACTCCGCTTGGGTTCCGCTCGGGATGTGCTCGACGATCGCTTGAGCTTGGCAAACCGATGGCCGGAAAACTCCTCCATGACCCGGTGTCCCGTATCTCCTGCAGAGCATGTGACCTGCGAAGACAGCTGTCTCTCCGCCTAGGTGCGGCCGACGGCCCTCCGGTGCTCCTCTTGACGGGCAAGCTGCGGCAGGTCCATGCCGAGGCCCTGGACTAGAGCGTCACTGGAGCGTGGATTGCCAACTGCCCTTCCCTGTAGGCAATCTATTGCCAACAGAGTTGGCAACGTCTGGCATAGGGGAGGCCCCGGAAATGATCCACCTGAACACGGCAGGTCAGGGCCGAATGCCCGACGCGGTACGCACGGTCCTCACGGAGTGCGTACGCCTGGAGGACCGCTTCGGGCCCCACGTACTGGAGGAGCGGGTCGGAGACCTGGTGCACGGAGAGGTCCACCAGCGGCTCGAAGGCCTGCTCAACACCCCTGACGGGCACACCGAACTGTTCACCGGCGGCGCGGCCGCGTTCGACGCGCTGGTGTCCGGCCTGACGCTCGGCAGAGGCGACCGGATCTGGACCACTCCGTACGAGAGCGCCGCCCGGCTCACCACGCTCCGGTCCGTGCGCGACCGCACCCGCTGCCGCATCGAGGTGGTTCCGCTGCGCCCCGACGGCGACCTGGACCTCGGCTGGATGGCCGCGCACATCGACGATTCCGTGGCGCTGGTCTCCGTGGTCCACGTCCCCGCCAGCCGGGGCATCATCAACCCGGTCGAGGACATCGGCCGCCTCCTCGCGCCCCACCGCTGCCTGTACGCGGTCGACGCGGCCTACTCGCTGGGCCAGTTGCCCGTGGACGTCTCGCGCATCGGCTGCCATCTGCTGACCGGTGACGGCTGGCGTTTCCTGCGCGGGCCGCGTGCGGTCGGCTTCGCCTACGTGGCGCCGAGACTGCGCGAGGAACTGTCGCCGTCGGACTTCGGCGGCGGGGCGCCCCGTGCGGCCGCGTGCACCACGCGCGTCCCCGAGCCGGTACCGGCGACGGCCGCGGTCGCGGCGTTCACCTCGGCGCTGGCCCACCGCGCGGAGCTGCCGGCCCAGCCGTACGAGGAGCTGATTCCGGCGCTGCACTGTGCCGTCGTCGACGTTCCCGGCATGGAACTGCTCGCGCCCGGCCGGTACCACTCGGCGGTCCTCGCCTTCCACCACCCCGACCTGTCCTCGGCGCTCCTGCGGCGCGGCCTCGCGGAGCGGGGCGTGGCGGTGTGGAAGACGGTGGCAGAGCAGACTCCGCTGCTCGACCGCCCCGGGGGCCGCGCCACGGCCCTGCGCGCCTCGGTGTACGAGGGCACCACGCGGCAGGACATCGACGCCTTCGCGGAGGCCCTCGCCAAAACGGTGGCCGACGTCAGCTCGCGCCGCGTCTTCCCTGCGCCGGGCGACCTTGCCCGCATCGCTCTCGTCGGCAGCTGACGGACTCGTCCACGGGACCGGTCCGGCGGCTCTCCGGCCCAGCCCTTAGGGCCTGTCGAGTGCACTTCCAACCCTTCTCAAGTGAACCGGGCGACAGTGGGAGGCGCGATCGACGTGCGCACTTTCTGGTGACCGGCGGCTGCTCCAGTACCGCGAGCCGCTGCGGAACGTGCGAGATGAGCCCATGCACGCCAACCGTCCGACCACGCACCTCTCTGGAGAGCCATGTCCCGTCGCCTGTTCACCTCGGAATCTGTGACCGAGGGCCACCCCGACAAGATCGCTGACCAGATCAGTGACGCGATCCTCGACGAGCTGCTGAGACAGGATCCGGCCTCGCGCGTCGCCGTCGAGACCCTGATCACCACCGGCCAGGTCCATGTCGCGGGGGAGGTGACGACCCGTGCGTACGCCGATGTCCCCACCCTCGTGCGCGAGAAGATCCTCGCGATCGGCTACGACTCCTCCGCCAAGGGATTCGACGGCGCCTCGTGCGGCGTCTCGGTGTCCATCGGCGCCCAGTCCCCGGACATCGCGCAGGGCGTCGACACCGCGTACGAGAAGCGGGTCGGGGGCGGGGAGATCGACGAGCTCGACCAGCAGGGCGCGGGCGACCAGGGCCTGATGTTCGGGTACGCCACCGACGAGACGCCGAATCTGATGCCCCTGCCGATCGAGCTGGCCCACCGCCTGTCGCGCCGGCTCACCGAGGTCCGCAAGGACGGCACCGTCCCCTATCTGCGCCCCGACGGCAAGACGCAGGTCACCATCGAGTACGACGGCGACCGCCCGGTCCGGCTGGACACCGTCGTCGTCTCCTCGCAGCACGCCTCCGGGATCGACCTGGACGAGATGCTCGCGCCCGACATCCGCCGCCACGTCGTGGAGTCCGTCCTCGCCCAGCTCGCCGAGGACGACATCAAGCTGGAGACCGAGGACTACCGGCTCCTGGTCAACCCGACCGGACGCTTCGAGATCGGCGGCCCGATGGGCGACGCCGGACTCACCGGCCGCAAGATCATCATCGACACCTACGGCGGCTACGCCCGTCACGGCGGCGGCGCCTTCTCCGGCAAGGACCCGTCCAAGGTGGACCGTTCGGCCGCCTACGCGATGCGCTGGGTCGCCAAGAACGTCGTCGCCGCCGGGCTCGCCGCCCGCTGCGAGGTCCAGGTCGCCTACGCGATCGGCAAGGCCGAGCCGGTGGGCCTGTTCATCGAGACCTTCGGTACGGGTACGGCGGACCAGGAGCAGATCGAGAAGGCCGTCTCCGAGGTCTTCGACCTCCGCCCGGCCGCGATCATCCGGGACCTCGACCTGCTCCGCCCGATCTACGCCCAGACCGCCGCGTACGGCCACTTCGGGCGGGAACTGCCGGACTTCGCCTGGGAACGAACCGACCGGGCCGACGCGCTCAAGGCCGCTGCCGGAATCTGACCGCCCGTCCAGGACACGTCCAGCCTCAGGAGTTCATGTGCGTATCGCGGTGACAGGCTCCATCGCAACGGACCATCTCATGGTCTTTCCCGGCCGGATCGCGGATCAGCTGATCCCCGACCAGCTCGCCCACGTCTCGCTCTCCTTCCTGGTCGACGCGCTCGAAGTGCGCCGGGGCGGAGTCGCGGCCAACATCGCCTTCGGCCTGGGCAGCCTCGGCCTCGACCCGCTGCTGGTCGGCGCCGTGGGCACCGACTTCGCCGAGTACGAGGTCTGGCTCAAGCAGCACGGCGTCGACACCGGCGGGGTGCGGGTCTCCGCCGAGCACCAGACCGCGCGCTTCATGTGCATCACCGATGAGGACGCCAACCAGATCGCCGCGTTCTACGCCGGTGCCATGCAGGACGCCCGTGAGATCGACCTGTGGCAGCTGGTCGGCACGCGGGAGCGACCCGACCTGGTCCTCGTCTGCCCGAACGACCCGGCGGCGATGCTCCGGCACACCGCTGAGTGCCGCGAGCTCGGGCTCCCCTTCGCCGCCGACCCCTCCCAGCAGCTCGCCCGCCTCGACGGCGACGAGATCCGGGAGCTGGTCACCGGCGCCCAGTGGCTGCTCACCAACGAGTACGAGGCCGCCCTGCTGCTCGAACGCACCGGCTGGACCCGCGCCGAGGTGCTCGAACGCGCCGGCACCTGGGTCACCACACTGGGCGGCGACGGCGTCCGGATCGACAGCGCGCACCAGGCGACGATCACGGTCGCGGCCGTGCCGGACACGGAGGTCACCGATCCGACCGGCGGGGGCGACGCCTTCCGCGCGGGGTTCTTCGCCGCGGTGAGCGCGGGGCTGCCGCTGGAGGCGGCGGCCCGGCTCGGCTGCGTGACCGCCGCCTCGGCGCTCGGCACCGTCGGCTCCCAGGCCTACCGGGCCGATCGCGACAGCCTGCTCGCCTCGGTCGCGCGTGCCTACGGCGCCGAGGCCGAAGAGGAGATCGCACCGGCTCTCAGCGGCATGCGGTGAGCGACGACGCACCACCCACGAGACGATTCAGAACCCGAGGAGCAGTACGCATGCCCGCTCAACCCAACACCGCGTTCACGGACTTCAAGGTCGCCGACCTCTCCCTCGCCGCCTTCGGCCGCAAGGAGATCACCCTGGCCGAGCACGAGATGCCCGGCCTGATGTCGATCCGCCGGGAGTTCGCCGCCACGCGGCCCCTGGCGGGCGCCCGGATCATGGGCTCGCTGCACATGACCGTGCAGACGGCCGTCCTCATCGAGACGCTGACCGCCCTGGGCGCTGAGGTCCGCTGGGTCTCCTGCAACATCTTCTCGACGCAGGACCACGCGGCCGCGGCCATCGCGGTCGGTCCGGCCGGTACCCCGGACGCCCCCGCCGGCGTCCCGGTCTTCGCCTGGAAGGGCGAGAGCCTGGAGGAGTACTGGTGGTGCACGGAGCAGGCCCTGACCTGGCCCGGCCACACGGGCCCGAACATGATCCTCGACGACGGCGGTGACGCCACCCTCCTCGTCCACAAGGGCGTCGAGTACCGGAAGACGGGAGAGCTCCCCGTCGCGGACAA
The DNA here is from genome assembly GCF_031844725.1 of Streptomyces sp. ITFR-6. Classification (NCBI taxonomy): domain Bacteria; kingdom Bacillati; phylum Actinomycetota; class Actinomycetes; order Kitasatosporales; family Streptomycetaceae; genus Streptomyces; species Streptomyces sp. ITFR-6. Next base: position 202,633 of record NZ_CP134614.1, on the reverse strand, counting down.
CGAGGAAGCGGCCGTCGTCCGCGCCCTGCTGGCACGCAGCGGACTGGACTGGTCCGCCCTCGCTTCGGAGATCCGGGGTGTCACGGAGGAGACGACGACAGGTGTGCACCGCTTGTACGAGATGCAGCGCGACGGATCCCTCCTCTTCCCGGCGATCAATGTGAACGACGCGGTGACGAAGTCGAAGTTCGACAACAAGTACGGCTGCCGGCACTCGCTGATCGACGGCATCAACCGGGCCACCGACGTGCTGATCGGCGGCAAGACCGCCGTCGTGTTCGGTTACGGCGATGTGGGCAAGGGCTGCGCGGAGTCGCTGCGCGGGCAGGGCGCCCGGGTGATCGTCACGGAGATCGACCCGATCTGCGCGCTGCAGGCGGCGATGGACGGATTCCAGGTCACCACGCTCGACGAGGTCGTCGACAAGGCCGACATCTTCGTCACGACGACGGGCAACAAGGACATCATCATGGCGAGCGACATGGCCAGGATGAAGCACCAGGCGATCGTCGGGAACATCGGCCACTTCGACAACGAGATCGACATGGCGGGCCTCGCGAAGATCGAGGGCATCGTCAAGGACGAGGTCAAGCCGCAGGTCCACACCTGGAAGTTCCCGGACGGCAAGGTCCTCATCGTGCTCTCCGAGGGCCGTCTGCTGAACCTGGGCAACGCCACGGGCCACCCCTCGTTCGTCATGTCCAACTCGTTCGCGGACCAGACGCTGGCCCAGATCGAGCTGTTCACGAAGCCCGAGGAGTACCCGACCGACGTCTACGTGCTGCCCAAGCACCTGGACGAGAAGGTCGCCCGCCTCCACCTCGATTCGCTCGGGGTGAAGCTGACGACGCTGCGTCCGGAGCAGGCCGCGTACATCGGCATCGAGGTCGAGGGACCGTACAAGTCCGACCACTACCGCTACTGAGCGCCGGCCGCCTTCGCCCGTCTCACCGTCGTACCGGCAGATCCGCGTACACGGAGGTGAGGCGGCCGGAGGCGGCGGCGAGGGCGGCCAGCGCCTCCCCGACGCGCCACCGGGCCCGGTCGCGCGGGCCGACCGCGTTGGAGACGGCGCGCAGCTCCACGACCGGACAGCCGGCCGCGACGGCGGCCTCCGCGACCCCGAACCCCTCCATGGCCTCGGCGAGGGCGTCCGGGTGGCGGGCCCGCAGCGCGGCGGACCAGGCCGCGGTACCGGTCACGGTGGAGACGGTGAGCACCGTGCCGGTACGCGCCCCCGTCGCCTCGGCGACACGGGCCACCAGCGCCGCGTCCGGCCGGTACTCGACGGTGCCGAAGCCCAGCTCGGTGGCCGGCACGAAGCCGTCGGCCGTATCGGCGCCCAGGTCGGCTGCGACGATCGCGCTCGCCACGACGAGCGAACCGAGCGGCGCCTCGGGCTGGAAGCCGCCGCCGATGCCCGCGCTGATTACCAGGTCGTACCCGGCCCCGCCGAGCGTCGCGGCGGTCAGTGCCGACGCCGTCGCGGCGGCGGCAGCGGCGGGCCCCACACCGGCGGCCAGCAGGTCGACGCGGAGTCGGCCCCCGGTCACCCGGTGCAGGGTGCGGTCCGCGACCGGTGCGGGCGGGGTGGCGCCGAAGGCGGTCGCCATCGCGTCGCGTTCCGCGTCGACCGCGGTGACGAGCAGAACCCGGGGGCCGGCGCGCTCATCGCGCCGGCCCCCGGGTCCGTCCGGTGGGGAGGGTGTCATCACGCTCCGCTCAGTGCGTGTGCTGGCCGCCGCTGATGACACTCACGAAGGCCACCTTCAGATAGGTGTCGCCGCGGCGCCGGGACAGCAGCGCGAACGAGCCCGCGAGCGCGATCAGTTCCAGCTGGTCCCAGCTGCCGCTGACCTCGATGCGCACGGACTTGCCGTCGGACTTGGCGAGCGAGAAGTCGATCAGGTCCGAGCCCCGGACGAGAGTCGCGTGGTAGCGGCCCCGATGAGGCTTGGACGTACGCCACTCGACGGGCGCCCCGCCCCCCGGCACGAACGCCTCGGGGCCGTCCAGGCACAGGATCGCGGGCTCGCCGGCGGTGACCCGGGTGCGCAGCCGTCCGGTGGCCGCGATCGGAAGGGCACGGCCACCCGAGGTGACCGTGCCCGTGCGCATGCCGCGGTCGAACTCCAACGCGGCAGTGGGGGAACCGAGGCCGTCGATGACGAAGGTGCCGCCCTGTTTGTGCAGGCTCAGCGATGTCTTCTTCACCCGTCAGTCCTTCCGCGCCGTGCGGGCGTACCCGGGGATGAGCACCAGGGCCACGACCAGGTGCATGCACAGCAGCGTCGCCTTGGTCGAGCCGCCCTCGCCGCTGCCGAGCGGGCCGAACAGGGACACCACGAACACGATGGACGCGATCACCGTCCACCGGGTGCGGGCCTTCGGTGACTTGCGGTCGAGCAGCGCCACCACGCCCCAGGCGACGAGGCCGATCAGGATCGTCGCGCCGATGACCATCGCCAGTCCGACCTCCTGGGGGTCACCACCGCCCTGGGCCTTCGTCTTGAGGTCGATGTCGAGAGCGGAGTGCGCTATGAGCCAGACGATGACGGCCGCCACGGTGGCGGCCAGAAGGCAGACGATCCGTCGGCCGGCCTGCTGCCGGGTGGGGGAGGCGGTCGTTGTATTCGACATGCGTCTTCATCCTTACGTCGCTGCGCCTGTCTCGGTTCGGTACAGAACCTTTGCGAAGGCTCACGGTAAGGCCCACCGGTCACACCGGTGGCTGACCTGGATCGCATCTGTAGGGATTTTCTTAGCGGTGGCTCGGCCAGCATGGAGCTGCGCTGCCGGGACTGTTGTATTCGCGGGGCCGAGCAGACTGTTCTCATGCCGGACTTGACGCTGAGGAGGCGCACGGGTGGACGCAGGATTCAAACGCGAGGTCGAGCAGAAGGTCGCTGATGGTGAGCGGCTCAGCCGCGAGGACGGCATCGCCCTGTACGAGTGCGACGACCTCGCCTGGCTCGGCGGGCTCGCGCACCAGGTGCGAACGCGAAAGAACGGCAACGTCGTTCACTTCAACATCAACCGTCACCTCAACATGACCAACGTGTGCACGGCCTCGTGCGCGTACTGCTCGTTCCAGCGCAAGCCGGGCGAGATGGACGCCTACACCATGCGCATCGAGGAGGCCGTGAAGCTGGCCAAGGCGATGGAGGCCGAGCAGCTCACCGAGCTGCATCTGGTCAACGGCCTGCACCCGACGCTGCCGTGGCGCTACTACCCGCGCTCGATCCGGGCGCTCAAGGAGGCCCTGCCGCCGACGGTGGCGGTCAAGGCCTTCACCGCCACCGAGATCCACCACTTCGAGAGCATCTCCGGCCTCTCCGCCAGCGAGATCCTCGACGAGCTGATCGACGCCGGCCTGGAGTCGCTGACCGGCGGCGGCGCGGAGATCTTCGACTGGGAGATCCGGAAGCAGATCGTCGACCACCGCACCCACTGGGAGGACTGGTCGCGCATCCACCGTCTCGCACACGAGAAGGGGATCAAGACCCCGGCGACGATGCTGTACGGGCACATCGAGGAGCCCCGTCACCGCGTCGACCACGTGCTGCGCCTGCGCGAACTGCAGGACGAGACGGGCGGGTTCCAGGTCTTCATCCCGCTGCGCTACCAGCACGACTTCCATGACTCGATGGACGGCAAGGAACGCAACCGGCTCATGTCCAGGACGCGGATGGCGTCGCCTGCGGAGTCGCTGAAGACCTTCGCGGTCTCCCGGCTGCTCTTCGACAACGTGCCGCACGTGAAGGTCTTCTGGGTGATGCACGGCCTGCAGACCGCGGCGCTCGCGCTGAACCACGGCGCCGACGACATCGACGGCTCCGTCGTCGAGTACAAGATCACGCATGACGCGGACGACTACGGAACCCCGGACAAGATGTCCCGCGAGGGCCTGCTGGACCTGATCCGCGACGCCGGGTTCCAGCCCGTGGAGCGCAACACGCTCTACGAGATCGTCCGCGAGTACGAGAGCCCGGACCCCGAGCTCCGCGAGAGCCCCCAGCCCATGCGGGTCTGACTCATGACCGCGACAACGACAAGTATCGGCAGGTGCGCACGATGACCGTACGGGACGAGGACCTCCGGGGCGACGCCCTTGAGGTCTGGATCGACCAGGACCTGTGCACGGGCGACGGGATCTGCAGCCAGTACGCGCCCGACGTCTTCGAACTCGACATCGACGGCCTGGCCTACGTCAGGACCGCGGACGGCGATCTGCTCCAGGAGACGGGTGCCACGGTTCTCGTGCCCACCATCGCCCTGCGCGACGTCACCGACTCGGTGAAGGAGTGCCCGGGGGCCTGTATCCATGTGCGCCGGGTCAGTGACGGAGCCGAGGTCCTCGGACCGGACGCGGCGGACGACTGATGGCCTTGCTCACCGGCCGACGGCCGGTCCGGAGCGCCGCGTCGGCCGCGCCCGTCCGGCCCCGGGTCGGACACATCGACTTCCTCAACTGCCTGCCGCTGTTCTGGGGACTGGCCCGCACCGGCAGCCTGCTCGACCTCGATCTGCACCAGGACTCGCCCGAGCGCCTCAGCGACGCCCTGGTCGCCGGTGAGCTGGACATCAGCCCGATCAGCGTCATGGAGTACCTGCGCCACGCCGACGAGCTGGTGGTGCTACCCGATATCGCGGTCGGCGCGGACGGGCCGGTGATGTCCTGTCTGCTGCTCAGCAAGGTGCCGCTGGACCAGCTCGACGGTGTCCCGCTCGCCTGCACCACCGCCAGCCGCACCACCGTGCGCCTGGCCGAGCTGCTGCTCACCGAGTCGGTCGGGGTGCGGCCCGAGTACTTCAGCTGCCCGCCCGACCTGCCGACCATGATGGCCGGAGCACCGGCGGCCGTGGTGATCGGGGACGCCGCGCTGCGCGCCTCCCTCCTCCAGGCCGACACCTTCGGGTTCCAGGTGTACGACCTGGCCGAGATGTGGCGGGAGTGGACCGGGCTGCCGTTCGTCTTCGCGGTGTTCGCGGCCCGGCGAGAGTTCGCCGACGAGCACCCGCAGCTGGTCCGTGAGGTGCACTCGGGCTTCCTCGCCTCGCGCGAGCTCTTCCTCGACGAGATCGACGTGGTCTGTCACAAGGCGGCCCGCTGGGCCGAGTTCGACTTCGAGACCCTCAAGCGCTACTACATGTCCGCGCTCGACTTCGGTCTGGGCGAGCGTCAGCTCGCCGGCCTTCGCGAGTTCGCCCGCCGGGTCGGCGGCCAGGACGCCGGCTTCGCACCCGATCTGAGAATCCGCCTGCTGGACACCGGGCCCGCCGCCTAGGCCTCTCCGCCCGGCGACTCGATCCATCCGAAACAGAAAGGTGGCCCGATGGCCATCCCGACCAGTCATCTCACCGCTGCTCTGGACCGTGCCGCCGCCGGAGGCCGCCTCACGCCCGGCGAGGCACTGGAGCTCTACCGCCACGCACCGCTGCACGCCCTCGGCCAGGCCGCGGACGCCGTGCGCCGCCATCGCTACGCCGGCCAGGAGAACCTGGCGACGTACATCATCGAGCGCAACATCAACTACACCAACGTCTGTGTGACCGCCTGCAAGTTCTGTGCCTTCTACGCTCCGCCCAAGGACACCGAGCGCGGCTGGAGCCGGGACCTCGATGACATCCTGCGCCGGTGCGCGGAGACCGTGGAGCTGGGCGGCACCCAGATCATGTTCCAGGGCGGACACCACCCCGACTACGGCGTCGACTACTACGAGGGCATGTTCTCCGCCATCAAGGAGAACTACCCCCAACTGGTGATCCACTCGCTGGGCGCCTCCGAGGTCGCGCACATGGCGAAGGTCTCCGGAGTCACGGTCGAGGAGGCGATCACCCGCATCCGGGACGCCGGTCTCGACTCGTTCGCCGGCGCCGGCGCCGAGCTGCTGCCGGCCCGCGCCCGTACCGCGATCGCCCCGCTGAAGGAGTCGGGCGAGCGCTGGCTGGAGATCATGGAGATTGCGCACGGCCTCGGCCTGGAGTCCACCACCACGATGCTGATGGGCACCGGTGAGACCAACGCCGAGCGCATCGAGCACCTGAGCATGATCCGCGACGTGCAGGACCGCACCGGCGGCTTCCGCGCCTTCATCCCGTACACCTACCAGCCGGAGAACAACAAGCTGCGCGGGCGCACCCAGGCCACCTCGCTGGAGTACCTGCGCGTGATCGCCATCGCGCGGCTCTTCCTCGACAACGTGGCGCACATCCAGGGCTCCTGGCTCACCACGGGCAAGGAGATGGGGCAGCTGACCCTGCACTACGGCGCGGACGACCTCGGCTCGGTGATGCTGGAGGAGAACGTCGTCTCCTCTGCCGGGGCCAAGCACCGCTCGAACCTGCCCGAGCTCCTCGAACTGATCCGCGGCGCCGACCGCACACCGGCGCAGCGCAACACCACGTACGAGATCCTCCGGGTGCACGACGATCCCGCGGCCGACCCGGCCGACGAGCGGGTCGTCTCGCACATCTCCTCGGTCGTGGATTCCGGCGAGGGCGTCCGCCGCCGCTCACTGAAGGTCCTGCCGGTCAGCTGAGGAGACGCGTCGACGTGAAAGTTTTTGTCACAGGCGGAGCCGGCTTCATCGGCTCGCAGTACGTGCGGGCGATGCTCGCCGGCGAGTACGCCGGGTACGAGGACGCCGAGGTCACCGTCTTCGACCTGCTCACCTACGCGGGCACCACGGCGAACCTGCCGCTCGGGCACGAGCGGCTGACCTTCGTCCAGGGGGACATCCGGGACGAGGCCGCCCTGGAGGAGGCACTGCCCGGGCACGACGTGGTGGTGCACTTCGCCGCCGAGTCGCACGTGGACCGGTCGGTCACCGGCGCGGTCCCGTTCGCCTCGACCAACGTGGTCGGCACCCAGCAGCTCCTGGACAGCTGCGCCCGGTACGACGTGGCGACCGTGCTGTGCGTGTCCACGGACGAGGTGTACGGCTCCATCGAGACCGGATCGTGGGACGAGCACGAGCCGCTGCAGCCCAACTCGCCGTACGCGGCGTCCAAGGCCGGCAGCGACCTGCTGGCCTTGGCCTGCCGGCGCACCCACGGCCTGGACATCCGGCTCACCCGCTGCTCCAACAACTACGGCCCCTACCAGAACGCCGAGAAGCTCATCCCGCTGTTCATCACCAACCTGCTGCGCGGCAGGCCCGTGCCGCTGTACGGCGACGGGAGCAACGTGCGCGAGTGGCTGCACGTGGCCGACCACTGCACCGCGCTGCAGCTGGTGCTCACCGACGGGGAGCCGGGCGAGGTCTACAACATCGGCAGCGGCGTCGAGGTCACCAACGTCTCGATCGCGCGGCGCCTGGTCGAACTGTGCGGCGCCGACCCGTCGCTGATCCAGCGGGTCGCCGACCGCAAGGGCCACGACCTGAGGTATTCGCTCGACTTCAGCAAGATCACGAAGCTCGGCTTCACTCCGGCGATCGAGTTCACCGCCGGTCTGGAGAGCACGGTGGAGTGGTACCGCGCCCATCCGGAGCGGTGGCCCGCGCCGGCCGGCTGACCGGCCGGGACCACGCAGTCGGCGGCCGCCGGACCAATCAGTGATCCGGCGGCCGCCGCGCGTGCGCCGCCATGGGCGGGGTGTCAGTCGCCGGTGTCCTCGCCCCGGGCGACCAGGAGCTCGTGCACCCCGTAGTGGAGCATGTCCGAGCGCAGCGGGACCTCGCCGGCGGGCGTGGCCGGCCGCAGGTCGGGGAAGCGGTCGAACAGCATCGGCAGGGCGATGCGCAGCGTGCCGCGCGCCAGGTTCTGGCCGATGCACTGGTGCTCGCCGTGCCCGAAGGCCACGTGGCCCTGGGCGGAGGCGGTGATGTCCAGCCGGTCCGGGTCCTCGAAGTGCTCAGGGTCCCGGTTCGCGGCGGGCAGTGCCAGGACCACGGTGTCGCCGGCCTTGATCCGGACGCCGTTCAGCTCCACGTCCGCCAGCGCGGCGCGGCTCGCCCCGAGGTGGGAGATGGTGAGGTAGCGCAGCAGCTGCTCCACCGCGTTGTCCGTGAGTTCCGGGCGGGCCCGCAGCAGCGCGAGCTGGTCGGGATGGTCCAGGAGTGCGAACGTGCCGAGCGCCAGCATGTTGGCCGTCGTGTCGAAACCGCCGCCGAGCAGGGCCCAGGTGATGTTCACGATCTCCTCGTCGGTGAGCTCCTCACTGACGAGCTCACCGATCAGGCCCGTGCCGGGTGCGGCGCGCTCGGCCGTGACCAGCTCCTGGAGGGTCTCGCCGATGACCGTGCAGGCGGTGATCAGCTCCTCGACCGTGTAGTGCATCCGGGACATGACGGCCAGGTGCCGGGCGAGCGGTTCGCGTACCGCGTCGGGCACGCCGAGCATCTCGCACATCACCCGGACCGTGAGCGGCTCCGCGAAGGCGGTCACCAGGTCCACCGGCCCGGCGGACCTGGCCATCGCGTCGAGGTGCTCCCCGGTCAGCCGGCTGATCATCGGGGTGAGGCGGGCGACCGCCCGCATGGTGAAACGACGGGTCAGCAGCCGCCGGTAGCGGGAGTGACCGGGCTGGTCCATCTTGATGAAGGCGCCCGGCGCGGCGGGCGGCGGGCTGTACTCGGTCATCGGGAACGGCGGCGGGATCGGCAGGCCGATCAGCTCGTTGCGGTGGCTGAACCGCCGGTCGCTCAGTACGGACCGCACGTCGGAGAGCCGGGTGACCAGCCACCCTGCCCCCTCACCCGGGCCGACGGTCAGCTCCAGCGGAGCGACCGGGCACCGCTCGCGCAGCTCCGCGTACTCGGGGGGCGGGTCGAAGGGGCACTTCCTCGCCGACGGCAGGGTGACCGGTGCGTCCGGTGTCCGGGTCATGCCTCCTCCAGGGGCCGTGCGTAGAGCCGCTGCTCGATCGCGTCGGCCGCTGTCCCGGCGCCGCCGGCCGACCGGACGTGCCGGCTCATCTCCCGGACGCGCTCACGCAGCGCGGTGTCGGCCGCGACCTCCAGCACCGCGTTGCGCAGGGTCTCCACGGACGCGTCCTCGCGCCGCACCACCCGGGCCAGGCCCAGCTCGGTCAGCCGCCGCGCGTTGACGTGCTGCTCCGGGTGATGGGGCACGACGACCATCGGTACCGCGGCCCGCAGCGCCTCCAGGATGCTGCCCATGCCCGACTGGCACAGCAGGACCGAGGCGTGCGGCAGGACCTCGGCCAGCGGGACCCAGGGGTGCGCCTCCACGTGCGGCGGCAGCGGACCGAGCTCCTCGGGGGAGACGCGCTTGCCGAGTGCGAGCACCGTGTGCCACGGCAGACCGGCGAAGGCCTCGACGCACTGGCGGAAGAAGTCGGGGTGGTTGTTCACGGTGGTGCCGAGCGAGACGAGTACCACCGGCCGTCCGTCTGCCGGGGGCTGCCACGCCGGGCCGCCGTCCGGCGTCGCCGCCTGTGTCGTCGGTCCGACGAACACCTGGTGCTCGTCGAAGGTGGCGCCGGCGAACTGGAACTCCCTCGGCACGAACGCGACCGTGAACTCCTCGTGGCCGTAGAACAGTTCGGCCTGCTGCTCCTCGCGCAGCCCGCTGCCGGCCACGATCTCCTTGAGCCGCTGCGTGAACGCGACGATCGCCGGGTGCGCCGGATCGATCTGCCCGGCGAACTCCTGGTGCTGCTCGGAGAGGTTGAAGTGCTCGTTCGAGATGAAGGTCGGGGACAGCTGCACGCTGGGCCGTCCCCAGCGCGCGGCCAGCAGCCGCCCGGTCAGCCACAGGGTCGTGTCGTAGGCGACGGCGTCGGGCAGGTCGTCCGCGAAGCACGCCTCGATCGACGGGAGCACCGCGGTGCTCCCGTCGAGCAGTTTCAGCGGGGCCCGCGCGCACTCGTCGGCGTCGATGACGTCCGGCGGCGGGTCCGAGGACAGCGGCGGCTCGTACAGGCGCGCCTGTGCGCCCGTCGCCCGGACCCGGTCCATGAACTCCTCGGTCGCGAAACAGGTCACCCGGTGGCCGCGTGCCACGAGTTCCGCGACCACCGGGAGCACCGGCACCATGTGCCCGAAGGCCGGATAGGGAAGGAAGGCGAGGTGCAGGGGCCGGCCCTGCGGGCCCCCGCGGGACGTGTCGGTCACGACGCGGCCAGCCTGGACTCGATGGTGTCGGCGGCGAGCGAGGGGCCCCGGCGGGCGGCGATGCTCTCGGACAGCGCCCGTACCCGTCCCCGGGTCTCCCGGTCCTCGGAGAGGTCCAGGACCGCGCCGCGCAGCACCTGCGCGTCGAGTGCGTCCGGCGCGATGGCCCGGCCCAGGCCCAGTTCGGCGACGCGTGCGGCCACCAGGTCCTGCTCGCCGGTGCGGGGCACCACGACGGGCGGCACACCGAAGGCGAGTGCCTCCATGGTGCTGCCCATCCCGGCGTGCGAGACGAAGGCCGAGGCCTGCGAGAGGACCGACAGCTGGGGCACCCAGGGCGCGGCCTCGACGTTCGGCGGGAGCGGCCCGAGGTCGTCCGCGGTGACCAGTCCGCCGAGCGACATGACGATGTGCCAGGGCAGATCCGCCAGCGCGGCGAGCGCGTCGCGGTAGAAGGCCGCCTGGTTCTCGTACCCGAAGCTGCCCAGGGCGACGAGCGCCACCGGGCGCCCGTCCTCCGGGCGCCGCCAGTCGCCCTGCAGGGCCCGGTCCCCGATGCACGGCCCGACGAAGACGTGCCGTGCATCGAACGTCTCGGTTCCCGGCTGGAACTCGGGCGCCACGAAGACGACGGTCCGCTCCTCGGCGGCGCCGGTGAACTCCTCGTTCGACACGTCACCGAGTCCGTGGGCGTCCAGCGTGGAGCGCAGCAGGTCCTGGTACTCGGCCAGGGCCGGGTGGCCGGGGTCGGGCGGGGACATGCCCGCGGCGAGAGCGGCGTACGGGTTGCAGGTCTCGCTGACCACGAACGTGGTCGCGGTCATGACCGAGGGCAGCTGCCACCTGCGCGCCAGCAGCCGGCCGGTGGGGTAGCCGAACGCGTCGTAGACCATCAGGTCCGGGCGGTCGTCACCGAGCAGCTTCTCCACGTCGTGGAGCGGTGTGAACGACTCCTTGAGGTGCCCGACCGCCGCCTGGGCCATGTCGTCCCCGGTGATCTTCGCCGGGATGGCCACCGTGTTCCACGACTTCGGTACGACGGACTCGTACCGGATCACCTCGGCGCCGGTCGCGGCGACCACGTCCGCGAACTGGTCCGCGACCACGTACGTCACCCGGTTGCCGCGGCGCACCAGTTCGGCGACGACCGGCAGCGTGGGGTTCACATGGCCGTGTGCCGCGTAGTTGAAGAAGGCTATGTGGCGGCCGCTCATCGAAGGCCCACCGTCTCGCGCTGTTCCGCCCACGGGGTGAACACCGGCTCCGGGCGCCGGGACTCGATGTCCTTGCGCGCGATGTCCATGACGTACTCGCCGTAGCCGGACTTGGGCAGCCGTGCGCCGCGCCGGTGGCAGGCCTCGGCGTCGATGAAGCCGCGCCGCAGGGCGATCTCCTCCAGGCAGGCGATCCGCACGCCCTGGCGGCGCTCCAGTACCTGGACGTATTGGCCCGCTTCGATGAGCGAGTCGTGGGTTCCGGTGTCCAGCCAGGCGAAGCCCCGGCCGAGATCGATCACCTTCGCCTTGCCTTCGCGCTGGTAGTGCCGGATGACGTCGGTGATCTCCAGCTCGCCGCGCGCAGAGGGCACCAGGTCCTTGGCGATGTCCAGGGCCTGGTTGTCGAAGAAGTACAGCCCGGTGATGGCGCGGTCGGTGCGCGGACGGACCGGCTTCTCCTCGATGGCGATGAGCCTGCCGTGTGCGTCGACCTCGCCCACGCCGTAGCGCTCCGGGTCGGACACGTGGTAGCCGAACAGGACGCAGCCGTCCAGATCGCGGCGGCTGTCCTGGAGGAAGCCGGACATGCCGGGGCCGTAGAAGATGTTGTCGCCGAGGATCAGCGCGATCGAGTCGTCGCCGATGAAGTCGGCGCCGATGATGAACGCCTCGGGCAGCCCGTTGGGCTCCTGCTGCACCGCGTAGCTGAGCCGCAGGCCCAGTTCGGAGCCGTCACCGAGGAGGCGCTGGAACAGCGGCTGGTCCTCGGGCGTCGAGATGATGAGGATGTCCTGGATGTCCGCGAGCATGAGCACGGACAGCGGGTAGTAGATCATCGGCTTGTCGTAGACGGGGAGCAGTTGCTTGGAGACGGCGAGGGTCACGGGGTGCAGGCGCGTTCCGGCGCCCCCGGCGAGGATGATGCCCTTCATGGGTGAGTCACTTCCGTAGGTGGCGCGTGGTGGGTGCGTGGACGTTCGGGGCGACGCATCAGGCCCTCGACGACATCGGCTCCGCGGGAGGCGCCCCCCGCCTCGCGCACGTGCCGGCGCATGGCGGCCACGGCCGCCGCTGCCCGGGAGCCGTTGACGACCTCGTCGACCGCCGTGCGCAGCGCGGCCGGATCGGCGGACTCCCGCAGCAGGACGCGTCCCAGATCGAGGTCGGCGGCCTGCCGGGCGATGACCCGCTGGTCGATGTGGAACGGCACGAGCACCATCGGGACCCCGTGGGCCACCGACTCCATGACGCTGCCCATCCCCGCGTGGGTGATGAACGCGGCGGCGTGCCGGAGGACTTCGGGGTGCCGGAGCCACTGGTGGGTCTCCACGTTCGCGGGCAGCGGCCCCAGCTCATCGGCGGTGACGCGGTGGCCGAGGGTCACCACGACGTGCCACGGCGAGTCGGCCAGCGCCTGGATGCAGAAACGCAGGAAGGCGGCCTGGTCGGGGGTGTACGAGCTGCCCAGGGACAGCAGCACGACCCGGCGCCCGTCCGGTGGCTGCCAGCCGCCGGTGTCCGGGGCGGCGTCGTCGGACGGGTCGGCCAGGCAGGGGCCGACGAACGCGAACCGGTCGTCGAAGGTCTCCGCGGCCGGCTGGAACGCCTTGGGCAGGAACACGATGTTGTCGCCGTGCTCCGCGCCGAAGCCGTCGAGCGGGGAGCCGTCCAGCCGGTGTTCGGTGAACAGCCGCCCCTTGCCCGCGACGAACTCGGCGATGGCCGGATCGTGCGGGTCGATCGGCTCCGGCGGTGGCCCCGTGACCTCCTGGCTCTGGCGGTCGGACATCGAGAAGCCGGGGCCGGAGGCGATGGTCGGGCACAGCTGGAGCACCGGGACGTCCCAGGCGCGGGCCAGCAGCCGGGCGGCCTCGGAGGCCGCGAGGTCATGGGCGAGCACATCGGGCCGGTCGCCGTCGAAGCGGGCCAGCGCCGTCTCCAGTGGGGCGATGGCCTCCTCGAAGAAGGCGAGGATGTTCTCCACCGCCGAGCCGGTCGGCCCGTCGGCCCAGGGGAAGCGCGACGGGTAGACCACGGCCTCCGCGCCACTGCTCCGGGCCAGTTCGGCGAAGCGTTCCGTGACGAAGCAGGTGACCCGGTGCCCGCGTCTCACCAGCTCGGTCATCAGGGGCACGGCGGGCGCGATGTGCGCGTACGCGGGGAAGGTGCAGACACCCACGTGGCCGCGCCGGGTGGTTGTCTGCCGGTGCTGGGATCCGTCCTGAGCCGGTCGTCCGTTCACGGCGTGAGTATGTACACGTCCGCGTGTCGCCTTCGAGGGACCGGAGCGAAAACTAGGGCTCCCGCTAGACCGTGTTGTCCAAGCTGGTTGTCGATGGGATTCAGGACATCAGGCCCCTCGACAGAGAGACACAGGCACAGATGAACACATACGCAAGTCCACCCGGGCGCCGCCTCGTACGCCGTGCGAAGGGGACGGTCATCGCGGTCGTGGTGGTGACGGCGGCCATGCTGACCACGACCGCGTCTGCAGGCAGCCCGCCCAGGGCGACCGGCGCCGTACCGCTCACCCAGGTCGTCCCGCAGCCCGCCGAGGTCCACACGACCACCGGTGTCGCCTTCGACCTGGATTCGGACGACGCGGTCTACACGACCGCCGGCTCCAAGGACGCGGGCGAGGCCGCCACGTTCCTCACCGGACTGCTGCGCAAGCCCACCGGCTACGCACTTCCGGTGCGCAAGCTGGCAGCCGGGGCCAAGCCGTCGGGCATCGTGCTCGCCCTCGGCGGCGACAACACGGTGACGAAGCCCGAGGGCTACCAGCTGGAGGTGACGTCCAAGGCCGTCACGATCCGGGCCGACGAGCGGGCGGGGCTGTTCAACGGTGTGGAGACACTGCGCCAGCTGCTTCCGGTCAAGGTCGACCGGCAGCAGCGGACGGCCGGTCCCTGGCGGGTCCAGGGCGGTGTCATCTCCGACGCGCCGCGCTACGGCTACCGGGGCGCGATGATCGATGTGGCACGGCACCACCTTCCGCCCTCGGACGTGAAGGGCTACATCGATGCCATCGCCCGGTACAAGATCAACTATCTGCATCTGCACCTGATCGACGACCAGGGCTGGCGCATCGAGATCAAGTCCTGGCCGGAACTCGCCAAGATCGGTGGCAGCACCGGCACCGGCGGGATGCTCGGCGGCTACTACACGCAGGAGCAGTACAAGGACCTCGTCGCCTACGCCTGGGCGCAGGGTGTCACGGTGATCCCGGAGATCGAGGGCCCCAGCCACATGCACTCGGCGCTCGCCTCGTACGCGAAGCTGACCTGTGACGGCAAGCCGCTGGAGCCGTACACCGACTGGGTGAACAGCCCCGACGGCAAGCTGTGCCTCGACAACCCGACCACGTTCGAGTTCCTCGACGAGGTGATAGGCGAGATCGCGGCGCTCACCCCCGGTCCGTACATCCACATCGGCGGCGACGAGGCGCACGAGCGGCCGCAGGCCGAGATGGACGCCTACATCGAGAAGGTCGCCAAGCTGGTCGAGAAGCACGGCAAGAAGGTGTTCGGCTGGCAGGAGGCGGCCGGTTCGCTCGACCCGTCGAAGTCGATGACCGAGTTCTGGGCCGCCGGCATCAACGACGACCAGATGCTCGCCGCGGCCAAGGGCGGCGGCAAGTTCGTGATGGCGCCCGCGAGCAACGCCTACCTCGACATGAAGTACAACGACGCCCTGCCCGAGTACCCCGTAGGCAACTCCTGGGCGGGCACGTCCACGGTGGAGGACTCCTACGACTGGAAGCCGGAGACCCAGCTCGCCGGCCTTCCGGAGTCCTCGATCACCGGTGTCGAGGCGCCGCTGTGGACGGAGACGGTGTTCGGCATCAACCAGCTGGAGAACCTCGCGTTCCCCAGGCTCCTGTCGATCGCCGAGATCGGCTGGGCGAAGGCGTCCGCGCACAACTGGGACAACTTCAAGGTACGGCTGGCGGCCCAGGGGCCGCGGCTGCGTGAGGCACGTGTGAACTACTACCTCGCGCCCGACGTGCCGTGGCCGCTCGGCAGCTGATCACCGAACCCTGACACGAAGTCGGCGCAGGGGCCCGGCGGATTCTTCCGCCGGGCCCCTGCGCCGCGTTGCTGTCCGTGCTCGCGTCCGCCCTCAGGGGCGAACGGCGTGCACCATGTAGTAGTGGTCCTCCGCGTCGGTGAGCGGGGCCTGCTGGGGGGTGACCTCGAAGCCGTTGGAGCGCAGGATGCCGCAGACCCGCTCCAGCTGGTCGTCGAGGTCCGCGACCTCGACGACGGCCTGCCGGATGCGCGGCCACTGGGCCGCGTCGATACCGAGCAGCACATCGGCCTCTGCACCCTCCACGTCGACCTTCAGCAGGTCGATGTCCCGGTCCTGGGGCAGGTAGGCCGCGAGGCGCTCGACGTCGACGGTGACCTCTTGCGCGAAGTACATCTGGTCGGCCAGGGCCCGGTCGGACAGCTGGGCCATCTGCGCCTTCGGCTGCTCCTTGATCTCCGGATACCTGGTGGAGTTCGCGGGGAGCATGGGGAAGAACGAGAAGGTGACACCCGACTCCGGCTTGCTGCCGAGAGCCGTGCGGTGCAGGGTCACGTCGTCGAGACCGTGCAGTTCCATGTTCTTGCCGAAGAGCTCGATGGAGTCCGGCATCGGTTCGAAGGAGATCACCTCCGCGCCCGGGTACTTGTCCTTGATGAACAGGACGAACATGCCGATGTTCCCGCCGACGTCGAAAACGAGCGGGCTGTCGGGGAGTTCGAGTCCGCTGTAGCAGCCCTGCTGGAATATCTCGTCGTAGATGTACCGCGTTTCGAGGACGCTCTGCGTGTACACCTGCAAGCCGTCGCCCAGTTCGACAAGCTCCGTCACAATCGCCCCTTGGCCGACCCGATAGGTGAATGGTTCAAGGAGCGTATCCGCGCGGGGCGGGGCCTCGGGCGGTCGAGCCGGCGCATCTAGTCGAACAACTAACCCGGCGGGACCGGCGTGCTGCCGCGAGGCCCTGCAAACCCTCAGTGACCCGAGTCGGAGAGGTCCAGGACCGCGGTCCGCACGGCATCGATCACCAGGTCGACCGCGTTGTCGGGCAGATGGGGGCCGATGGGCAGGCTCAGCACCTCGTCGGCCAGCCGCTCCGTCCTCGGCAGGCCGACGGCCGGTTCGAGGCCCTGGCCCGCGTAGGCGGGCGTGCGGTGGATGGCCACCGGGTAGTGGATCAGCGTTCCCACGCCCGACTCCTCCAGCCGCCGGCACAGGGGATCGCGGAACGGGGTGCGCAGTACGTACTGGTGCCAGACGTGCTCGGTCCCGGGCGCCGTGTCCGGGGTGGCGAGGCCGGGCAGGCCGACGAACGCCTCCGTGTAGCGGCGGGCGACCGCGCGGCGCCGTTCGTTCCAGTCGTCCAGGTACGGCAGCTTCGTGGCGAGCACGGCGGACTGGATCTCGTCCAGCCGGGAGTTGCCCCCCTTCACCTCGTGCACGTACTTCTCGCGGGAGCCGTAGTTGCGCAGCAGCCGCAGCCGGCCGGCCAGCTCCGCGTCGTCGGTGACGATGGCGCCGCCGTCGCCCAGCGCGCCCAGGTTCTTGCCCGGGTAGAAACTGAAGGCCACGGCGTGCCCGCTGCCCACGAGCCGGCCGTTCCTGCGGGCACCGTGCGCCTGGGCGGCGTCCTCCAGCACGGCGAGGCCGTGCCGGTCGGCGAAGTCCCGTACCGCGTCCATGTCCTCGGGGTGCCCGTACAGGTGGACCGGCAGCACCGCGCGGGTGCGCGGGGTGACGGCCGCCTCCAGCAGGTCCGTGTCGATCAGGAACGACCCCTCGCCCGGCTCCACGGGGACCGGCCGGGCGCCGGTCGACGAGACGGCGAGCCAGGTGCCGACGAAGGTGTGCGCGGGCACGATCACCTCGTCTCCCGGACCCACCCCGAGGGCTCTGAGCGCCAGCTCCAGGGCGGCCAGGCCACTGCCCGTCGCGACGCAGTACGCGTTCTCGCAGTACGCGGCGAACGCCGCTTCGAACGCCTCCAGCTCGCGGCCCAGGATGTAGCGGCCGGACTGGGACACCCGCAGCACGGCCGCGTCGATCTCCTCCTGGACACCGGTGGCCGCGTGCATCTCGCGCAGGTCGAAGAAGGGAACCTTGGTCACGTCTGCCTCCGGCTGTCCCGCAGGAAACTCTCGTACCCGCGGTAGTAGTCCGCCTCGTCGTAGTGGTGCGACGCCAGGACGAGACAGACCCCGCCCGGAGTGAAGTCGCTGAGGTCCCGCCACACCATCGGACCGACGTACAGGGCGGTCCCCGGAGTCTCCAGACGGTGCTCGGCCTGGGTGAAGCCGTCGTCCAGGCGCAGGGTGAAGCCGCCGTGGGCGGCGATGAAGAGCTGCTCCAGCTCGCGGTGCGCGTGCCCGCCGCGGGACGCGCCACCCGTCAGATCGTGCAGGAAGTAGACCCGCCGGATCGGAAATCCGGCGGTCCACTCCGACTCCGCGATCGAAATGCAGCCGCGTTCGTCCTGATGCTGTTGGAGATCGACGTACCGGCTGGGCTTTACCCTGCCGACGTGCGTCTCCGTGGTGCTCGCTGCCATCGCAGCCACTCCTCGATCCTGTCCAGCGTGCGTCGGCACGGCTGTGTCCGGTCGTTGTCCGTGCGTTGCCCGCTACTCGTCCACGTCGGCGGTCCGGGCGCGGTGCAGCGAGGTCACCTCCGGCCCGTTGGCGACGGCGACTCGTATCGCGTCGCTGATGGTCTTGATGTCGTCGGCGCCGACCGCGGGTCCGGTCGGCAGGGCGAGCAGTTGCCCGCACAGCTCCTCGGCGTGCGGCAGTGAGCGGCCCGGGTCCTCGGCGTACGGCTGGAGCTGGTGCATGCCCTGCGAGAAGTAGGGCTGGGCCAGGATCCTCTCCGCGCGCAGGACGCCGAGCAGCAGGTCCCGGTGCAGCCCCGCGGCCGCCTCGTCCACGGTGATCATCATGTAGTGGTGGTTGTTGCGGTGCTGTGAGGCGTACTCCACCGGCCGCACACCGGGGATGCCGGCCAGCTCCGCCCGGTAGAGCTCGTAGTTGGCACGGTTGTGGATCATGGTGTCCGCGAGCGCGTCGAGGGAGGTCAGCCCCATCGCGGCCGCGGCCTCGTTCAGCTTGGCGTTGGTACCGATGTGGCCGACCCGGCCGCCCGGTCCGAACCCGAAGTTCCGCACCGCCCGCATGCGTTCGGCCAGCGCGTCGTCGTCGGTCACGATCGCGCCGCCCTCGAAGGAGTTGACGATCTTCGTGGCGTGGAAGCTGAACACCTCCGCGTTGCCGAAGCCGCCGATCGGGGTGTCGTTGTGGGTGCAGCCCAGCGCGGGAGCGGCGTCGAAGTACAGCCGGAGCCCGTTGCTCTCGGCGATCTTCTCCAGCCGCCGTACGTCGCAGGCCTGCCCCCACACGTGCACGCCGATGATGGCCCGGGTCCGGGGGGTGATCAGCGTCTCCACCTGCTCCGGGTCGATCAGTCCGGTCACCGGATCGACGTCGCAGACGACCGGCCGCAGCCCCCGCCACCCCACGGCATGGGCCGTGGCCGGGAAGGTCAGCGCCGGGACGATCACCTCGTCGCCGGGGGCGCCGCCGGTGGCCTCGTCCCCGATCAGCATCTGCAGGGCGACGGTCGCGTTGCACAGGGAGACGCAGTGCCGCACGCCCGCCAGCTCCGCCACCCGGTCCTCGAACTCGTGCATGAGTGGACCCATGTTGGACAGCCACTCGTTGTCCAGGGCCTGGTTCATCCGGTCGAGGAACCGCCGGCGGTCACCCTGGTTGGGCCTCCCCACCCGCCGGTCCTCCACGAAAGCCGGTGTCCCGCCGAACAGCGCCAGATCCTGTGTGCCGTGTTTCATCCGAACGCCCCCTCTGAAACGGCGCGGGTCACATCAGACCCGTCTCCGGTACGCCTGGATGGCCAGCGGTGCGAAAACGGCCGTCATCACGACGGACCAGCCGAGCGTCCACCACACCGAATTGCCGACGGGCCCGCCCGAGACGAGTGCGCGCAGCGCGGTCGCCTCCTGCGAGATCGGGTTGATGTCGGCCCAGGCCTGGAGCCAGCCGGGCATGGTGTCGGTCTTGACGAACACGTTGCTGCAGAACGTGAGCGGGACCGCCAGCACACCGCTGAACATGTGCACCGTGGTCGCGGACTTGGCGGCGAGGCCGACCAGCATCGACAGCCAGGCCAGTCCCGCGGCGAACAGTGTGATCAGCAGCAGCCCGGCCAGCAGCGACCAGAATCCGGTGCGCACCTCGAAGCCCTGCACCGCCCCCACGGCCAGCAGCATGACCAGCCCGACGGTGACGCGCACCAGGGTGCCGATCAGATGGCCTATCAGGGGCGCGATCCGTGCGATGGGCAGGCTGCGCAGCCGGTCGAACAGGCCGTTGCTGATGTCCTGGTGAAGCCCTGTGCCGGTGGTAAGCACGGCGGTGACCGACGACTGCACGATCAGCCCCGGCAGGGCGAACTGCAGATAGGCGTCGGTGTTCCCGGCGATCGCCCCGCCGAAGACGTACACCAGGAGCGCGATGACGATCAGCGGCTGTACGACGGCGAATCCGATGATCTCGCCCGGGTTCGCCTTGAGGTGCAGCAGATTGCGGCCCCCCAGGGTCAGACAGTGCCGGGACACCGTCAGCAGACTCAGCCGGTGCTTCGGCGAGGGGGCGGCGAGCGCGGTCATGAACTGCTCCGTTCCGTCTGTGCCGCCGGTACGGCCCCGGCGGTGGCGAGTTCCTCCGCGTGGTCGGGGTTCTTCTGGCCCCGGCTCCCGGTCAGTGACAGGAAGACCTCGTCGAGGCTGGGCTGGCGCAGCGCCAGCTCGATGACCTCGATGCCTGCTTCGTCGAGACGCCGCAGCACCGCGGTCGTCAGGGCCGTGTCATTGACCTGGATGCGCAGCTGGTTGCCCTTCACGATGGGCTGGATGCCGCTGAGCTCCTCGACGATCTGCCGGGTGTCCTTGAGCCGGCCGCTGTCGGCGGGCTGGATCTCCAGCGTCTGCCGGTCGGTCTTCGCCTTGAGCTCCTCCGGGGTGCCGGTGGCGATCGCCGTGCCACCGTCGATGACCACGATGTCGTCGGCAAGCCGGTCGGCCTCGTCCATGTACTGCGTGGTCAGCAGGACCGTCGAGCCGTTGGTGACGAGTTTGCGGACGATGTCCCACAGCTCGTACCGGCTCTCCGGGTCAAGGCCGGTGGTCGGCTCGTCGAGGTAGAGCACCGAGGGGGAGCCCACCAGGCTGACCGCGAGGTCGAGCCGGCGGCGCATGCCGCCCGAGTACGTCTGCGCCTTGCGGTCGCCGGCGTGGCCGAGCCCGAACCGTTCCAGCAGCTCCGAGGCCCGGCGCTTGGCCGCGGTCCGCCGCAGGCCCAGCAGCCGGGCCACCAGCGCGATGTTCTGGGCACCGGTGAGCTGTTCGTCGATGGCCGCGTACTGGCCGGTGAGGCCGATGACCCGGCGGACCTCGTGGGGCTGGCGGGCGACGTCGTAGCCGCAGACCCGGGCGGTGCCGGAGTCCGGTGACATCAGCGAGGCCAGGATGCGCACCACCGTCGTCTTCCCCGCCCCGTTCGGTCCGAGGACCCCGAGCACGGTGCCCTGGCGCGCGGTGAGGTCGAGCCCGCTGAGCGCGGTGACCTTGCCGAACCGTTTGACGAGGCCCTCCGTCTCGATGGCGTACGTCATCGGACGCCCGCGTTCGCAGAAGGGCCGGACAGAGCGGTGTGCTTCATGGTGTCTCCAGATGTCGGGGAGGAATCGTTGAGCCAGCCGTCGATCAGCTGCGCGGCCCGGGCGGGTCCTCCCGCAGCCAGCAGGTCCATGCGCATCCGGGCGGCCCGGTGGCGGATGCGGGGGTCGTTCGCGACGTGTTCCACCGCGGCCCGCAGCCGCTCGGCGGTGACGTCCTCGCCCGGCAGCTCCACGCCCAGGCCGAGTTCGCTGACCCGTGCGGCGTTGACCCGGTCCTCGGGCGTGTACGTGACGATCACCAGCGGTGTGCCGAAGGAGAGCGACTCCAGGATGGTGCTCATCCCGGAGTGGCAGACCACGGCCGACGCGTGCGGCAGGACGGTGCTGAAGTCCAGCCACTCGTGCATCTCCACGTGGGAGGCCTCCGGCCGGCGGGCGGGCAGGTTGCCCGGACCGACCGCCACCACCAGGTGCCAGTCCCCGTCCGCGAACGCCGTACCGCAGGTCTCGAAGAAGTCCGGGCGGTCGTTGACCTCGGTGCCCAGGGTGATCAGCGCCACCGGGCCGTCCCCGGACGGGCGGGACCACGAGCCCGCGCCGGCCCGGACCGCCGGCAGGCTGTGTCCGGTGAAGGTGTAGCGGTCGTCGAAGGTGTGCCCCAGCGGCTGGAGCTCCCTCGGTATCAGCACCAGGTTGCGCTCGTCGAAGTTGGCCATGAACGGCCAGACGGCGTCCGGTTCCTCGCCCTGGCCGGTCAGGTAGTCCGTCAGCAGGTCGACGCACTTCTGGAGGTTCTCGCCCCCGCCGGAGAAGACCTCCATGGCCAGCGAGTAGTGCTCGTTGGTGGCGACGTACGGGAACAGCTGCGCGGTGGGCCGTCCCCAGCGCCGGGCCGCGACCCGGGCGGTGAAGAAGCTCTCCAGGTCGTACAGGATCAGATCCGGTACGTCGTCGTCGAACGCCTCCAGCGTGCGGGGCAGGATCACCTCCATCGACTCCCGCAGGAACGCCAGGCCCAGAGCGCCGATGTCCTCGCCGGTCACGTATCCGGTGCCGAGCCGGCCGCGCTCGGAGCGGTAGCCGACGAATCCGGCCCCGGCCGCCCGCACGGGTGCGGCCAGCCGCTCGTCCAGTACGTAGCTGACCCGGTGGCCCAGCGTCATCAGCAGGCGGCTGAACTCCAGCGTGGGATTCACATGCCCGTACCCCGGGAAGACGAGGATCGCGACGTGTTTCGTCGTCATGACTGCTCCAGACTCGTCCGCGGGCCGGTCATCGCAGGGCCGGCTCGTTCAGCCGTTCCCCGATGACCCGCAGGACGTCGGCGGTGTGGTCGAGCAGGTAGAAGTGGCCGCCGGCGTAGGTGCGGAGCTCGAACTCGTTGTCGGTGTGCCTGCTCCAGGCGGCCACCTCGTCGTGGCTCGCCTTCGGGTCGCTGTCGCCGGCCAGGGCGGTGATGGGGCAGCTCAGCGCGGGGCCCGGCGTGTACCGGTAGGTCTCCGCCGCGCGGTAGTCGTTGCGGATGGCGGGCAGCACCATGCGCAGCAGCTCCTCGTCGCCGAACACCTTCTGGTCGGTGCCGCTGAGCCCGCGCAGTTCGCTGACCATCCCGTCGTCGTCGCGCAGGTGGACCCGCTCGTCGTGGTGGCAGGACGGAGCGCGCCGGCCGGAGGCGAACACCCGCAGCGGGACGCGCCCCCGGCGCTCCAGCCGGGTGGCCACCTCGTACGCGAGGGTCGCGCCCATGCTGTGGCCGAAGAGCGCGAACGGGCGGTCGACGGCGGCCGTGACGGCTTCCTCCACCTGGTCCGCCAGCACCCCGAGATCGTCGATCATCGGCTCGTTGCGGCGGTCCTGCCGGCCCGGGTACTGGACGGCGAGCACCTCGACGAGAGGGCTCAGCGCCTGGGCGACCGGGCGGTAGAAGGGGGCCGAGCCCCCCGCGTGCGGCAGGCACACCAACTGGACGGCCGCATCGGCGCTCGGAAAGTAGCGGCGGATCCACACATCGGTGTCGCTCATGTCGGCCTCTTTCGTCGCGAGCACGGCCGGCATCTGGGGGAGGCGAGAGCGCGTCTCCCGTCGGCCGTTGGTGTCTAGAGAAATTGGCCGACCGCCCTGGCGGCAGCCCCTCGGCGCGGATCTGAGTGAACACCTAGACCGGCCCGGCCCGGCTGGGTCAGCTCCTGGGGCCGTGTTCACCTGATACGCGACGCCATGGGCCGGACCCGGTCATCCCGACCGGAACAGGAGCGTCCCACCGACACACGAACCGGGGGAGACACTATGCCGCTGACCACCGGGCCCGGCGTGCTTCGTCATACGGACTCGACCCTGCAGGCACGACTCGCCAGGTCGGCACGTGCCACCGGCGGTGTGGCCACCAGTCCGGAGCAGTTCGAGAAGTGGCTCGCCGAGCGCCGCGCCGCCCAGCTCCACGAGGTCAACCGGGTCCCGTTCGCAAAGCTGCGGAACTGGTCCTTCGCCGAGGGCAGCGGGCACCTGGTGCACGACAGCGGCCGTTTCTTCTCGGTGGCGGGCCTGCGCGTCGAGGTCGACGAGGGCCCTGTGCGGCAGTGGTCCCAGCCCATCATCCTGCAGCCGGAGATAGGCCTGCTCGGCATCGCCGTACGCGAGATCGACGGCGTCCTGCACCTGCTGATGCAGGCGAAGGCGGAACCGGGCAACCCGAACGGTGTGCAGCTCTCGCCCACCGTGCAGGCCACCAAGAGCAACTACACCGGAGTGCACCAGGGCCGACACGTCCCCTATGTGGAGCACTTCGCCCACGCCGATCCGCGAACGGTGCTGGCCGACGTCCTCCAGTCCGAGCACGGCGCCTGGTTCTACCGCAAGCGCAACCGCAACATGGTCATCGAGATCGGACCCGACGTCGAGGCGGGCGAGGACTTCTGCTGGCTGACGCTGGGACAGGTCCGCGAACAACTGCGCATCGACCACCGGGTGAACATGGACGCCCGCACCGTGCTGTCCTGCCTCCCCGGGGCCGCCACTGCGGACGGCAGTCTGCACACCGACACCGAGATCCTCAGCTGGATCACCTCCAACCAGGCCGTCCACGACGTGGACACCACCGTCGTCGGTCTGCGCGACCTGCCCGGCTGGCACCAGTCGGACCGGGCGATCAGCCATGAGGACGGGCTCTTCTTCAGCGTCATCGGCGTGGACGTCGTCGCCAACAGCCGGGAAGTCGGCGGCTGGACCCAGCCGTTGATCGAACCGTACGGGGTCGGCGTGGCCGCCCTGCTGGTCAAGCGGTTCGGCGGGGTGCTGCACGTGCTGCTGCGCGCCCGCATCGAACCCGGATACATCGACGCCATCGAACTCGCCCCGACCGTGCAGGGCACCCCGGAGAACCACGCCCACCTGGGCGGCGACGTCCACGACCAGCTGATCGACGTGGAACGCCGCCGCAGCACCGACCGGGTGCTGTTCGATGCCGAGATGTCGGAGGAGGGCGGCCGCTTCTACCACTCCCGCAGCCGTTACATGATCATCGAGGTGGGCGACGACCACCCGGACGAGGAACCGCCCGGCTTCGTGTGGACGGCGCTGCCCCAGATCACCTGGCTGCTCCAGCACCGGCACTACCTCAATGTGCAGGCCCGCAGCCTCATCGCCTGTCTGCACGCCTGCACGGACTGACCCGTCGGTCATCCGACACCGCGCCGTCACGATCTCGGCAGACAGAAGGGGCATCCCATGAACGGAAACATGGAGCGGACCGAGGAAAGCCGCACAGTCCGGGTGACGTTGGTCGGTGGTCCGGCCGACTTTCCCCAGTCCCGGCGGACGATCCACGTCAGTGAGTCCGAGGCACAGCAGAAGATCAAGATCAAGTACTACGGCGGCTACCAGCACTTCGAGCCCTCCGGCGAACTGGCCGCCATCAGGGGCCTGTCGTCAAGGACCTTCCGCTGGACCGGTTTCACCAAAATCGCGGAATAGGCGGGAGCAGCGCGCCCTATGGACACCTTGCGACCCACGGACACTTCCCACACCGGGAACTCCGTGTCCCCTTCTCGTCCTCGCCCGGGAACCGGCGAGGAGCCGGTCGCTGTCGTCGGGATCTCCTGCCGACTGCCCGGGGCGGCGGATCCCGAAGCGTTCTGGCAGTTGCTGAGCGACGGGGAGTGCGCGGTCGGCCAGGTGCCACCCGGACGTGAACCGGTTGGCGGACGCTGGGGAGCGTTCATCGAGGGGGTCGACCGGTTCGACGCCGGCTTCTTCGGGATCACCCCCCGGGAAGCCGCCGTGATGGACCCGCAGCAGCGGCTGATGCTCGAACTCGCCTGGGAGGCCTTCGAGGACGCCCGGATCGTCGCCGGTGACCTCAGCGGCAGCGCGACGGGCGTGTTCCTCGGCGCGATGCGCGACGACTACGCGCTCCTGCTGGCACGCGCCGGCCGGGACGCGGTCAACCACCACGCGATGCCCGGCGTGAGCCGAGGCGTCATCGCCAACCGCGTCTCCCACCTCTTCGGCCTGCGCGGGCCCAGCCTCGTCATCGACACCGGCCAGGCGTCCTCGCTCGTCGCGGTGCACACCGCGGTGGAGAGTCTGCGCCGCGGCGAGAGCACCCTCGCCCTCGCGGGCGGTGTGAACCTCAACCTGGCCGCCGAGACCGGCGTCGCGGCGGAGGAGTTCGGCGGCCTGTCCCCGGACGGGCGCTGCCACACCTTCGACCACCGCGCCAACGGCTTCGTACGGGGTGAGGGCGGCGTCGCCCTCGTCCTGCGGCTGCTCCCGGACGCGATCGCCGCGGGCGACCGCGTCCACGGTGTCATCCTCGGCGGTGCCGTCAACAACGACGGTGTCGCCGAGCAGCTGACCACCCCCAGCCGGGACGCTCAGGCAGCGGTACTGCGCCGGGCGTACGCAGCGGCCGGGATCTCCCCGGGCAGCGTCCAGTACGTCGAACTGCACGGCACCGGAACGCCGGTGGGCGACCCGGTCGAGGCGGCGGCGCTGGGCGAGGTGCTGGGAAGCGCCCGCGACACCGCCGCACCGCTGCTGGTCGGCTCCGTCAAGACGAACCTGGGCCACCTGGAGGCCGCCGCCGGGGCCGCGGGGCTGCTCAAGGCGGTGCTCGCGCTGTCCCACCGGCAGATCCCCGCCAGCCTCGGCTTCGAGAAGCCGAACCCGGACATCCCGCTGGCCGACCTCAACCTGCGCGTCGTGGCCGGCCCGACCGAGTGGCCCGGGACCGACGGCCCGCGGACCGCCGGTGTCAGCGCCTTCGGGATGGGCGGCACCAACTGTCACCTGGTCCTGAGCGAGGCCCCCGCGCCGGTGCCGTCTCCCGTGGCGGCCATGTCGGTGGCGCCCGAGGCGTCCGATGCGGCCGATATATCCGTACCGGCCGTGCCGTGGGTGCTGTCCGGGCGGAGTGCGGGTGCGCTGCGCGATCAGGCGGCGGCGCTGGGCAGGACCGCGGCGGGCGAGCCGGACCCGGTGTCCGTGGCGTGGTCGTTGGCGTCGTCCCGGGCACGGTTCGAGCACCGGGCCGTGGTGGTGGGTGACTTCGCCTCGGGGCTCGGTGCCCTGGCGGACGGTGACCCGTCGGCGTGCGTGGTCTCCGGGGTCGCCGGCGGGGTGGGCCGCACGGTGTTCGTGTTCCCTGGCCAGGGGGCGCAGTGGGCGGCGATGGGCGCGCGGCTGCTGGACGGGTCGCCGGTGTTCGCGGATGCGGTCGCACAGTGCGAGGCCGCGCTCGCCGGGCTGGTGGACTGGTCGGTCACCGACGTGCTGCGCGGGGCGGCGGACGCGCCGTCGCTGGAGCGCGTCGACGTGGTGCAGCCGGCGTCCTTCGTGGTGATGGTGTCGCTGGCGGCGCTGTGGCGTTCGTTCGGAGTCGAGCCGGCGGCCGTGGTGGGGCACTCGCAGGGTGAGATCGCCGCCGCGTGTGTGGCGGGCGCGCTGTCCCTGGAGGACGCGCTGCGGGTCGTCTGCGTGCGCAGCAAGGCGATAGCCCGGCTGTCGAGCGGGGCGGGCACGATGGCCTCGGTGGGTGCCGGCGCGGCGCGGGTGGAGGAGATCCTCGCCGCCTGGGGCGACCGGGTGTCCATCGCCGCGGTGAACGGTCCCTCGCAGGTGGTGGTCTCGGGTGAGGTCGCCGCAGTCGGGGAGGTCGTGGACCGTTGCCAGGAGCTGGGGTTGCGGGCGCGGCGGATCGCGGTGGACTACGCCTCGCACTCGGCTGCGATGGATGTGCTGGAGGCGGATCTGGCGGTCGAGCTGGCCGGGATCATTCCGCGTGCGGGTGACATCCCGCTGCTGTCGACCGTGACGGGTGAGCTGGTGGACGGCTCGGAGATGGATGGCGGGTACTGGTTCACGAATCTGCGCTCGCGGGTCCGGTTCTCCGAGGCCATCGAGAAGCTGAGCGGAGAGGGTTACGGAGTCTTCGTCGAGGCCTCCTCGCACCCCGTACTGACCGCCGCGGTCCAGGAGATCGTGGACGACAGTGTCATCACCGGTTCGCTGCGCCGCGAAGACGGCGGCCTGGACCGCTTCCTGGCCGGTGTCGCCGAGCTGTGGGTGCGCGGCGTGGACGTCGACTGGACGGCCGCCTTCCCCGACGACGCCCGCCCCGCCCTCGTCGACCTGCCCACCTACGCGTTCCAGCGCCGTCGCCACTGGTTCGGCTCCGTCGCCCCCGAGGCCGGAGACGAGGAGACCGCGCGGAGCGCGGCCGCCGCCCGGCTGGCCGAGGCCGGGGACGAGGACGAGCGGCGGCGGATTCTGCTGGAGCTGGTGCGCACGCACGCCGCCGCGGTGCTCGGACACACGGACGCCGGCGCGATACCGGCCGGCACGTCGTTCAAGGACCTCAGGTTCGACTCGCAGTCCTCCGTCCAGCTGAGCAACCGGCTCCGCGAGGCCCTCGGCGTCGACCTGCCGACCACCCTGCTCTTCGACCACCCCACGCCGGCCCGGCTGGCGGAGCACCTCCAGCGCGTGGCCGTCACATCCGCCGGCGCACCCGCCGCCCGGCGGACGGCGGATGCGTTCGCCAGGCCCGCGCACGACGAACCGATCGCGATCGTCGGCATGGGCTGCCGCTTCCCGGGCGGAGTCAGCTCGCCCGAGGACCTCTGGGAGCTGGTGAACTCCGGCACCGATGCTGTGGCGGCCTTCCCCGCGGACCGGGGCTGGGACATCGAACGGCTGCTGGCCGCCCCCGACGCACCGGGCGGCTCGACGGTCGCCCAGGGCGGATTCCTCTACGACGCGGGCGACTTCGACGCCGACTTCTTCGGCATCAGCCCGCGCGAGGCGCTCGCCATGGACCCCCAGCAGCGGCTGCTCCTGGAGACCGCGTGGGAGGCCCTGGAACGGGCCGGGATCGATCCCTCCCGGCTCGGCGGAAGCCGTACCGGGGTCTTCGTCGGCGCGATGCAGCAGGAGTACGGCCCCCGGCTGGACGAGGCGGCGGACGGGCTGGAGGGCTACGCGCTGACCGGTACCACCGGCTCCACCGCCTCCGGCAGGATCTCCTACGTCCTGGGCCTCGAAGGGCCCGCGATGACTGTGGACACGGCCTGCTCGGCGTCACTGGTCGCGCTGCACCTCGCGGTGCAGTCGCTGCGCAACGGCGAGTCCACGCTGGCCCTGGCCGGTGCGGCGACGGTGATGGCGCGCCCCGGTATCTTCGTCGAGTTCAGCAGGCAGCGCGGGCTCGCGCCGGACGGGCGCTGCAAGGCGTTCTCGGACGACGCCGACGGCACCGGATGGGCCGAGGGTGTGGGCACCCTTGTCCTCGAACGGCTCTCCGACGCGCGCCGCCACGGCCACCGGGTACTGGCCGTGGTGGAGGGTACGGCGGTCGCCTCCGACGGGGCCTCGAACGGTCTGACGGCGCCGAACGGCCCCTCGCAGCAGCGGGTGATCCGGCAGGCGCTAGCCAGTGCCGGACTGCACCCCGACCAAGTGGACGCCGTCGAGGCGCACGGCACCGGCACCGTACTGGGCGACCCGATCGAGGCCGCCGCTCTGCTCGACGTCTACGGGCAGCGTTCTCCCGAACGGCCCCTGTGGCTCGGCTCGTTGAAGTCCAACATCGGGCACGCGCAGGCCGCTGCCGGGCTCGGCGGCGTCATGAAGATGGTGCTCGCGATGCGGCACGGACTGCTGCCGCGGACCCTGCACGCGGACACGCCGACCTCGCACGTCGACTGGTCCGCCGGCGAGGTCCGGCTGCTGACCGAACCCGTGCCGTGGACGGCCGGCGACCGGCCGCGACGGGCGGGCGTGTCGGCCTTCGGAGTGAGCGGCACCAACGCACACGTGATCATCGCCGAGCCCGCGGAGCCGGAGCCGGAACCTGCTGGGCCGGAACCTGCTGGGCCGGCACCTGCTGGGCCGGCACCCGCAGCGGCCCCCGCACAGGCCGCCGGGCCCGTACTGCCCCACGCCCTTTC
Source organism: Streptomyces sp. ITFR-6 (assembly GCF_031844725.1). NCBI lineage: Bacteria > Bacillati > Actinomycetota > Actinomycetes > Kitasatosporales > Streptomycetaceae > Streptomyces > Streptomyces sp. ITFR-6. The sequence goes on along the minus strand of NZ_CP134614.1, from coordinate 173,173 downwards.
CGCCCGTACCCCGGATGCGCTGCGCGAGCAGGCGCGGCGGCTGCGCACGGCGCTGCGCGACGGGGCGGCGCGTCCCGCCGACATCGCCCGCACGCTCGCCACCGGCCGGGCCCGGTTCGCGGAGCGAGCCGTACTGCTCGCCTCCGGACCCGAGCAGCTGGACCGCGCGCTGGCGGTGCTCGCCGAGGACGGCGAGGCGAACGGGCTGGTGCGCGGCACGGCCGCGAGCGATGACCGCGTGGTGTTCGTCTTCCCCGGCCAGGGCGGCCAGTGGCAGGGCATGGCCACGGAACTGATCGACACCTCACCGGTCTTCGCGGATTGGATCGCCGCGTGCGAGCGGGCGCTGTCAGAGTTCGTGGACTGGTCGCTCCTGGACGTACTGCGGGGCGCCGACGACGCCCCGCCCGCGGACCGCGTCGACGTCGTGCAGCCCGCGCTGTGGGCGACGATGGTCGCGCTCGCCGAACTGTGGCAGTCCCGGGGCATCCGCCCGGCGGCCGTGGTCGGACACTCGCAGGGAGAGATCGCGGCCGCCTGTGTGGCGGGCGCGCTCAGCCTGCGGGACGCCGCACGGGTCGTGGCCCTGCGCAGCCGAGCGCTGCTGGCCCTGGCCGGACGCGGCACCATGGCCTCCGTGTTCGAGTCCGCCGACCGGGTCGCCGAACTGGTGGCGCGGTTCGACGGACGGATCTCCGGCGCGGCGGTGAACGGCCCCCGGTCCGTCGTGGTGTCCGGCGGGACCGAAGAGGTCGCCGCGCTCCTGGCCGAGTGCGCGCGGCTGGACATCCACGCGCGCGCCGTCCCGGTCGACTACGCCTCCCACTCCGCGCAGGTCGAGCCCATCGAGGACGAACTGGCGCGGCTGCTCGCACCGGTCGAGCCGCGGCCCGCCCGGGTGCCGTTCCACTCCACCGTCACCGGCACCGTGCTGGCGGGAACCGAACTCACCGGTGACTACTGGTACCGGAACCTGCGCGGCACCGTGCGCTTCGAGGAGACCGTGCGGACCCTGGCAGGGTCGGGGCACCGGGTCTTCCTGGAGTCGAGCCCGCACCCGACGCTGACCATCGGCATCCAGCAGACGCTGGAGAGCGCCGGTGTCGAGGACGGCGTCGCGGTCGGTTCGCTGCGCCGCGGTGCAGGCGGCCCCGGCCGGTTCATGGAGTCGCTCGCCCAACTGCACGTCCACGGCGTGGAACCGGACTGGGACGAGGTCCTCTCCGGCTCCGGCGGCCGCCGGACCGAGCTGCCCACGTATCCGTTCGACCGGCACCGCTACTGGTGGACGCCGTCCGCCACGGAGCCCGCTGCGGCAGTGCCGGACGCGGACCCGGTCGGGGGCCGGCGCTACGAGATCGCCTGGCGGCCGCTCCCGGACACCTCCGCCACCCCACCGGCCGGCAGCTGGCTGCTGGTCGCACCGCCCGGCCCGGCCGACGACCACCGCGAGACCGCCCGAGCCCTGCGCGACGCCGGCGTGGCCGTGGTGCTGTGCCCGCTGCCGGACGGTGTGCCCGACGCGTCGACGCTCGCCCTGGCGGCCACCGGCCACGAGGTGGCCGGTGTGCTGTCCCTGCTCACCCTGGACGCGGCACCGGAGCCCGCGGCCGGGGTGGCCGCGACGGTCGCCCTGCTCCACGCGCTGGACGCGGCGGGCATCACCGCCCCGCTGTGGTGCGCCACGCGCGGCGCGGTGTCCACCGGCCCCTCCGACCCGGCGCCCGACCCGGCGTCGGCGGCGGTCTGGGGAGCGGGGCGTGCCGCTGCGGTCGAACACCCCCGTACCTGGGGCGGCCTGGTCGACCTGCCTTCGCGATGGGACGGGCGGGCCCGCGAACGGCTCGCCGCCGTGCTCACCGGGGGCCGGGACGAGGACCAGGTCGCGATCCGGTCCGCCGCCGTGTTCGCCCGCCGGCTCGTCCGGGCCCGGCGCCCCGCCACCGGACGGCGGTCCTACCAGCCGCACGGCAGCGTCCTCATCACGGGCGGCACCGGGGCACTGGGCCGCCGGCTCGCCCGCCGGCTGGCCGAGGGCGGGGCCGAACAGGTCATCCTGCTGAGCCGCCACGGCGGAGACCCGGACGAGATGGCGGCGCTCGCCGCCGAACTGCGCGAGGCGGGCAGCGAGCTGACGGCCGCGACCTGCGACGTCACCGACCGCTCCGCACTGGCCGCACTGCTCGACGGAATCGGCGGGGACCGGCCGCTGTCAGCGGTGTTCCACGCCGCAGGCGTCTGCGAGCTGGGCCCGCTGAAGGACCTCGGCCCCGGCGAGCTGCCGGACCTCATGGCCGCCAAGGCCGAAGGCGCGCGCATCCTCGACGAACTGCTCGCGGACACCCCGCTGGACGCGTTCGTCCTGTTCTCCTCGATCTCGGCCACCTGGGGCGTCGCCGACCACGGCGCCTACGGTGCCGCGAACGCCTTCCTCGACGCCCTGGCGGCCGGCCGGCGCGCCCGCGGCCTGACCGCCACGTCGGTCGCCTGGGGCCCCTGGAGCGGCGGCGGAATGATCGCCCCGGACCAGCGGGAGATCCTCGCCGCCACCGGGCTCCCGCTCCTGGACCCCGACCGCGCGCTGCGGGCACTGGACGTCGTCCTGGACCACGACGAGACGGCCGTCGCCGTCGCGGACGTCGACTGGGAGCGGTTCGGCCCCGTCTTCACGGCCACCCGCCCCAGCCCGCTGCTGAGCGAACTGGTCGCCGCCCCGCAGGACCCGGCGGTGCCCGGGGACCCCGGCCGCCCGGCCCCCGCCCTGCGCGCCCGGCTCCTCGAACTCCCCGACGAGGCACAGCGCGAGCTGGTCCAGGACCTGGTGCGCGAGCACACCGCGAAGGTGCTCGGCCACAGCGATCCGAAGGCCCTCGCCACCGACCGGGCTTTCAAGGACCTCGGGTTCGACTCGCTCACCGCCGTCGGTCTGCGCGACCGGCTGGCCAAGGCCCTCGGCACCCGGCTGCCCACCACGCTCGTCTTCGACCATCCGACCCCCGCACTGCTCGCCGAGCACCTGCGCGGCGAGGTCCTGGGCGAGCAGCCCGCGAACGACGACGGCGCACCGGTCCGTGCCTCCGCCGCGGACGAGCCGCTCGCCATCGTCGGCATGGCCTGTCGGCTGCCCGGCGACATCGACGGCCCGGAAGCCCTGTGGCGCCTGCTCATGGACGGGGGCGACGCCATCGGCGCCCTGCCCACCGACCGCGGCTGGGACATCGAGTCGCTCTACGACCCCGACGCCGACCGGCACGGCACCAGCTACACGCGCGCCGGCGGATTCCTGCACCGGGCCGCCGAGTTCGACCACGAGTTCTTCGGCATCTCCGCCCGCGAGGCACTGGCCATGGACCCGCAGCAGCGGCTGCTCCTGGAGACCACGTGGGAGGCGTTCGAGAGCGCCGGGGTGGTCCCCGCCGACCTCAAGGGCAGCGACACCGGAGTGTTCGCCGGAATCCTGGCCAGTGACTACGGCCGACTGCACGGCATGCCCGGTGAACTGGAGGGCTACCAGGTGACCGGCGGCGCGCCGAGCGTGGCGTCCGGCCGGCTCTCGTACACGTTCGGCTTCACCGGCCCCGCGATCACCATCGACACCGCCTGCTCCTCCTCGCTGGTGGCCCTGCACATGGCGGCCGGTGCACTGCGCTCCGGCGAGTGCGGACTCGCCCTGGTGGCGGGCGCGTCGGTGATGTCGACACCCACCCCGATGATCAGCTTCAGCAGGCAGCGCGCCCTGTCCACGGACGGCCGCTGCCGGTCCTTCGCGGAGGACGCGGACGGCTTCGGCATGGCCGAGGGCGTGGGCGTCCTCCTGGTCGAGCGGCTGTCCGACGCACGTCGCAACGGCCACCGCGTGCTGGCCGTGGTGCGGGGCAGCGCGGTCAACCAGGACGGCGCTTCGAACGGCCTGACCGCACCCAGCGGCCCGTCCCAGCAGCGCGTGATCCGGCAGGCCCTGGCCGCCGCCGGGCTCACCGCGCAGGACGTCGACGCCGTGGAGGCGCACGGCACCGGTACCCGGCTGGGCGACCCGATCGAGGCGCAGGCGCTGCTCGCCACCTACGGCGCCGGCCGGCCGGCCGAGCGCCCGCTCTGGCTCGGCTCGCTCAAGTCCAACGTGGGCCACACCCAGGCGGCCGCCGGTGTCGTCGGCGTCATCAAGATGGTGCAGGCGCTGCGCCGCGGAGTCCTGCCGAAGACCTTGCACGCGGCTGAGCCCACCTCGCGCGTCAACTGGGAGTCGGGCGCCGTGCGGCTGCTGTCCGAATCCCGGCCGTGGCCCGCGACGGACCATCCGCTCCGGGCCGGCGTCTCCGCGTTCGGCATCAGCGGCACCAACGCACACGTGATCCTGGAAGCCGCACCCGAGCCGGCCGCCGTCACCGCGGACCGGCCCACCGGTGCCGTTCCCTGGATCCTGTCCGCCCGCGAACCGGAGGCGCTGCGCGCCCGCGCCGCCGCGCTGCGCCCGCTCGTGGACACCTCCGACCCGTACGCCACCGCGCGTTCGCTGGCGGTGACCCGTGCGCGGTTCGACCACCGGGCCGTCCTCGTGGGGGAGCCCGGCCCCGCACTGGCGGCTCTCGCGGCGGGCGAGCCCGCCGAACGGCTCGTCTCCGCAGTGGCCGGACCGGTCGGCCGTACCGCGTTCGTCTTCCCCGGCCAGGGGGCGCAGTGGGCCGGTATGGGGGTCGAGCTGGCGCAGTGGTCGCCGGTGTTCGCGGAGCGGCTCGCCGAGTGCGAGAAGGCGATGTCCCCGTATGTCGACTGGTCGTTGACCGAGGTGCTGAACGGCGTGCCGGGCGCACCGTCGCTGGACGCGGTGGACGTCGTACAGCCGGTGTCGTTCGCCGTGATGGTGTCGCTGGCGGCACTGTGGCAGTCGTACGGCGTGGAGCCGGCCGCGGTGGTGGGGCACTCGCAGGGCGAGATCGCCGCCGCGTGTGTGGCCGGGGCGCTGACGCTGGAGGACGCCGCACGCGTGGTGTGCCTGCGCAGCAAGGTGCTCACCGGTGTGACCGGACGCGGTGCGATGGCGATCGTCGCCCTGCCGGAGGAGCAGCTCACCGACCTGATGGCCCCGTACGGGGAGCGGCTGTCCGTCGCCGCCGTCAACGGGCCCCGCTCCGTGGTGCTCTCCGGCGACCGGGACGCACTGGAGGACCTGGCCAGGATCTGTGGGCAGCGCGATGTGCGGGTACGGATGATCCCGGTCGACTACGCCTCGCACTCCGTACACGTCGAACCGGTGCTGGACGAACTGGCCGTACTGCTCGCCCCCGTGGAGCCGCGCCCGCCCCGCATCCCGTTCTTCTCCACCGTCACCGGCGAGTGGATCGACACCGCTGCGCTCGACGCCGCCTACTGGTGCGCCAACCTGCGCCGGCCCGTGCGCTTCGCGGAGGCGGTACGGACACTGGCCGGGCAGGGCTTCGGATGCTGGGTCGAGAGCAGCCCGCACCCGGTGCTGCTCGCCGCGGTCGAGGAGACCGTCTCCGACCACGCCGAGGCCTTCGCCGTCGGCTCACTGCGCCGCGACGACGGAAGCGGCGAGCGGTTCCTGCTCTCGCTGGCCGAGGCATGGGTGCGTGGCGCCCCCGTCGACTGGGCCCGGTCGTTCCCGACCGCCGCCCCTCACGTGGAGCTGCCCGGCTACCCCTTCCGGCCCCGGCGCCACTGGCTCGAAGCCCCGGCGGAGGCGGCCGCGCAACAGGAGCGCGCCCTCGTCGACGGCTGGCGCTACCGCGTCGACTGGACCCCGGTGCCCGCCGACGGAACCCCGGTGCTCACCGGCGACTGGCTCGTGGTGACCCCCGACGAGCCGGTGGACACCGGCCTCGTCGGTGCGGTGCTCACGGGGCTCGCCCGGCACGGCGCGACCGTGCACCCGGTGGGTGTACGCGAACTGGTCCGGGACGGTGCCCGGCTGCCGGAGCGGATCGACGGCGTGCTGTCGCTGGCCGCACTCGACGAACGGCCCCACCCCGACGAACCGGCGCTCAGCACCGGACTGGCCGACACCGTCGCCTGCGTACGGGCCCTGACCGGCGACGCCCCGCTGTGGCTGGCGACCCGGGGCGCGGTCGGCACCGGCCCGGACGATCCCGTCCGGCACCCCGTACAGGCTCAGGTGTGGGGGCTCGGCGTGGTGCTCGGCCTCGACGAACCCGACCGGCTCTGCGGGCAGATCGACCTGCCGGACCGGCTGGACGGGGAAGCGCTCGGCCGGCTCGTCGAGGTGCTGTCCGAAACCACCGGCGAGACCGAGGTCGCCCTGCGTGACGGCACGCTCCTCGCCCGGCGCCTGGTGCCCGCCCCGGCGCCCGGGGCCGAGCCGTGGCGGCCGCGTGGCACCGTCCTGATCACCGGCGGCACCGGCGCCCTCGGCGCCCATGTCGCCCGCTGGGCCGCCCGGAACGGCGCGGCGCACCTGGTGCTGACCAGCCGCCGGGGCACGGACGCCCCCGGCGCCGGGGAGCTGAGCGGGGAACTGACCGCGCTCGGCGCCCGGGTGACGATCGCCGCCTGCGACGTCGGTGACGCGGACCAGCTCGCAGCCGTCCTCGCCGCGACGGACCCCGCCGAGCCGCTGACGGCCGTCGTGCACGCGGCCGGGCTCACCCAGCAGGAGATCCCCGTCGGGGACCTGTCCACCGCCGAACTCGCCCGGATAATGCGGGGCAAGGCCGAAGGCGCCCGGCATCTGGACGACCTGACCGCCCACCTGGACCTGGACGCCTTCGTGCTGTTCTCCTCCGGAGCCGGTACGTGGGGCGACGCGGGCAAGGCCGGATACGCCGCCGCCAACGCCTACCTGGACGCCCTCGCACAGACGCGGCGCGCCCGGGGCACGGCGGCCACGTCGGTCGCCTGGGGGGCCTGGGACGGCGGCGGCATGGTCGAGGGTGAGGTCTCCGACCTGCTGACCCGGCGCGGAATGCGCCTGATGCGGCCCGAATCGGCCGTACGGGCGCTGGCGCTCGCGGTCGGCAACGGCGACGCCGCGGTCGCCATCGCCTCTTTCGACCTGGCCCGCTTCCTCCCCCTCTACACCATGACGCGGGACCGCCGGCTGGTCGCCGCGCTCACCGAGGCGCAGCCGGTGGCGCGGCAGCGGGACGGGGACACCGGTCCCCGCCCGGAACGGTCCACGGCACTCGCTGACCGGCTGGCCGGCCTGTCCTCGGAGGAACAGGAGAGCGCGCTGGTGGAGCTCGTCCGACGGGAGGCGGCCGCGGTGCTCAAGGCCGGGCAGCCGGAGGACATCCGGCCCCGCCGGGCGTTCAAGGAGCTCGGCTTCGACTCCCTGACGGCGCTGGAGTTCCGTAACCGGCTGAACGTGGCGACAGCCCTGAGGCTGCCCGCGACGCTCGTCTTCGACCACCCCACCCCCGCCGCACTCGCCCGCCGGCTGTGGGACGAGCTGTGCGGCGGGACACCTGACGTACTGGCCGGCCTGGAGCGGCTGGAAACCCAGCTGGCGGCACTGCCGGACGAGGACTGGAACCGCCTCGACCTGGCCGGCCGGCTGGGTGCCCTGCTGCGCCGGGCCGAACCGGAAACAGAGACCGACGCCCCGCACCAAGACCTTGCAGCGGCGACGAACGACGAGATCTTCGACCTGATCGACCGGGAGTTGGGCATCCGATGAGCAGTGGCGCGAACGAACAGCGGCTGCGGGACTATCTGAACCGAGTCACTGCGGATCTGCAGGCGACCCGCCGAAGGGTCCGGGAGCTGGAGGACAAGCAGCGCGAGCCCATCGCGATCGTCTCGATGGGCTGCCGCTTCCCCGGTGCCGACACTCCCGAGGAGTTCTGGGACCTGATCGCGGCCGGCGCCGACCTCGTCGGTGACCTGCCCGCAGACCGCGGCTGGGACCTGGAGCACCTCTACCACCCGGACCCCGCCCACCCGGGCACCAGCTACACCCGGCACGGCGCGTTCCTGCACGGCGCCGCCGAGTTCGACGCCGGGTTCTTCGGCATCTCGCCGCGCGAGGCCCTCGCCATGGACCCGCAGCAGCGGCTCCTCCTGGAGACCTCCTGGGAGGTCGTCGAACGGGCGGGCATCGACGCGGAGAGCCTGCGCGGTGAACGCGCGGGCGTCTTCGTCGGAGCGAGTCACCAGGGCTACGGCGCTTCGGTGCGGACGGCACCGGACGGTGTCGAGGGCCATCTGCTGACCGGTGGTTCGGGCGCCGTCCTGTCAGGACGCATCGCCTACACCCTGGGCCTGGAAGGGCCGGCCGTCACCGTCGACACCATGTGCTCGTCCTCCCTGGTCGCGCTGCACCTCGCGGTGCAGGCGCTGCGCAACGACGAGTGCTCCCTGGCCCTCGCGGCCGGCGCCACCGTGATGGGCTCGACCCGCAACTTCACCGAGTTCAGCCGGCAGTCCGGACTCGCGGTCGACGGCCGGGTCAAGGCCTTCTCCGACGACGCGGACGGCACCGGCTGGGGCGAGGGCATCGGCGTCCTGCTCCTGGAACGCCTGTCGGACGCACAGCGCAACGGCCACCGCGTACTGGCCGTGGTGCGCGGCACCGCCACCAACCAGGACGGCGCGTCGAACGGACTGACGGCGCCCAACGGCCCCTCGCAGCAGCGGGTGATCCGGCAGGCGCTGGCCAACTCCGATGTCGCCGCGTCCGAGGTGGACGCGGTCGAGGCGCACGGCACCGGCACCTCGCTCGGCGACCCGATCGAGGCGCAGGCGCTGCTCGCCACATACGGCCAGGGCCGTGCCGACGACCAGCCGCTGTGGCTCGCCTCCGTCAAGTCCAACATCGGCCACACCCAGGCGGCCTCCGGCATCGCCGGGGTCATCAAGATGGTGCTGGCGATGCGGCACGGGCTGCTGCCCAGAACGCTGCACGCGCAGCACCCTTCGACGCATGTGGACTGGTCGGCCGGTGCGGTCGAACTGCTCTCAGAGGAGCGGGACTGGGCCCCGGGCGACCGGCCCAGGCGGGCCGGGGTGTCGTCGTTCGGCGCCAGCGGGACGAACGCGCACGTGATCATCGAGGAGGCGCCGGAGCAGGCCGGGACCGAGGCCGCCCCGCGCCGGGCGGATCTGCCGCTCGTCCCGTGGCTGGTGTCCGCGAGGACGGCGTCCGCGCTGCCCGCGCAGGCCGAACGGCTGGCGTCCGCGGTCGGCGGACTGGACCCGGCGGACGTGGGCCTGTCGCTGGCCGTCGCCCGTACCGGACTGGAGCACCGGGCGGTCGTGCTCGGCGCGGACACGGACGAACTGCGCACCCGGCTGGCGGCGCTGGCGGCGGGCGGACCCGTCGCGGGCGTGGTGTCCGGGCTCGCCGGTGACGGTCTGACCGGGTTCGTGTTCTCGGGCCAGGGCGGCCAGCGGGCCGGCATGGGCCGGGAACTGGCCGAGGCCTTCCCGGTGTTCGCAGCCGCTCTGGACGAGGTGTGCGCGTACTTCGACGGTCTGCGCGAGGTGATGTTCACCGATGCGGAGGCGCTGAAGACCACCGGCTGGGCGCAGCCCGCGCTGTTCGCCGTCGAGGTGGCGCTGTTCCGGCTGGTCGAGTCGTGGGGTGTCAGGCCGGACTACCTGGTCGGCCACTCGGTGGGTGAGCTGGCCGCCGCGCACGTGTCCGGTGTGCTGTCCCTGCCCGACGCGTGCCGGCTGGTCGCCGCCCGCGCCGAACTGATGCAGGCACTGCCCGCCGGCGGTGCGATGCGGGCTGTCCGGGCGACGCTCGACGAGGTCACACCCCTGCTGATCGAGGGCGTATCGGTGGCGGCGGTCAACGCCCCCGGCCAGGTGGTCCTGTCCGGCACCGCCGAGGCCGTCGAAGCGGTGGCCGCTCTCCTGCCCGACCGGCAGAGCCGCCGTCTGGAGGTCAGCCACGCCTTCCACTCGGCCCTGATGGAGCCGATGCTGGCCCGGTTCACCGAGGCCGCGGCGGAGCTGACGTACGGAAGTCCGCGCATCCCGATCGTCTCCACGCTGACGAGCGAGCCGGTCACCGAGTTCACCGCGGCCTACTGGGCGGACCAGGTCCGGGGCACGGTCCGCTTCGCCGACGCCGTCACCCGCCTGAAGGCCCTCGGCGTCACCCGATTCGTCGAACTCGGCCCCGACGCCGGCCTGATCGGCGCGATCGACGAGACGTACGGCGGTGACGCCGTCGCCGTCCCCCTCCTGCACCGCAAGCGCCCCGAACCGGCCAGCACGGTCGCGGCCCTGGCCCACCTGTGGGCGGACGGCGCCCACGTCGACTGGGCGGCCTACTTCGCCCCGGCCGGTGCACAGACCACCGACCTCCCCACCTACGCCTTCCAGCGCGCCCACTACTGGCTGGAGGACGAGCACGCACCCGTGCGCGCGACATCCGCGCTCGACTCCTGGCGCTACGGCGTCGACTGGGTGCCGGGTCCGGCCCGCGCCGCGGCCGGGCTCTTCGGCCGCTGGCTGCTGGTGACCTCGGCAGCACAGCCGGACCGTGACGGGTCGGCCGGGCTGATCAGCCACAGCCTGCGCGAACGCGGCGCGCAGGTCACCGAGCTGCGGCTCACCGAGGACCTCGACCGGGAGCAGCTGGGCACGCTCCTGGCCGAGCACCCCGACACGACCGGGGTGCTCTCCCTGCTGGCCCTCGACGAGAACCCGCACCCCGAGCGGCCCGCACTCTCCACCGGCCTGGCGCTCAACGTCCTGCTGACGCAGGCGCTGGCCGACCTGGACACACCGGTACCGGTCTGGCTGTGCACCCAGGACGCGGTCTCGGCGGCCGACGGTGACCGGGTCGGCCATCCCGTACAGGGAAGCAGCTGGGGTCTCGGGCTGGTGTCCGGCCTGGAGTTCCCGCAGTGGTGGGGCGGCCTGGCCGATCTGCCCGAGGCATTCACGGAGCGGGACGCCGACTGCCTGGCGGCGGTGGTCGCCGCAGGTGGTGCGGAGGACCAGTTCGCGATCCGTTCGGGTGCGGCCCTGCTGCGCCGGCTGCGGCGTTCTCCGCTGGAGGGCGCCGCCGCGGAGCCGTGGCGGACGAGCGGTACGGCGTTGATCACCGGCGGTACCGGCGGCCTGGGTGCGCACACGGCCCGCTGGCTGGCCGAGGCCGGTGCCGAACACCTGGTGCTGACCTCCCGGCGCGGACCGGACGCCCCCGGCGCCCCCGAACTCGCCGAAGAACTCGGCGCCCTGGGCGTCAGGGTGACCATCGCGGCCTGCGACACATCCGACTACCCGGCACTGGCCCGGCTCGTCGAGCGGATCGAGGCGGACGGCCCACCGATCAGAACAGTCGTGCACAGCGCGGGAACCGGCGGTACCGCCCCGCTCACCGGCACGGACCTGGCGGAGTTCGAGACCGGCGCGCAGGTGAAGCTGGCGGGGACGGCCAACCTCGACCGGATCTTCGACCGCACGGAACTCGACGCGTTCATCCTGTACTCCTCCGTCGCGGCTGTCTGGGGCGCCGGCGGCCACGGCTCCTACGCGGCCGGCAACGCCTACCTCGACTCGGTCACCCGCAGCCGGCGCGCCCGCGGCCTGGCCGGGACCACGATCGCCTGGGGCCTGTGGTCCGCGGACGACGGCAGCGGACTGGGCGGCACCGTCGACCGCGACTCGCTCAACTGGCACGGCCTGGCGGCCATGGCACCCCGGACCGCGATCGCCGGACTGCGGCAGGTCATGGCCGACGACCGGGAGTTCCTCGCCATAGGCGACGTGGACTGGGACGCCTTCACCCCCGCGTACACGGCCACCCGTCCGCGCCCCCTGATCGAGGGCATACCGGAGGCCCGCGCCGTCCTGGAGGGCGACCCGGGCACCGAGGGCGACCACACCCGGACCACCCAGGCGAACACCCTGCGGGAGCGCCTGCGCCCGCTTCCCGCGGAGGACCGCGAGACCGCGCTGCGCGACCTCGTACGGGCCCACGCGGCGACGGTCCTCGGACACGCGTCGCCGGACGCCATCGAGGAGGGGCGGCCGCTGCGCGACCTCGGCTTCGACTCGCTGCTCGCGGTCGAGCTGCGCAACGCCCTGACCACGGCGACCGGCCTGAAGCTCGCCACCACACTCGTCTTCGACCACCCGAACGTCACCCGCCTCGCACAGCACCTGCACGCCACCCTCTTCGGTGAACAGCCCGGCTTCGAGCCCGCCATCGCACAGATCTCCGCCGACGCGGCCGACAACGACGACGCCGTCGCGATCATCGGGATGGGCTGCCGTTTCCCCGGCGGGATCGCCGGGCCCGAGGACCTGTGGCGCCTCGTCACGGCGGGCGACGAGGTCCTCAGCGGATTCCCCGACAACCGGGGCTGGGACCTCGGCCGGCTGTTCAGCTCGGACCCGGACGACGAGGGGCACTCGTACGTCCGCTCGGGCGGCTTCCTTCAGGACGCGGGCTCCTTCGACCCGGACTTCTTCGGCATCTCGCCCCGCGAGGCCCTCGCCATGGACCCGCAGCAGCGGCTGCTCCTCGAAACGTCGTGGGAGGCGATCGAGCACGGCCGCATCGACCCGCACAGCCTGCGCGGCAGCGAGTGCGGCGTGTTCGTCGGCGTCGGTCACGGCGGCTACGGCACGGGCCTGCGCCAGCTCCCGGAGGGAGTGGAGGGCCACCTCCTCACCGGCTCGATCACGAGCATCGCCTCCGGGCGCATCTCGTACACCCTGGGACTGGAGGGCCCGGCCGTCACCGTCGACACCGGATGCTCCTCCGCCCTGGTGGCCCTGCGCCTGGCCTCCCAGGCACTGCTGTCCGGGGAGTGCTCGATGGCGCTCGCCGGAGCGGCCTCCATCGGCTCCTCACCGCTCGGGTTCATCGGGTTCAGCCGCCAGCGCGGCCTCGCCGAGGACGGCCGTTCCAAGGCCTTCTCCGAGGACGCCGACGGCATGGGGATCTCGGAGGGCGCCGGGGTCTTCGTCCTGGAACGGCTGTCGGCGGCCCGGCGCAACGGCCACCGCGTCCTTGCCGTCATCCGGGGCAGCGCGATCAACCAGGACGGCGCGTCGAACGGTCTGACGGCGCCCAACGGCCCGGCGCAGCAGCGGGTGATCCGGCAGGCGCTGGCCAATGCCGGGCTGTCCGCCTCGGACGTCGATGTCGTGGAGGCGCACGGTACGGGCACCTCGCTGGGTGACCCGATCGAGGCGCAGGCGCTGCTGGCCACCTATGGCCAGGACCGCCCGGAGGACCGGCCGCTGTGGCTCGGCTCCGTCAAGTCCAACCTCGGCCACACCCAGGCCGCCGCCGGTGTCGCCGGCGTCATGAAGATGATCCTCGCGATGCACCACGGCGAACTGCCGAGAACGCTGCACGCGGACAACCCGTCGTCGCACGTGGACTGGTCGGCGGGCGCGGTGGAGCTGCTCTCCGAGGCGCGGGAGTGGCCGCACGTGGACCGGCCCCGGCGTGCGGGCGTGTCGGCGTTCGGAGTGAGCGGCACGAACGCGCACCTCATCCTGGAGCAGGCACCGGAACCGGACGACGAGACCGGCTCGGGAACGCTGTCGCCGTCGGTGGTGCCGTGGATTCTGTCGGGGCGGAGTGCTGCCGCGCTGCGGGGTCAGGCCGAGGCGCTGCGTCCGCTGGCGGACGGCACTGATCCGGTGGGTGTCGGGTGGTCGTTGGTGTCGTCCCGGGCGCGGTTCGAGCACCGGGCGGTTGTGGTGGGGGAGCCGGTGTCCGCTCTGGCCGCGTTGGCTGTGGGTGAGCCTTCGGGGCGGGTGGTGTCCGGGGTTGCGGGTCCGGTGGGTCGGACGGTGTTTGTGTTCCCTGGTCAGGGGGCGCAGTGGGCGGGTATGGCGGTCGAGTTGGCGGAGTCGTCGCCGGTGTTCGCGGCGCGGCTGGCGGAGTGTGAGTTGGCGTTGTCCGCTTATGTGGACTGGTCGTTGACGGAGGTACTGAATGGGGCGCCGGGTGCGCCGTCGTTGGATGCGGTGGATGTGGTGCAGCCGGTGTCGTTTGCGGTGATGGTGTCGTTGGCGGCGTTGTGGCGTTCGTTCGGTGTGGTGCCGGCTGCGGTGGTGGGGCATTCGCAGGGTGAGATCGCTGCCGCGTGTGTGGCGGGGGTGTTGTCGTTGGAGGATGCGGCGCGGGTGGTGTGCTTGCGGAGCCGGGCGATTGCGGCGGTGGCGGGTGCGGGCGGTATGGCGTCGGTGGCGGCGTCGGTGGAGCGGGTGGAGGAGTTGCTTGGTTCGTGGGCGGGCCGGGTGTCGGTGGCTGCGGTGAATGGTCCGTCGCAGGTGGTGGTCTCGGGTGAGGCCGTTGCTCTGGACGAGCTGGTTGCCGAGTGCGGGGGGCAGGGGTTGCGGGCGCGGCGGATAGCGGTGGATTACGCCTCGCACTCGGCTGCGATGGATGTGCTGGAGGCGGATCTGGCGGTCGAGCTGGCCGGGGTCTCCCCGCGTGCGGGTGACATCCCGTTGATGTCGACGGTGACCGGCGAACTGGTGGACGGTTCCGGGATGGATGGCGGGTACTGGTTCACGAATCTGCGCTCGCGGGTTCGGTTCTCCGAGGCGATCGAGAAGCTGAGCGGGGAGGGTTACGGCGTCTTCGTCGAGGCCTCCTCGCACCCCGTACTGACGGCTGCGGTCCAGGAGATCGCGGAAGGGGCGGACGAGGACGCCGACGCTGAGCCGGGTGTGGTCACCGGTTCGCTGCGCCGCGACGACGGGGGCCTGGACCGTTTCCTGGCCGGTGTCGCCGAGCTGTGGGTGCGCGGCGTGGACGTCGACTGGTCGGCCGCCTTCCCCGACGACGCACGGCCCGCGACCGTCGACCTGCCCACGTATGCCTTCCAGCGTGGGCACTACTGGCTGGAGGACGAGGCCACCGGCACGGTGAGCGAACAGGGCGTGATGGACGCGGAGTTCTGGGAAGCCGTCGGCAGCGGCGACACCCGTGCCTTCGCCGATGAGCTGGGCGTGGGCGAGGACGCCTCGCTGAGCACGATGCTTCCCGCCCTGCACGCATGGCGGATGCGACGGGCCGAGCGGTCCGTCCTGGACTCCTGGCGCTACGGCGTCGACTGGGTGCCGGGTCCGGCCCGCGCCGCGGCCGGGCTCTTCGGCCGCTGGCTGCTGGTGACCTCGGCAGCACAGCCGGACCGTGACGTGTCGGTCGAACTGATCAGCCACAGCCTGCGCGAACGCGGCGCGGCAGTGGCCGAGTTGGTGCTCACCGCGGACCTCGACCGGGAGCAGCTCGGTGCGCTGCTGGCCGAGCAGCCGGACGTGACCGGGGTGATCTCCCTGCTCGCCTTCGACGAGAGCGGGTACCCCGGCCGGCCGGCGCTCACCGGAGGACTCGCGCTCAACGTGCTGCTGATGCAGGCCCTGGCCGACTGGGACCGGCGTATCTCGGTCTGGCTGTGCACCCAGGACGCGGTCTCGGCGGCCGACGGTGACCGGGTCGGTCATCCCGTACAGGGAAGCAGCTGGGGTCTCGGGCTGGTCTTCGGCCTGGAGTTCCCGCAGTGGTGGGGCGGCCTGGTCGACCTCTCCGAGGGGTTCACGGAGCGGGATGCCGACTGCCTGGCGGCGGTGGTCGCCGCAGGTGGTGCGGAGGACCAGTTCGCGATCCGTTCGGGTGCGGCCCTGCTGCGCCGGCTGCGGCGTTCTCCGCTGGAGGGCGCCGCCGCGGAGCCGTGGCGGACGAGCGGTACGGCGTTGATCACCGGCGGTACCGGCGGCCTGGGTGCGCACACGGCCCGCTGGCTGGCCGAGGCCGGTGCCGAACACCTGGTGCTGACCTCCCGGCGCGGACCGGACGCGGCCGGTGTGCCCGAACTCGTCGAGGAGCTCGGCGCCCTGGGCGTCAGGGTGACGGTCGCGACGTGCGACGTCTGCGACTACGAGGACCTGGCGCGACTCGTGGAGCGGATCGAGGCGGACGGGCCGCCGATCCGAACCGTCATCCACTGCGCGGGCGTCGGCCACCTCGCCTCACTGACCGGGACGAACCTGGCCGAGTTCGAGGCCGGCGCGGAGGCGAAGCTGGCCGGGACCGCCAACCTCGACCGGATCTTCGACCGCGACGGCCTGGACGCGTTCATCCTGTACTCCTCCGTGGCGGCGCTCTGGGGTGCCGGCGAACACGGCTCCTACTCGGCGGGCAACGCCTACCTCGACTCGGTCACCCGCAGCCGGCGCGCCCGAGGGCTCACCGGAACCACGATCGCCTGGGGCCTGTGGTCCGCCGACGACGGCGGCATGGCGGGCAAGGTCGACCCCGGCTCGCTCAACTGGCGCGGTCTGACGTTCATGGCGCCGCAGACCGCCATCGCCGGGCTGCGACAGGCGATGGCGGACGACGAGGAGTTCCTCGCCATCGGCGACGTGAACTGGGACTCCTTCACCCCCGCGTTCACCGCCATGCGCGCACGGCCCCTGCTCGACGGCATTCCGGAGGTCCGCGCCTTCCTGGAGCGCAACGGCGGTACCGACGACGACACGCCGTCGGCCGACGAGAACTCCCTGCGGGAGCGGCTGCGACCGCTCTCCGCCGACGACCGCGAGCGCGCCCTGCGCGATCTCGTACGGTCGCACGCGGCCGGAGTCCTCGGACACGCGTCGCCGGACGCCATCGAGGAGGGGCGGCCGCTGCGCGACCTCGGCTTCGACTCGCTGCTCGCGGTGGCGTTGCGCAACGCCCTGCGCACCGCGACCGGCCTGAAGCTCGCGGCCACGCTCGTCTTCGACTATCCGAACGTCACCCGGCTCGCGCGGTACCTGCAAGGGGCGCTCTTCGGCGACGGAGCGGCCGCCGAGCCGCGGACCGTACCGGTCGCTGTGGGCCCGGCCGACGACGACGCCGTCGCGATCATCGGGATGGGCTGCCGTTTCCCCGGCGGGATCGCCGGGCCCGAGGACCTGTGGCGCCTCGTCACGGCGGGCGACGAGGTCCTCAGCGACTTCCCCGACAACCGGGGCTGGGACCTCGGCCGGCTGTTCAGCTCCGACCCGGACGACGAGGGGCACTCGTACGTCCGCTCCGGCGGATTCGTGCAGGACGCGGGCTCCTTCGACCCCGCCTTCTTCGGCATCTCGCCGCGCGAGGCCCTGGCGATGGACCCGCAGCAGCGGCTCCTGCTGGAAACCACGTGGGAGGCGATCGAGCACGGTCGCATCGACCCGCACAGCCTGCGCGGCACCGCCTGCGGCGTGTACCTCGGCGTCGGCAACGGCGGCTACGGCAGAGGCCTGCGCCGACTGCCGGAAGGCATGGAGGGCCACCTGCTCACCGGGACGGGCCCCAGCATCGCCTCCGGGCGGATCTCGTACACCCTGGGACTGGAGGGTCCGGCGGTCACCCTCGACACCGGATGCTCCTCGGCGTTGGTGGCCCTCGACCTCGCGGCCCGAGCGCTGCGGTCCGGCGAGTGCTCGCTGGCCCTCGCGGGGGCGGCCTCGATCGCCTCGGTGCCGGAGAGTTTCATCGCCTTCAGCCGCCAGCGCGGCCTCGCCGAGGACGGCCGGTCCAAGGCCTTCTCCGACGACGCCGACGGCATGGGCCTCTCCGAGGGTGTCGGCCTGCTCCTGGTGGAGCGGCTGTCGGACGCGCGCCGCAACGGCCACCGCGTACTGGCGGTGGTCCGGGGCAGCGCGGCGAACCAGGACGGCGCGTCGAACGGTCTGACGGCGCCCAACGGCCCGGCGCAGCAGCGGGTGATCCGGCAGGCGCTGGCCAATGCCGGGCTGTCCGCCTCGGACGTCGATGTCGTGGAGGCGCACGGTACGGGCACCTCGCTGGGTGACCCGATCGAGGCGCAGGCGCTGCTGGCCACCTATGGCCAGGACCGCCCGGAGGACCGGCCGCTGTGGCTCGGCTCCGTCAAGTCCAACCTCGGCCACACCCAGCTCGCCGCCGGCGCGGCGGGCGTGATGAAGATGGTCCTCGCCCTTCAGCACCGGCTGATGCCCAGGACGCTGCACGCGCAGAACCCGTCCTCCCGGGTGGACTGGTCCGAGGGCGCCGTGGAGCTGCTCTCCGAGGCGCGGGAGTGGCCGCGTGGCGAGCGGCCGAGGCGCGCGGGCGTCTCGGCGTTCGGGATGAGCGGGACGAACGTTCACCTGATCCTGGAAG
Source organism: Streptomyces sp. ITFR-6 (assembly GCF_031844725.1). NCBI lineage: Bacteria > Bacillati > Actinomycetota > Actinomycetes > Kitasatosporales > Streptomycetaceae > Streptomyces > Streptomyces sp. ITFR-6. The sequence continues at coordinate 155,097 of NZ_CP134614.1, read as the reverse complement.
AGGCGCCCGAGGAGGCGGAGGCCGAACAGACGGTCTCCCGGGCCCCGGTGGTGGTGCCGTGGATTCTGTCGGGCCGCAGCGCCGATGCCTTGCGCGGGCAGGCCGAGGCGCTGCGTCCGCTGGCGGACGGCACTGATCCGGTGGGTGTCGGGTGGTCGTTGGTGTCGTCCCGGGCGCGGTTCGAGCACCGGGCGGTTGTGGTGGGGGAGCCGGTGTCCGCTCTGGCCGCGTTGGCTGTGGGTGAGCCTTCGGGGCGGGTGGTGTCCGGGGTTGCGGGTACGGTGGGTCGGACGGTGTTTGTGTTCCCTGGTCAGGGGGCGCAGTGGGCGGGTATGGCGGTCGAGTTGGCGGAGTCGTCGCCGGTGTTCGCGGCGCGGCTGGCGGAGTGTGAGTCGGCGTTGTCCGCTTATGTGGACTGGTCGTTGACGGAGGTACTGAATGGGGCGCCGGGTGCGCCGTCGTTGGATGCGGTGGATGTGGTGCAGCCGGTGTCGTTTGCGGTGATGGTGTCGTTGGCGGCGTTGTGGCGTTCGTTCGGTGTGGTGCCGGCTGCGGTGGTGGGGCATTCGCAGGGTGAGATCGCTGCCGCGTGTGTGGCGGGGGTGTTGTCGTTGGAGGATGCGGCGCGGGTGGTGTGCTTGCGGAGCCGGGCGATTGCGGCGGTGGCGGGTGCGGGCGGTATGGCGTCGGTGGCGGCGTCGGTGGAGCGGGTGGAGGAGTTGCTTGGTTCGTGGGCGGGCCGGGTGTCGGTGGCTGCGGTGAATGGTCCGTCGCAGGTGGTGGTCTCGGGTGAGGCCGTTGCTCTGGACGAGCTGGTTGCCGAGTGCGGGGGGCAGGGGTTGCGGGCGCGGCGGATCGCGGTGGATTACGCCTCGCACTCGGCTGCGATGGATGTGCTGGAGGCGGATCTGGCGGTCGAGCTGGCCGGGGTCTCCCCGCGTGCGGGTGACATCCCGTTGATGTCGACGGTGACCGGCGAACTGGTGGACGGTTCCGGGATGGATGGCGGGTACTGGTTCACGAATCTGCGCTCGCGGGTCCGGTTCTCCGAGGCGATCGAGAAGCTGAGCGGGGAGGGTTACGGCGTCTTCGTCGAGGCCTCCTCGCACCCCGTACTGACCGCCGCCGTCGAGGAGATCGTGGACGGCAGTGTCGTCACCGGTTCGCTGCGCCGGGATGACGGCGGTCTGGACCGTTTCCTGGCCGGGGTGGCAGAGCTGTGGGTGCGCGGCGTGGACGTCGACTGGACGGCCGCCTTCCCCGACGACGCACGGCCCGCAACCGTGGACCTGCCCACGTACGCCTTCCAGCGTGGGCACTACTGGCTGGAGGACGAGGCCACCGGCACGGTGAGCGAACAGGGCCTGGCCGACACCGAGTTCTGGGCGGCCGTCGATCGTGACGACGCGGAAGGGCTCGCCGCCACTCTCGGTGTCGAGGATCCCGCCCCGATCGAATCACTGCTGCCCGCGCTCTCCGACTGGCGCCGTCGCCGCCGCCAGGAATCCGAGGTGGACTCCTGGCTGTACGACGTCCTGTGGCAGCCCCTCCCGCACAGCGCCGCACCGCGTATCGACGGCGCCCGGTGGCTGCTGCTCGTCCCGGCCGGCGGGCACGCGTGGGCGGCCCCCGCGAGCCGGGCGCTCAGCTCGCTCGGCGCCGAGGTCCGGGTGGCGGAGGCTGACGGGACCGACCGTGCAGAACTCGCCGCGCGGCTGCGCGAAGCCGGTGCGGACAGCACCGGTGTGCTGTCCCTGCTCGCGCCCGGCCCGGAAGCGGACCTCGACCGGACCGTGCTGACCGTCCAGGCACTCGGGGATGCGGGAATCACGGCGCCCCTGTGGCTCGCCACCCGGGACGCGGTCTCCGTCGGGCCCTCCGACCGGTCCGTCGAACCGGACCAGGCCCTGGTGTGGGGGCTGGGGCGGATCGCCGCCCTGGAGTACCCGCAGCGGTTCGGCGGCCTGGTCGACCTGCCGGCCGAGCCGGACGCGCGAGCGGCCGAGCGGCTCGTCCGGGCGCTGACCGCGCCCGACGGGGAGGACCAGCTGGCCGTGCGTGCGGGCGGCGTCTACGTACGCCGGCTGGCACGCAAGCCGCTGGCCGCCCTGTCCCCCGTACGGAACTGGAAGCCCACCGGCACTGTGCTCGTCACCGGTGGCACCGGCGGTGTCGGCGCGGAGTTCGCCGCCTGGCTGGCGTCCAACGGTGCCGAGCACCTGCTGCTGACCAGCCGCCGGGGCGAGGACGCCCCGGGTGCCGTGGAACTGACGGAGCGGCTGACCGGGCTCGGGGCGCGGGTGACGATCGCGGCGTGCGACGTGTCCGACCGCGAGGCGCTGCGCCGGGTACTCGCCGGCATTCCGGCCTCGCAGCCGCTGACCGGTGTGGTGCACGCGGCAGCCGTACTCGACGACTGCCTGTTCGACGAGCTGACCCCGGAGCGGGTCCGCACGGTGCTGCGGCCCAAGGCGACAGCGGCGCACCACCTGCACGAACTCACCAGGGACGCCGGCCTCGACGCCTTCGTCCTGCTGTCCTCGATGGCCGGCACGCTCGGCGGACCGGGGCAGGGCAGTTACGCGGCGGCCAACGCCTATCTCGACGCGCTGGCCCGGCTGCGGCGTGCCGAGGGACTCCCGGCCACCTCGCTGGCCTGGGGCGCCTGGGACAGCGTCGGGCTCGCCGTGGGTGAGATGGGTGAGCGGCTGAGCCGCAGCGGAGTGGCTCCGATGGCACCCGAAGTGGCGCTCCGCGCGGTGCAGTACGCCCTCGATCACGATCTGGCCTACCTCATGGTCGCCGACCTCGACTGGCGGGTGTTCGGGCCGAACTGCACGGCCGGCCGTTCCGGGCGGGTGCTCGACAGACTGCCCGAGGCGCTCCGCACCAAGTCGCCGGAGTCCGCCGGAGAGAAGGAAGAGGCGGGCTTCGCCGGCAGCCTCGCCGGGCGTGCGCCGGCCGAGCGGGAGCAACTGCTGTCGACGCTGGTGCGCACCCAGGCGGCGGCGGTGCTCGGTCTGACCGGGCCCGAGACGATCGACCCCGACCGGGCCCTGCGCGAGCTCGGCTTCGACTCGATCACCGCCGTCGAACTGCGCAACCGCCTCAACTCTGTCACCGGACTGCGGCTGCCGGTCACCGTCGTCTTCGACCACGTGGCCGCCGGACCGCTGGCCCGCTACCTGGACGGAGAACTGTTCGGCGAACAGTCCGGCGGGACGTCCGCCGCCCTCGTGACCCCCGGCGCGCAGCCGGCCGCCGCGGTGGCCGGCACCGATGACGACCCGGTCGTCATCGTCGGGATGGGCTGCCGCTTCCCGGGCGGCATCCAGACCCCCGAACAGTTCTGGGACCTGCTGTCCGAAGGCGGCGACGTGGTCTCGGACTTCCCCACCGACCGCGGCTGGGACCTCGAAGGGAACTTCCACCCGGACCCGGACCACTCGGGCACGTACTACACCCGGGGCGGTGGCTTCCTCCAGGACGTGGGCGAGTTCGACCCGGTGTTCTTCGGCATCTCGCCCCGGGTGGCACCGGCCATCGACCCGCAGCACCGGCTGCTGCTGGAAACCTCGTGGGAGGCGTTCGAGCGGGCCGGGATCGACCCGGCGACCGTGAAGGGCACCCCGGTCGGGGTGTTCGTCGGCTCCAACTACAACGACTACGGGCACCGGCTCCTCGGCACACCGAGCGAGTTCGAGGGACAGCTCGCCACCGGCAGCGCGTCGAGCGTGACCTCGGGCCGGGTGGCGTACACCTTCGGTCTCGAAGGGCCCGGCGTCACCGTGGACACCGCGTGCTCGTCGTCGCTGGTCGCCCTGCATCTGGCCGCCCAGTCCGTCCGATCCGGTGAATGCGCCATGGCGCTGGCCGGCGGCGTCACGGTGATGTCCACCCAGGACACGTTCATCGAGTTCAGCCGCCAGGGCGCGCTCTCGCCGGACGGGCGCTGCAAGGCGTTCTCCGCCGAGGCCGACGGGGCAGGCTGGGCCGAGGGCGTCGGCATGCTCCTGGTCGAGCGGCTGTCGGACGCACGACGCCACGGGCACCCGGTGCTCGCGGTGGTGCGGGGCAGCGCGGTCAACCAGGACGGCGCGTCGAACGGGCTGACCGCGCCCAACGGGCTCGCCCAGCAGCGGGTCATCCGGCAGGCACTGGCCAACGGAGGACTGAACACCGCCGACGTGGACCTGATGGAGGCGCACGGCACCGGCACCTCGCTGGGCGACCCCATCGAGGCGGATGCGCTCCTCGCGACCTACGGGCAGGGGAGGTCCGAGGACCGGCCGCTGTGGCTGGGATCGGTGAAGTCGAACATAGGCCACACCCAGGCCGCTTCTGGCGTGGCCGGAATCATCAAGACCGTCCTGGCCATGCGGCACGACACCATGCCGGGCACGCTGCACGTCGCCCGGCCCACACCGCACGTGGACTGGTCCTCGGGTGCCGTGCGGCTGCTGACCGAGGCCCGTGCCTGGCCGGAGGGCGACACACCGCGTCGGGCGGCGGTCTCCTCGTTCGGCGTCAGCGGCACCAACGTCCACATGATCATCGAACAGGCTCCGGCGCCGGTTCCGGCTCAGCCGGAACTGCCCGCGCCCGCGCCGGTGTCCGGCGGGGCGAGTGGCACGGACAGCGCAGGACGGCTCCCGTTCACCCTCTCCGCCCGCAGCGCCGCCGCGCTCACCGCGCAGGTGGAGAACCTGCTCGGGGTGCTCGACAGCCGGCCGGACACCGACGTCGCGGCCATCGGCCGCGCGCTCGTGGCTCGCTCGCGCTTCGAGCACCGCCTGGTGACCTGGAGCAGTGACCGCGACGGGCTGCGCGAGCAGCTCAACGCCTGGATGGACGGGCGCACCGCGGCGCCCGCGGCGGACGGCACCGCGAGCGGCGGCCGTACCGCGTTCCTGTTCTCCGGACAGGGCGCCCAGCGGCTCGGCATGGGCCGCGAGCTCTACGGCACGTTTCCGGTGTACGCCGATGCGTTCGACGAGGTCTGCGCCCACGTGGACCTGGAGCTGCCGAGGCCGCTGCGTGACATCGTGTTCGCGCCGGAAGGCAGCGCGGAGGCCGCGCTGCTCGACCGCACGCAGTACACCCAGCCGGCACTGTTCGCGGTCGAGGTCGCCCTCTTCCGGCTCTTCGCCTCGTGGGGTGTCACGCCCGACTACCTGATCGGGCACTCCATCGGTGAGCTGGCCGCCGCCCACCTCGCCGGAGTCTTCACCCTCCCCGACGCCTGCCGCCTGGTGGCGGCGCGCGGCCGGCTGATGGGCGAAGTGCCCGAGGGAGGCGCGATGGCCGCCCTGGCCGCCGCAGAGGAAGAGGTGATCCCGCTGCTCACGGGCCGGGAGGACCGGATCGGCGTGGCCGCGGTCAACGGCCCGGATGCCGTGGTGGTGTCCGGTGACACCGCCGAAGTCGACCGGGTGGCCGCGCACTTCGCGGAGATCGGTCGAAAGACTAGGCGTTTGCGGGTCAGCCATGCGTTTCACTCGCCGCATATGGATGTGATGCTGGAGCGCTTCTCCGAGATCGTCCGGGACATTCCGATGTCGCCGCCGACGATTCCGCTGGTGTCGGACGTGACGGGTGAGACCGCCACGGCCGCACAGCTGTGCACGCCCGAGTACTGGGTGGCGCAGCTGCGCGGGACCGTCCGGTTCGCCGACGGCGTCCGCTTCCTCACGGACGCCGGAGTGACCCGGTTCCTGGAGATCGGCCCCGACGCCGTGCTGTCCGCGATGACCGCGGACTGCCGTGCCGAGGACGCCCCCGGTGTGGTCGTGCCCGCGCTGCGCCGTGGCCGGGACGAGACCGGGGCCGCACTCGGAGCGCTCGCCCAGCTGTACGTGCACGGCGGCAGCTGCGACTGGTCGGCGTTCCTGCCGGACACCGCACCGGCCGAGCTGCCCACCTACCCGTTCCAGCGGCAGCGCTACTGGCTGGACGCACGGCCCGCGGGCGACGTACGGGAGGCCGGGTTCGACACCGCGGACCATCCGCTGCTCGGCGCGGCGGTGCAACTCGCCGACGGCGACGGCGTCCTGTTCACGGCCCGGCTCTCGCACCGCCGCCACCCCTGGCTCGGCGACCATGTCATCGCCGGCCGGGCGGTACTGCCCGGCACGGCGTTCCTGGACCTCGCCGTCCGGGCCGGTGACCACGTCGGCTGCGGCGGCATCGGCGAACTGACCCTTCAGGAGCCGCTGGTGCTCCCCGGGAGCGGGGCGGTCCAGGTCCAGGTGCGGGTGGGCGCCGCCGCCGACGACGGCATCCGGCCGATCGGCGTGTACTCGCGCCCCGACAGCGAAGGCGCCGACGGACGGTGGCAGCGGCACGCGGGCGGAACCCTGCTGCCCCAGGCCCTGCCCGCCGAGCCGCTCCCCGCGGCCTGGCCGCCCGCGGACGCCGACCCGGTCGACCTGACCGGCCTCTACCCCCGGCTGGCCGAGGCGGGCAGCGAGTACGGTCCGGTGTTCCAGGGGCTGCGCGCCGCCTGGCGGCGGGGATCCGAGATCTTCGCCGAGGTGTCCCTGCCCGACGGCACGGACGCGACCGGCTTCGGGCTCCACCCGGCGCTCCTGGACGCCGCCCTTCAGGCGGTGTCCCTGGGCACGCTCGGGGACGAGGGCCGCAGCGTGATGCCCTTCTCCTGGCAGAACGTCACCCTGCACAGCACGGGCGCGACGGCCTTGCGGGTGAGGCTCGCGGACACCGGTACGAGTACGGTGTCTGTCCAGGCCTGGGACACGGCCGGTTCCCCCGCCGTGTCCGCCGGCTCGCTGGCGTTCCGGCCGGTCGCCGGCGCCGAGCCGGGCCGCCCGCGCACCGAACTGCTGCTGCGCACGGAGTGGACACCTGTCCCGGTCCCGGCGGCGGACCCGCAGGGCCGCACCTGGGCGATCGTCGGGTACGACGCGTCGCCCGGTCCGACGGCCGCCCTCACCCGGGCCGTCGTACTCGACACCTACGCGGCACTGCCGGACCTGGCCCAGGCCGTCTCGGCGGGCACCGCCGTCCCCGACCGGGTCCTCGTCGCCGCACCGTCTTTCGACGGCGACCCGGCGGGCGCCGCCCACTCGGCCGCCCACTGGGCCCTGGAGCTGGTGCAGAGCTGGCTCGCGGACCAGCGGTTCACCGGATCCCGGCTGGTCTTCGTGACGCGGGGCGCCATCGCCGTCGACTCCGGCACGGAGCTGACCGACCTGCCCGTCGCCACGGTCCACGGACTGGTCCGCGCCGCGATCACCGAGCATCCGGGACGCTTCGCACTCCTGGACGTCGACGGCCACGACATGCCGGCCGCCGCGCTGGCAGCCGTGCTCACCGGCGACGAACCCCAGACGGTGCTGCGCGACGGCACCGCGCGCATGGCCCGCCTGGCCCGTGTCCGCGTCGGTCAGGAGCCCGCCCGGGAACCCGTCTGGAACCCCGCCGGAACGACACTGGTCACCGGTGCCACCGGCACGCTCGGCCGGCTGGTCGCACGGCATCTCGTCGCCGAGCACGGCGTACGGCAGCTGCTGCTGGTCAGCCGCAGCGGCCCCGACGCGGCGGGAGCGGCCGAACTGCGGGCCGAACTCACCGCGCTGGGAGCCGAGGTGACCTTGGCGGCCTGCGACGTGGCGGACCGTACGGCACTGCGTCGGCTGCTCGACGGCATCCCCGCCGCGCACCCGCTCACCTCGGTCGTGCACGCGGCCGGTGTCGTGGACGACGGAGTGGTCACCGGGCTGACCCCGGAACGGGTCGACGGCGTGCTCGCGGCCAAGGTCGACGCCGCCGTCAACCTGCACGAGCTCACCGCGGACCTGGAGCTGAGCGCCTTCGTGCTGTTCTCCTCGGTGGCCTCGACGTTCGGCGGGGCGGGCCAGGCGGCCTACGCCGCCGGGAACGCCTTCCTGGACGCGCTCGCCGGCCACCGCCGGGCCCGCGCACTGCCCGCCGTGTCCCTGTGCTGGGGGCCGTGGGCCGAGGCCAGCGCCATGACGGGCAAGCTCGGGGCCGCGGACCACGCACGATTCGCCCGGGGCGGCATGGCATCGCTGTCCTCGGCCGAGGGACTGAGCCTGCTCGACGCCGCCCGCGGCATCGACGAGGCGGTCCTGGTGCCCGTACGACTGGCCCTCGCCCCGCTCGACGACATGGACCCGGACCAAGTGCTGCCTCTGCTGCGCGGCCTGGTGCGGGGCAAGGCACGGCCGGCCGCCGCGCAGGCGGGCAGGCCGGCCGCCGCAGCCGCCCCGGAAGACCGCTTCGCGGGAATGTCCGGGCCCGGACGCCGACGCGCCCTGCTGGACCTGGTCCGTGACGAGGCGGCCGTGGTCCTCGCGTACTCGGCCTCCGAACGCGTCGACGTGGAGCGCGGATTCCTCGAAATGGGCTTCGACTCCCTCAGCGCCGTGGAACTGCGCAACCGGCTCGGCAAGGCGACCGGCCTCACCCTGCCGGCGACCCTGCTCTTCGACTACCCGACGCCTGCCGGGCTCGCCGCGCACCTCGACGAGGTCTTCCCGTCGGACAGCGAACTCGTACTGGCCCCGCTCCTGGTGGAGCTGGAGAAGCTGGGCGCCAACCTGTCCGACACGACCGCCGACGACGAGCTGCGCGGCCGGGTCGAGAACCGGCTGCGGGACCTGCTGGCCAGGGTGACGGGTCCGGCGGCCGCTCCGACGGCGCCGGACACGGCGATCGACGACCTCGACGGGGCCTCCGACGACGAGATCTTCCGGTTCCTCGACGGGCTGGAGCCGTGAGCGTGCGAATGGGGGAGCAGGACGTGCATCAGGCCAGCTGGTCCGGACGAGGGGGAGACCGATGAGTCCCATGAACGAGGAGCGGCTGCGCGAATACCTGAAGAGGGCCACCGCCGATCTGCAGCGCACCCGTCAGAAACTCGCCGAGCACCAGGAGAAGAGCTCGGAGCCGATCGCGATCGTCGGCATGAGCTGCCGGCTGCCCGGCGGGGTCACCTCGCCCGAGCAGCTGTGGCAGCTCGTCGCCGACGGCACCGACGCCGTCTCGGAGTTCCCGGACGACCGGGGCTGGGACCTGCGCTCGCTCTACGACCCGGACCCCGACCAGCCGGGCACCTGCTACTCGACACAGGGCGGCTTCCTGCACGACGCCACCCGGTTCGACGCCGAACTCTTCGGCCTGAGCCCCCGCGAGGCACTGGCCACCGACCCGCAGCAGCGACTCCTCCTCGAAGCCTCCTGGGAGGCGCTGGAGCACGGCGGGATCAGCCCGACGTCGCTGCGCGGCAGCCGTACGGGCGTGTACGTCGGCGTGATGTACAACGACTACGGATCCAGGGTGCGGCAGCCGCCGCGCGGCCTGGAGGGCTACATAGGCAACGGCAGTTCCCCGAGCATCGCCTCCGGCCGCATCGCCTACACCCTCGGCCTCGAAGGGCCCGCGGTCACGCTGGACACGGCGTGCTCCTCCTCGCTGGTCGCCCTGCACCTGGCCTGCCAGTCCCTCCGGTCGGGGGAGTGCACCCTGGCTCTGGCCGGCGGTGTGACGGTCATGTCCACACCGGTCACCTTCGTGCAGTTCAGCCGGCACCGGGGCCTGGCGCCCGACGGACGCTGCAAGTCCTTCGCCGACGACGCCGACGGGACGGGCTGGTCCGAGGGCGTCGGCCTGCTCACCCTGGAACGCCTGTCGGAGGCCCGCCGCAACGGCCACCGCGTGCTGGCCGTGATCCGCGGCAGCGCCATCAACCAGGACGGCGCCAGCAGCGGCCTCACCGCTCCCAACGGCCCCTCCCAGCAGCGCGTCATCCGCCAGGCCCTGTCCAACGCCGGCCTCACCCCGGCCGACGTGGACGCCGTCGAGGCACACGGCACCGGCACCCGGCTCGGCGACCCGATCGAGGCGCAGGCGCTGCTCGCCACCTACGGCAAGGACCGCCCGGCGGGCCGGCCGCTGTGGCTCGGATCGCTCAAGTCGAACCTCGGCCACACCCAGGCCGCCGCCGGCGTCGCCGGTGTGATCAAGATGGTGCAGGCGATACGGCACGGCAGCCTGCCGAAGACCCTCCACGTGACCGAGCCCTCCCAGCACGTCGACTGGTCCGCGGGCGACGTGCAACTGCTCACCGAGGCCCGGCCGTGGCCCGAACCCGATCGCCCCCGCCGGGCCGGCGTCTCGGCGTTCGGCGTCAGCGGCACCAACGCCCACCTGATCGTCGAACAGGCCCCGCAGGAGGAGCCCGCCGCCGCGACGCAGGACGGTCCGCCCGCAGGCCCCGCGCCGCGCACCCTCCCCGTGATCCCCTGGGTGGTCTCCGCGAAGACCCCCGAAGGCCTCGCCGCCCAGGCCCGCAGGCTGCTCCCCGGCACCGCCGGGCACGCCCCCCAGGACATCGGCCACGCACTGGCCGTCACCCGGGCGCCCCTGGAGCGGCGCGCGGTGGCGGTGGGCACCGGCCCGCAGGAACTGCTGGCCGCGCTCACCGCCATCGCGGACGGCGAGAGCACCGGACCCGGTGTGGTCACGGGACAGCCCCTCAGTGGCCCGGTCGCCTTCATGTTCAGCGGCCAGGGCTCCCAGCGGACCGGGACGGGCCGCGAGCTGTACGCCGCCTACCCCGTGTTCGCACGGACACTGGACGAGATCTGCGCGCACTTCGACATCGGTTCCGGCACCCCGCTGAAGACCGTCATGTTCGAGGACACCGGCCTGCTGGACCGGACCGAGTACACCCAGCCCGCCCTGTTCGCCCTCGAAGTGGCCCTGTTCCGGCTGCTGGAGTCCTGGGGTGTGCGGCCCGACCACCTCATCGGCCACTCCATCGGGGAACTCGCCGCCGCCCACGCCGCGGACGCGCTGTCCCTGCCGGACGCCTGCCGGCTCGTCGCCGCCCGTGCCCGGCTGATGCAGGCCCTGCCGGCCGGCGGCGCCATGCTCGCCCTGCGCGCCACCGAGGCCGAGGTCACCGGGCTGCTCGGGGACCGCGTCTCGATCGCCGCGATCAACGCCGCCGACTCCGTGGTCCTGTCCGGCGACGAGGACGAAGTGCTCCGCGTCGCCGCCGGGTTCCCCGGCCGCGACACCCGCCGCCTCACCGTCAGCCACGCCTTCCACTCCCACCGCATGGACGGGATGCTGGCGGAGTTCCGCGCGGTCGCCGAGACCGTCGAGTACCGCAGGCCGGCCGTCCCGGTCGTGTCCAACCTGACCGGGCGTCCCGTCGAGGAGTTCACCGCCGAGCACTGGGTGCGGCACGTACGCGAGGCGGTCCGCTTCGCCGACGGCATCGACCGGCTGCGCGCCCTGGGCACCGAACGGTTCGTCGAACTCGGCCCCGACGGACCGCTGTGCGCGGCCGTCGCCGGCGGCCGGCCCGGCCCCGGCCTCGTGCGGCCGCTGCTGCGCGGTGCCCGGCCCGAACCCGAGACCCTCACCGAGACCCTGGCCATGCTCTGGGCCTGCGGCGGCCGCGTCGACTGGTCCGCCTTCTACGAGGGCACCGGCGCCCGCCGCCCCGAGCTGCCCACCTTCGCCTTCCAACACCGGCGCTTCTGGCTGGAGGCGCCCTTCCCGCACCGCGACACGACGACTGGCCACCCCGTCCTCGGGGCCGGAGTCGAACGCGCCGACGCGGACGGCTTCGTCTTCGACGGCGAACTGTCCGTCGCCACGCACCCCTGGCTGGCCGACCACCGCGTGGCCGGTCACATCCTGGTGCCCGGCACCGCCTTCCTCGAACTCGCGCTGTCGGCCGGCACCCGGATCGGCTGCCCCCGCGTCGACGAACTCGTCCTGGCCGAACCACTGGTGCTGGAACCCGCCGACCGCGTCACCCTGCAACTGGTGATCGGTGCCGCGGACCCCGCCGGCCGGCGCGCCGTCACCGGCTACGCGAGGCCGGAGGCGGACACCCCTGGCCGGCCGTGGACCCGCCACTTCACCGGCACCCTGACCCCGGCACCCGGCCCTGCGGACATCGGAGCCGGGCCCGCCGACTGGCCGCCGCCGGGCGCGACCCCCCTGGAGACCGGGCACCTCTACGACGAACTGGCCTCGGCCGGACTGGAGTACGGTCCGCTGCTGCGCGGACTGCGCGCCGCCTGGCGGCTCGGCGACGAGATCCACGCCGAGGTCGAGCTGCCCGAGTCCCGGCACATCGAGGCCGAACGGTTCGAACTGCACCCGGCCCTCCTCGACGCCGCCCTGCACGCCTCCGCGCTCGGCGCCGACACCTCCGCCGCCGCGGTCCCCTTCACCTGGACCGGCGTCAGCGTGCACACCCCGGGCGCCACCGCACTGCGCGTCACCCTCAGCCCGTCCGGGCAGCGCTCGCTGACGGTGACCGCGACCGACGCCGCCGGGACGCCCGTCGTGTCCGTCGAATCGCTGCTGGTACGCCCGCTGCCCGGGGAACGGCTGCGCGCACTGCCGCGCCACCGCGACACCCTGTACCGCGTCGAGTGGCCGGAGGTCCCTGCCGGACCCGCCCCGGCCGGTGAACCGCCCGAGGTGATGGACCTGCCGGGCGGCCCCGCGCTGCCGGACGACCCGCACGAGGCGCTGCGCGAGGCCCTGCACCGCACCCTCGCGATCCTGCAGGACCGGCTCGGCGGACCCGAGCCCGTGGACGGGACCCCGCTCGTACTGCGCACCCGCGCCGCCGCCCGGCTGCCCGGCGAGAGCGCGCAGGCCGACCCGGTCGCCGCCGCCGTCCAGGCCCTGGTGCGCTCGGCGCAGTCGGAGAACCCGGACCGGTTCGTCCTCGTGGACGTCACCGACGACGGCCCGCAGATCCCGGTGGCGGCACTCCCGTACGACGAGCCGTCGCTGCTGTGGCGCGACGGCCGCTGGTACGCGCCCCGCCTCGCCCGGCCGGAGCCCCGCACCGAAGAGCCGGCGTCCCCCTTCGGGGCCGACGGAACGGTCCTGGTCACGGGAGCCACCGGCCGGCTCGGCCGCGCCCTGTGCCGGCACCTCGTCGAGCAGCACGGCGTCCGGCACCTGCTGCTGACCAGCAGGTCGGGGCCGGACTCCCCGGACGCCGGCGAGCTGACCTCGCTGGACGCCGAGGTGCGGCTCGCGGCCTGCGACGTCTCGGACCGGGACGCCCTGGCGGCACTGCTCGACACGGTGCCCGCCGCGCACCCGCTGACCGCCGTCATCCACCTGGCGGGCATCCTCGACGACGGCATCATCCAGTCGCTGACCCCCGGGCGCATCGACGCCGTACTCGCCCCGAAGGTCTCCGGGGCGCTCAACCTCCACGAGCTGACCCAGGACCTGCCCCTGACCGCGTTCATCCTGTTCGCCTCCGCCGCCGGCACCTTCGGCGGCCCCGGCCAGGGCAACTACTCCGCCGCCAACGCCTACCTCGACGCCCTCGCGGAGAACCGCCGCCGGCAGGGGCTGCCCGGCCTCTCCCTGGCCTGGGGCCTGTGGGAGGGCCAGGACGGCATGGTCGGCGGCCTCAGTGACGTCGACCTGCAGCGCGCCGCCAGCATCGGTGTCCTCAGCCTGGGCGGCCCCGAAGGACTCGCCCTGTTCGACACGGCCCTCGGCAGCCCCGAGGGCAACCTGGTGCCCGCCGCCTTCGACTTCCCCGTCCTGCGCGGGCAGGACGGCAAGCAGGCCATGCACGCCCTGCTGCGCGGACTGGTACGCCACCAGAGGCCCGCGACGGCCCCGGCGGCCCGGCCGGTCCGCACGATCGACCTGGTCCGCAGCCGGGTCGCCGCCGTACTGCGGCACTCCTCGACGAGCGCCGTCGACCCCGACAAGTCGTTCTCCGAGCTCGGCTTCGACTCGCTGATGGCCGTCGAACTGCGCAACACGCTCAGCGAGCAGACCGGCCTCAGACTGCCCGCCTCCGTCATCTTCGACCAGCCCACCCCGGCCGCGCTGGCCGGCCACCTGGAGTCGATGACGGCGGGTCCGACGGCCGCGCCCGCCCCCGGCGCCACCCCCGTCACGGCGGCCGGCGCCCCCGACGACGAGCCGATCGCGATCGTGTCCATGGCCTGCCGGCTGCCCGGCGGGGTCGAGACACCCGAACAGCTGTGGGAGCTGGTGCTGCGCGGCGACGACGCCGTCGTACCGATGCCGGAGGACCGGGGCTGGGACCTCGGCGCGCTCCTCGACCCGGACGCAGACCGGCCCGGCACCAGCTACGCCTTCGAGGGCGGATTCCTCGTCGGAGCCGACCGGTTCGACCCCACCCCGTTCGGGATCTCGCCCCGCGAAGCCCTCGCCATGGACCCCCAGCAGCGCCTGCTGCTCGAATCGTCCTGGGAGCTCTTCGAACGGGCCGGGCTCCCCGCGCGCTCCCTGCGGGGCAGCAGCACCGGCGTGTTCATCGGCCTGATGTACACCGACTACTCGGCCCTGCTGCACGGCCGCGCCCACGATCTGGAGGGCCACCTCGGCACCGGCACCGCGGGCAGCGTCGCCTCCGGCCGGCTCGCCTACACCTACGGACTGGAGGGCCCGGCCGTCACCGTCGACACCGCCTGCTCCTCCTCACTGGTCTCCGTGCACATGGCGGTCGCCGCACTCCGCTCCGGCGAGTGCTCGCTCGCCCTGGCCGGCGGCACCACCGTGATGTCGACACCCACCGTGTTCCAGGAGTTCAGCCGCCAGCGCGGACTCGCCACCGACGGCCGCTGCAAGCCGTTCGCGCAGGGCGCCGACGGCACCGGCTGGGGCGAGGGCGCCGGACTGCTGCTCCTGGAGCGGCTCTCCGACGCCCGCCGCAACGGGCACACCGTCCTCGGTGTCGTACGCGGCTCGGCCGTCAACCAGGACGGCGCCTCCAACGGGCTCACCGCCCCCAACGGCCCCTCCCAGCAGCGCGTCATCCGCCAGGCGCTCGCCAACGCCCGGCTGGACGCCGTGGACATCGACGCCGTCGAGGCGCACGGCACCGGCACCCCGCTCGGCGACCCGATCGAGGCGCAGGCGCTGCTCGCCACCTACGGCCAGGAACGGGCGGACGACACCCCGCTGCTGGTCGGCGCCCTCAAGTCGAACCTCGGGCACACCCAGGCCGCCGCCGGTGTCGCCGGGATCATCAAGACCGTGCTGGCGATGCGGCACGGGGTACTGCCCAGGATCGTGCACCTGGACGAGCCCTCGTCCAGGGTCGACTGGGAGTCCGGCGCCGTACGGCTGCTCGACCGCAACCAGGACTGGCCCGACACCGGACGGCCGCGCCGTGCCGCGGTCTCCTCGTTCGGCATCAGCGGCACCAACGCCCACGTCATCCTCGAACAGGCACCTGCCGAGCCCGCGTCGGCCGCCCGTCCGGACCCGGACCGCACGCCGCCCGCCGCCGTCGCCTGGACCCTGTCCGCACCGAGCGAACCGGCCCTGCGCGCCCAGGCGGACAGCCTGCTGCCGGCCCTCCAGGACACCGCACCCGTGGACGTGGGCCTGACCCTGGCCACGGTCCGGTCGGCCTTCGAACACCGCGCGGTGATCGTCGGCGCCGACCGGGGCGAACTCCTCGACGGACTGCGCGCCCTGGCCGAGGGCGAACCCAGCGCGCACGTCGTCGAGGGCGTCGCCCGTCCGCTGAGCCGCCCGGTGTTCGTCTTCCCCGGCCAGGGCTCCCAGTGGGCCGGCATGGCCGCCGAACTGATCGACACCTCACCCCGGTTCGCCCGCAGCATCGCCCGCTGTGAGGCCGCGCTGGCCGAGTTCGTCGACTGGCGGCTCACCGACGTGCTGCGCGGCGCACCGGGCGCCCCCGGCCTCGACAGCGACGACGTCGTGCAGCCCGCGACGTTCGCCGTCACCGTGTCACTGGCCGAACTGTGGCGCTCCTGCGGCGTCGAACCGGCCGCGGTCGTCGGCCACTCCCAGGGCGAGATCGCCGCCGCCTGCTTCGCCGGAGCGCTGACCCTGCGCGACGCCGCCCGCGTCGTCTGCCTGCGCGGCCGCGAGGTCACCGCACTCGCCGGGCTCGGCGGCCTGCTCTCGGTGGCCGCCCCGCAGGCCCTGGTCGAGGAACTGCTGCGGGCGTACGAGGGCCGGCTGCACATCGGCGCGGTCAACAGCCCGCGCGCGGTGATCGTCTCCGGTGACGCGGACGCGCTGCGGGAGTTCGCCGCCGCCTGCACGGACCAGTCCATCCGCACCAGGACCGTCCCGATCAACTACGCCTCCCACTCCCCGCACGCGGACGCCGTCGAGGACCGGCTCGCGGAGGTCCTCGCGCCGGTCACGTCATCGGCGCCCGACGTGCCGTTCTTCTCCACCGTGACCGCCGACTGGGCCGACGGCCCGGTGTTCGACGGCTCGTACTGGTTCCAGAACCTGCGTCGGCCGGTGCGCTTCGCGGACTCCGTCCGGGCGCTCGCCGAGGAGGGCTACGGACCGCTGATCGAGGTCAGCGCCCACCCCGTGCTGACCGCCGCCGTCGAGGAGACCCTCGCGGACCGCGACGACGTGGCCGCCCTCGGCTCGCTGCGCCGCTTCGACGGCGGACTGGCCCGCTTCCTGCGGTCCGTCGGCGAGGCCCATACGGCGGGCGCGGCCGTCGACTGGACCCGGGTCTTCGAGGACACCGGCGCCCGGCGCATCGACCTGCCCCCGTACGCCTTCCAACGGCGCCGGTTCTGGCCGGAGTTCGAGGAGATCGTGGCAACGGTCGCGGACCCGGCCGAGGCCGAGTTCTGGCGGGCCGTGAGCGACCAGGACCTCGACGCACTCACCGAGCACACCGGCATGGCACGCTGCGAACTGGCACCCGTGCTGCCCGCCCTGTCCCGCTGGCACACCGGACGCCGGCTCCGTACCGCGCTGGACGACTGGCGCTACCGCACCCAGTGGGAGCCGGTGGCGGCGGGCCCGGACGCGCCGCTGTCCGGGAGCTGGCTGCTGCTGCGGCCCGCCGGAGCCCACGACCGCCTCGCGGACGCCACCGCCCGCGCACTGCAGCAGGCGGGCGCCGACGTCATCGACGTACCGGTGGACACCACCGGAAACGGCACCGCCGGAAGCGATACTGCCGGGGGCCGGAGCTCCTCGCTGGCCGAGCGGATCACGGCAGCCCTCGACGGCCGACGCCCCGCCGGAGTGCTCTGCCTCACCGGCCTCGACGAGACCCCGCACCCCGACCACCCCGCGATGACCACCGGGCTCACCGCCGTCCTCGCCACGGTCCGGGCACTGACCGCGCTGGACCTGGACGCCCCGCTCTGGCTGGGCACCACGGGCGCGGTCGGCACCGGCCCCGCCGACCCGCCGCGCCACCCGGCACAGGCACTGGTGTGGGGCACGGGCGTGGTCATCGGCCTCGACCTGCCCCGCCGCTGGGGCGGACTGCTCGACCTGCCGGAGGAGCTGGACGCCGACAGCGCCCGCCACCTGTGCGCCGTCCTCGGCGGCACCACCGGCGAGGAACAGCTGGTGATCGCCCCCTCCGGGATACTCGCCCGCCGGCTGGTCCGCGCGCCCGCCGACGGCGCGGCGACGCCCTGGCAGCCGCGCGAGACCGTGGTGATCACCGGCGGCACCGGAGCCCTCGGCAGCCGCCTGGCCCGCTGGGCCGCGCGCTCGGGCGCGGACCGGGTCGTCCTGGTCAGCCGGCGCGGAGAAGCCGCGGACGGCATGCCGGAACTCATCGACGAACTCGTCGACCTGGGTGCCGACGTCGTCATCGCCGCCTGCGACCTGGCCGACCGGGCCGCCCTCGGCGACCTGTTCGCCAAGATCGGCACCGACGGTCCGCCGATCCGCGCGGTGCTGCACGTCGCCGGCACCAGCGGACGCGAGATGCCCGCAGAGGAGCTGACCCCCGCCGAACTGGCCGCCGTACTGAGCCCCAAGGTGACCGGCACCCGCAACCTCGCCGCCCTCACCGAGGACCTCGACCTCGACGCCTTCGTCCTGTTCTCCTCCGGCGCCGGCACCTGGGGCAACTCCGGCCGGATCGGCTACGCGGCCGCCAACGCCCACCTCGACGCGTTCGCTGCCGAACGACGGGCGGCCGGACTGCCGTTCCTGTCCCTCGCCTGGGGCGCCTGGGACGGCGGAGGCATGGTGGACACCGACACCGCAGCCCATCTGCACCGGCTCGGCAACCGGCAGATGGACCCCGACCTGGCCGTCGCCGCCCTCGCCGACGCCGTCGGCCGCCAGGACCACAACCTGGTCATCGCGGACATCGACTGGCAGGCCTTCGCCCCCGCATACAGTGCCGCCCGCTCCAGGCCGCTGATCCTCGGCGTGCCGGAGGCACGACAGGCACTCACCGGGTCCGAGGCACCCGCCGCCGAGAGCGACGCCGTGACCGGACTCGTCCGCGAACTGTCCGCACTCGACGACACCGAGCGGCAACGGCTGCTGCTCGACCGGATCCGCCGCGAGGCGGCGGTGGCCCTCGGACACGAATCGGCCTCCGAGCTGCTGTCCGACCGGTCCTTCCGGGACCTGGGCTTCGACTCCCTGACCGTGGTGACCCTGCGCAACCGGCTGTCCGCGCTCACCGGCCTGCAGCTCCCGACCACCCTGGTCTTCGACCACCCCACCTTCCCGGACCTCACCCGCTACCTGACGACCCGCCTGTTCGGCGCCGACAGCGAGGCCGCCGCGCAGAGCCCCGAGGAGGAGGCCACCTGGTCGGCCCTGCGCGCCATCCCGCTGAGCCGGCTGCGCGAGACCGGGCTGCTCGACGCCCTGCTGGAGCTGGCCGCCGCCCCGCAGCAGGCCGACGCCCCGGACGCGGACACCGCGGCCGACACCGCGGAGCGCATCGACGACATGAACGTGGCCGACCTCGTCGAGCTGGCACTCGGCACCGACACCCATGTACAGGAAAGCTGACATGACCGCACCTTCGGACAAGATCGTCGATGCCCTGCGCGCCGCGCTGCGCACCAACGAGCAGCTCAAGCAGCGCAACGAGCGCCTGGAGCA
Organism: Streptomyces sp. ITFR-6; assembly: GCF_031844725.1. Lineage (NCBI taxonomy): Bacteria > Bacillati > Actinomycetota > Actinomycetes > Kitasatosporales > Streptomycetaceae > Streptomyces > Streptomyces sp. ITFR-6. The sequence goes on along the minus strand of NZ_CP134614.1, from coordinate 136,197 downwards.
GGTCGCGCGCGAGCCGATCGCGATCGTGGGCATGGGCTGCCGGCTGCCCGGCGGGGCCAACAGCCCCGAGCTGCTGTGGCAGCTGCTCGCCGCGGGCGAGGACGCCATCTCGCAGTTTCCCGACCGGCCCGGCTGGGAGCTCGAGTCCCTCGTCGACCCGGACCCGGACCGGCGCGGCACCACGTACGTCAGCGAGGGCGGGTTCCTCCACGACGCCGACCGGTTCGACGCGGGTTTCTTCGGCATCTCGCCGCGCGAGGCCCTGGCGATGGACCCGCAGCAGCGGCTCCTCCTGGAGGTCGCCTGGGAGACCCTGGAGAACGCCCGGATATCCCCGGCCTCGCTGCGCGGCACATCGACCGGCGTCTTCGCCGGGGCCACCGGCCAGGACTACGGACCGCTGGTCCACCAGAGCGGCGTCGACACCGAAGGCTACCTCGCCACCGGCACCGCCACCAGCGTCGCCTCCGGCCGCATCGCCTACGTCCTGGGTCTCGAAGGACCGGCGGTGACCGTGGACACCGCCTGCTCCACCTCCCTGGTGGCGCTCCACCTGGCGGTGCAGTCCCTGCGTTCCGGCGAATGCTCGCTGGCCCTCGCCGGCGGCGCGCAGCTGATGACGAGCCCCTCGACGTTCCGCGAGTTCAGCCGCCAGCGCGGCCTCGCCCCCGACGGCCGGTGCAAGCCGTTCTCGGACGACGCCGACGGCACGGCCTGGAGCGAGGGTGTCGGCCTCCTCCTGGTGGAGCGGCTGTCGGACGCGCGCCGCAACGGCCACCGCGTCCTGGCCGTCGTCCGGGGCACCGCTGTCAACCAGGACGGTGCGTCGAACGGCCTCACCGCGCCGAGCGGCCCGTCGCAGCAGCGGGTGATCCGGCAGGCGCTGGCCAACGCGCGGCTGGCCTCCTCGGACGTGGATGTGGTCGAGGCGCATGGTACGGGTACCTCGCTGGGTGACCCGATCGAGGCGCAGGCGGTGCTTGCCACGTACGGTCAGGACCGGCCGGACGACGCTCCGCTGTGGCTGGGCTCGATCAAGTCGAATATCGGCCATGCGCAGGCTGCGGCCGGTGTGGCTGGTGTGATCAAGATGGTGCAGGCGATGCGGCACGGGTTGATGCCGAAGTCGCTGCATTTGGGTACGCCGTCGTCGCATGTGGACTGGTCGGCGGGTGCGGTGGAGCTGCTGGCCGAGGCGCGGGAGTGGCCGCGTGGTGAGCGGCCGAGGCGTGCGGCTGTGTCGGCGTTCGGGATGAGCGGGACGAACGCCCACGTGATCCTTGAAGAGGTGCCGGAGGAGGCGGAGGCCGGGGGGACGGTTTCCGGGACGCCGTCGGTGGTGCCGTGGATTCTGTCGGGGCGGAGTGCTGCCGCGCTGCGGGGTCAGGCCGAGGCGCTGCGTCCGCTGGCGGACGGCACTGATCCGGTGGGTGTCGGGTGGTCGTTGGTGTCGTCCCGGGCGCGGTTCGAGCACCGGGCGGTTGTGGTGGGGGAGCCGGTGTCCGCTCTGGCCGCGCTGGCGGCGGGCGAGCCCGCCGGGCAGGTCGTCACCGGGCTTGCGGCTCCCGTCGGCCGTACCGCGTTCGTCTTCCCTGGTCAGGGCGCGCAGTGGGCCGCCATGGGCGCCCAGCTGCTGGAGTCCTCCCCGGTCTTCGCACAGGCGGTAGTGGAGTGTGAGTCGGCGTTGTCCGCTTATGTGGACTGGTCGTTGACGGAGGTACTGAATGGGGCGCCGGGTGCGCCGTCGTTGGATGCGGTGGATGTGGTGCAGCCGGTGTCGTTTGCGGTGATGGTGTCGTTGGCGGCGTTGTGGCGTTCGTTCGGTGTGGTGCCGGCTGCGGTGGTGGGGCATTCGCAGGGTGAGATCGCTGCCGCGTGTGTGGCGGGGGTGTTGTCGTTGGAGGATGCGGCGCGGGTGGTGTGCTTGCGGAGCCGGGCGATTGCGGCGGTGGCGGGTGCGGGCGGTATGGCGTCGGTGGCGGCGTCGGTGGAGCGGGTGGAGGAGTTGCTTGGTTCGTGGGCGGGCCGGGTGTCGGTGGCTGCGGTGAATGGTCCGTCGCAGGTGGTGGTCTCGGGTGAGGCCGTTGCTCTGGACGAGCTGGTTGCCGAGTGCGGGGGGCAGGGGTTGCGGGCGCGGCGGATAGCGGTGGATTACGCCTCGCACTCGGCTGCGATGGATGTGCTGGAGGCGGATCTGGCGGTCGAGCTGGCCGGGGTCTCCCCGCGTGCGGGTGACATCCCGTTGATGTCGACGGTGACCGGCGAACTGGTGGACGGTTCCGGGATGGATGGCGGGTACTGGTTCACGAATCTGCGCTCGCGGGTTCGGTTCTCCGAGGCGATCGAGAAGCTGAGCGGGGAGGGTTACGGAGTCTTCGTCGAGGCCTCCTCGCACCCCGTACTGACCGCCGCCGTCGAGGAGATCGTGGACGGCAGTGTCGTCACCGGTTCGCTGCGCCGGGATGACGGCGGTCTGGACCGTTTCCTGGCCGGGGTGGCAGAGCTGTGGGTGCGCGGCGTGGACGTCGACTGGTCGGCCGCCTTCCCCGACGGCGCCCGGCCCGTGACCGTGGACCTGCCCACGTATGCGTTCCAGCATCAGTCCTACTGGCCGGAGTTCGAGACCGAGGCGGTGGTGTCCGGGGATGAGGGCACTGCTGCTGACCGTGCGTTCTGGGCGGCGGTGGAGCGGGCCGATGTGGATGCGCTGGCCGGCACGCTGGGTGCGGACAGTGCGCTCATCGATCCGTTGCTGCCCGCGCTGGCCGACTGGCGGCGCAAGCAGCGGGAGCAGGACACCACCGACTCCTGGCGCTACGAAGTGAAATGGCGCCCCAGGAGCAGCAGCGCCGGGCAGCCCGAGCTGACGGGGGCATGGCTGGTCGTCCTGCCGGAGAGCGAGGCGGAAACTGAGCACACCGGCGCGGTCCTCGACGCCCTGCGCACGCACGGCGCCGACGTACACACCCTGGTACTGGCCGACGGTACGGCCGAGCGGCAGGCGATCACGGAGCGGCTGCGGGAACTCGTACCGCAGCCGGCCGGGGTACTGTCCCTCGCCGCGCTCGACGAGCGCCCGCATCCCGGACAGCCCGCCGTACCTGCCGGGCTGGCGGCCACCGTCGCGCTGGTGCAGGCACTCGGTGACGCGGACCTCGCCGCGCCGGTGTGGCTCGCCACTCGGGGCGCGGTCGGCATCGGGCCGTCTGACCCGCCGCGCAGCGTGCCGCAGGCAGCGGCCTGGGGGCTGGGCCGGGTCGTCGGGCTGGAACACCCGGACCGCTGGGGCGGGCTGATCGACCTGCCCGAACTCTTCGACGCCCGTGGCGCGGAGCGCCTCGCCACCGCACTGGCCGACGGCGCAGAGGACCAGATCGCGCTGCGCGCGTCCGGCTCCTTCGTGCGACGTCTGGTGCACGCCGGGCCTGGCGGGGCACGGGGCCGCCGCTGGCAGCCGCACGGCACCGCACTGGTCACCGGTGGTACCGGCGGGATCGGTGCGGAACTCGCCCGGTGGCTCGCCGCGGAGGGCATCGACCACCTGATCCTGACCAGCCGGCGCGGGGCCGAGGCGCCCGGAGTGCCGGAACTGCGGGACGAGCTGACCGCGCAGGGCGTGGGCGTCACCGTTGCCGCCTGCGACGTCGCGGACCGGGCCGCGCTGGCCGGGGTGCTCGACCTGGTACCGGAGGAGCACCCGCTGACGGCGGTCGTGCACGCGGCGGGCGTCGGTGAGTTCGCGCCGCTTGCCGAGCACAGCCTCGCGGACCTCGCGGACGTCCTGGCGGCGAAGACGCTGGGCGCCACCCACCTCGACGAACTGCTGGGCGACCGGCCGCTGGACGCGTTCGTGCTGTTCTCCTCCAGCGCCGGTGTCTGGGGCAGCGGCGGCCAGTCGGTCTACGCGGCGGCCAACGCCCACCTCGACGCGCTGGCACACCACCGGCGCTCGCGCGGCCGGGTCGCCACCTCGGTCGCCTGGGGCGCCTGGGGCGGCGCCGGTATGGCGGCCGACGCGTCCATGGCACGCCACCTGGGCGCCCGGGGCATCCGCGCGATGCCGCCCGCCTCCGCCCTCGTCGCACTGCGTGCCGCGGTCGAGCGCGAGGAGACCGTCGCGGTCGTGGCCGACATGGACTGGGAGCGGTTCGCCCCGGCCTTCACCACGGCCCGCCCCCGCCCGCTGCTCGACGAACTCCCCGACGTCAGGAAGGCCGCGGAAGCGGGCCGGCCGGACACCGGACACGACGGTGCCGACGACGCGCTGCGCCGCCGGCTGGCCGGCCTGACCCCGGCCGAGCAGCAGCGGGAACTGCTGGAACTCGTACGCGCCCACGCCGCGGCGGTGCTCGGCCACGCCGACGGCTCCGCCATCGAGCAGACGCGCGCCTTCCGCGAGCTGGGCTTCGACTCGCTGACCGCCCTGGAGCTGCGCAACCGGCTGTCCGCCGCGACCGGACTCCGGCTGCCCGCCACCCTGGTCTTCGATCATGCCCAGCCCCGGCTCCTCGCCGCCTTCCTCCACACGGAGCTGGGCGGTGAAGGGAGCGCCGCGGACGACACGGTGGCACCGGCCGTCGCCCACGCGGCCGACGAGCCGATCGCCATCGTCGGTATGGGCTGCCGCTACCCGGGCGACATCCGCTCGCCGGAGGACTTCTGGAAACTGCTCGCCGACGGCACGGACGCCCTGTCACCGCTGCCGTCCGATCGAGGCTGGCCGTCCACCGTCGGCGGGGTCCGCGAGGGCGGATTCGTCCACGACGCGATCGACTTCGACGCGGCCTTCTTCGGCATGAGCCCGCGCGAGGCGCTGGCCACCGATCCGCAGCAGCGGCTGCTGCTCGAAACGGCCTGGAAGGCCTTCGAACACGCGGGCATCGACCCGTCGTCCGTGCGCGGCAGCCGCACGGGCGTCTTCATCGGCTGCAACAGCATGGGGTACGGCAGCGGGCTGGATTCCGTCCCCGAGGAGGTCCAGGGCCACCTTCTCATCGGCAACGCCAACAGCGTCGTCTCGGGCCGGGTTGCCTACACCCTCGGGCTCGAAGGCCCGGCGGTCACCCTCGACACGGCCTGCTCGTCCTCACTGGTCGCGCTGCACTGGGCCGCCCAGTCCCTGCGCTCCGGCGAATCCACCATGGCGCTCGCCGGTGGTGTGGCCGTGCTGGTCACGCCGGACAGTTTCACCGAGTTCAGCCGCCAGGGAGGCCTCGCCTCCGACGGCCGGTGCAAGGCGTTCTCCGACGAGGCCGACGGCACCGGCTGGGGCGAGGGCGCCGGTGTCCTCGTCCTGGAACGGCTGTCGGACGCACGGCGCAACGGCCACCGGGTGCTGGCCGTGGTGCGCGGCACCGCCACCAACCAGGACGGCGCGTCGAACGGCCTCAGCGCTCCCAGCGGCCCCGCCCAGCAGCGGGTGATCCGGGAGGCACTGGCCACCGCCGGACTGTCGTCGGCAGACGTGGACGCGGTCGAGGCGCACGGCACGGGCACCCGGCTGGGTGACCCGATCGAGGCGCATGCGCTGCTGGCCACCTACGGTCAGGACCGGCCCGCCGACCAGCCGCTGTGGCTGGGCTCGGTGAAGTCGAACCTGGGTCACACACAGGCTGCGGCGGGTGTCGCCGGTCTGATCAAGATGGTGCTGGCGATGCGGCACGGCGAACTGCCCAGGACGCTGTACGCCGACACCCCGTCCTCGCACGTGGACTGGTCGGCGGGTGCGGTGGAGCTGCTGTCGGAGGCGCGGGAGTGGCCGCGCGGCGAGCGGCCCAGGCGGGCCGGTGTCTCCGCCTTCGGGATCAGCGGCACCAACGCGCACGTGATCCTTGAGGAGGCGCCCGCCGAGCCGGAGCCCGCCCGGGGGAACGCGCCTCTGCCCGTCGTGCCGTGGCTGGTGTCGGCCCGGTCGGGCGAGGCCGTCGTGGAGCAGGCCGGCCGGCTGCGGTCCGGGCTGGTGGGTCTGGACGCGGCGGATGTGGGTCTGTCACTGGCGAAGAGCCGGGCCGCGCTGGAGCACCGCGCGGTCATCCTCGGCAGTGACACGGACGAGCTGCTCGCAGGGCTGGGCGCGTTGGCGGCCGGTGAGCCGGCGCCGGGCGCGGTGCCGGTGGTGGCCCGGGACGGTCTGACCGGGTTCGTGTTCTCGGGTCAGGGCGGCCAGCGGCTCGGCATGGGCCGCGAGCTGGCGGACGCCTATCCGGTCTTCGCGGAGGCTCTGGATGCGGTGTGTGCGCACTTCGACGGTCTGCTGGACCGGCCGCTGCGCGAGGTGATGTTCACCGACGCGGAGGCTCTCGGACGAACGGGTTGGGCGCAGCCGGCGTTGTTCGCGGTCGAGGTGGCGTTGTTCCGGCTGGTGGAGTCGTGGGGGGTGCGCCCGGATTACCTGGTGGGTCATTCGGTGGGTGAGCTGGCCGCCGCGCACGTGTCCGGGGTGTTCTCGCTGGCCGACGCGTGCAAGCTGGTGGCCGCGCGTGCCGGGTTGATGCAGGCGTTGCCTGCTGGTGGTGCGATGTGGGCGGTGCGGGCGACGCTCGACGAGGTCGCACCGTTCCTGGTCGAGGGTGTCTCCGTGGCTGCGGTGAACGCTCCGGGCCAGGTCGTCCTGTCGGGTGCCCGTGAGGCGGTTGAGGCGGTCGCTTCGTCGGCTGCCTTCGATGGCCGCCAGGCACGGTGGCTGGAGGTCAGCCACGCCTTCCACTCGGTGCTGATGGACCCGATGCTGGACGCGTTCCGTACGGCGGCGAACGAGGTCACGTACGAGACTCCGCGCATCCCGATCGTCTCCACCCTGACCGGCGAGCCGGTCACCGGCTTCTTCCCGGACTACTGGGCCGACCAGGTGCGCGGCACGGTGCGGTTCGCCGACGCCGTCACCCGCCTGGAGTCCCTGGGCGTCACCCGCTTCGTCGAACTCGGGCCGGACGCGAGCCTGACCGGGGCCGTCGAGGAAACCTGCGGGGACACCGTGTCGGTGGTCTCGCTCCTGCGCCGGGACAAGCCCGACCCCGTCACCTCGGTCACCGCCCTGGCGCACCTGTGGGCGACCGGTGCGGAGGCCGACTGGGCGGCGTTCTTCGCCCCCGCCGGCGCGCGGGTCACCGACCTGCCCACGTACGCCTTCCAGCGCCGGCGCTACTGGCTCGGAGCGGGCCCGTCCCGGACCCAGGACGGCTGGAGCTACCAGGTCGCCTGGCACCGGATCACCGAGCGGCGCGGCCGGCTCGCCGGACGCTGGCTGCTGCTCGCGCCAGCGGCCGACGCCCCGCTCGTCGCCCCGCTCACCGAAGGGCTGCTGGCCCATGGCGCGCAGCCCGAACTGATCGTCCTCACCCCGGACACGGACCCCGCACAGCTGCTCACCGGGCACACCGGCATCGCGGGAGCCGTCTGCCTGCCTGCGCCGGGCGCAGGTTCAGGACCGGGCCGGGCCGGCTGGCTCGCACAGGTGGTACGCGGACTCGGCCAGGCCTCGGTCGCGGCGCCGTTGTGGTGCGTCACCAGCGGTGCCGTCGCCACCGGCGGAGCCGATGCGGCACCGGAGCCCGAGCAGGCAGCGGTCTGGGGCCTGGGGCGGGTGGCGGCGATGGAACACCCCGACCGATGGGGCGGCCTGGTCGACCTGCCCGCGCTGCCGACCGCGCGGGACATCGAGCGGCTGGCCGGTCTGCTGGCCGGCGGCACCACCGAGAACGAGATCGCGATCCGCCCCGCAGGCATGTCCGTACGGCGCCTGGTACGCGGCGCCCGGCCGTCCGGCGAGGTGGCCGAACTGCCGCTGAGCGGCACCGTCCTGGTCACCGGCGGTACGGGAGCGCTGGGCGCCCACGTTGCCCGATGGCTGGCCGGACACGGCACCCAGCACCTCGTACTCGTCGGACGCCGGGGGCCGGAGGCGCCCGGTGCGGCCGCGCTGCGCGAGGAACTGACCGCCGCCGGTGCCCGCGTCACCCTCGCGGCCTGCGATGTCTCCGACCGGGCCGCGCTCGCCGCCCTGATCGAGGGACTCGACACCGACGGCGTCCGCGTCGACGGCGTCGTCCACGCCGCCGGAGTGGTCGACGACGGCCTGCTGCACACGATGACCCCGCGGCAACTGGCGGACATCTGGGCGGCGAAGGCGACGGCCGCCGCGCACCTGAACGAGCTGCTCGGGGACCGGGAGCTGACCGCGTTCGTGCTGTTCTCCTCGCTGTCCGGCACCCTGGGCGCCGTCGGCCAGGCGGGCTACGCGGCGGCGAACGCCTACCTCGACGCGCTGGCCGAGACGCGCCGGCGCGCCGGCCGGCCGGCCCTGTCGGTCGCGTGGGGCCCTTGGGCCGGCGACGGCATGGCCGCCGGTGACGGCATGGCGGAGCGGATGCGGCACACCGGTCTCAACCCGATGGACGCCGCGGACGCGCTGGCCGCACTGGAGCCCGTCCTGACCGGTGACGCGTCCTGCGCGGTGATCGCCGACGCCGACTGGACGCGGATGACCTCCGGGCGGCCCAGCGGTCTCCTCGCGGAACTCGGCGCGACGGTGGACGCCGTCGCCGCCGCCTCGCGGGGCAACGCACCGACGCTGCGGCGCGAAGTGCTCGCCCTGCCCGAACAGGCGCGGCACTCCGCACTGCTGGACGCGGTGCGCGCCCAGGCCGCCGAGGTGCTCGGGCACACGTCCGCCACCGCGGTCGAACCGGAGGCCGCGTTCTCGGCGCTCGGCTTCGACTCGCTGCTCGCCCTGGACCTGCGCGGCCGGCTCTCCACGCTCACCGGTCTCGTCCTGCCCGCAACCCTCGTCTACGACCACTCCAACGCCGACGCGCTCGCCCGCCACCTGCTGCATGAGCTGGCCGACGCCGACGGCACGCCCGACGACAGCCTCCTCCCGGTGCCCGCCGTGGCGCGGGCCGACGACGAACCGATCGCCGTGGTCTCCATGAGCTGCCGGTTCTCCGGCGGCATCCGGACCCCGGAGGAGCTGTGGCGGCTGCTCACCGACGGGGCGGACGGCATTGGCCCGTTCCCCGAGGACCGCGGCTGGGACACCGCCTCCCTCCACCACCCCGACCCCGCCCACGAGGGCACCTCGTACGCACGGGAGGGCGGCTTCCTCCAGGGCGTGGCGGACTTCGACGCCGACCTGTTCGGCATCAACCCGCGCGAGGCACTGGCCATGGACCCGCAGCAGCGCCTCCTGCTGGAATGCTCCTGGGAGGCGTTCGAACGGGCCGGCATCGACCCGCGTTCCGTACGCGGCAGCCGTATCGGCGTGTTCGCCGGAACCAACGGCCAGGACTACCCGGTGGCCCTGCACAACTCCGAGGAGAACGTCGCCGGTTACATCGCCACCGGCAGCTCCGCCAGCGTGTTCTCCGGCCGGATCTCCTACACGTTCGGGCTCGAAGGCCCCGCCATGACCGTGGACACCGCCTGCTCCGCGTCCCTGGTCGCCCTGCATCTGGCCTGCCAGGCCCTGCGCGCCGACGAGTGCAGCGCAGCCCTGGTGGCCGGCGCGTCCGTGATGAGCACCCCCGGCGCGTTCGTCGAGTTCAGCCGCCAGCGCGCACTGTCGCCGGACGGCCGCTGCAAGGCCTTCTCCGACGACGCCGACGGCACCGGCTGGGGTGAGGGCGCGGGCGTCGTCATGGTGGAACGCCTCTCCGACGCGCGTCGCAACGGGCACCCCGTGCTGGCCGTGATCCGCGGCACCGCCGTCAACCAGGACGGCGCGTCCAACGGGCTCAGCGCCCCCAGCGGCCCCGCCCAACAGCGCGTCGTCCGCCAGGCGCTCGCCGCGGCGGGCCTCACCACGCAGGACGTCGACGCGGTGGAGGCCCACGGCACCGGCACCAGGCTCGGTGACCCGATCGAGGCGCAGGCGCTGCTCGCCACGTACGGCAAGGACCGGCCCCAGGACCGGCCGTTGTGGCTCGGCTCGCTCAAGTCGAACATCGGCCACACCCAGGCGGCTGCCGGTGTCGCCGGAGTCATCAAGACCGTCCTGGCACTGCGGCACGCCACCCTGCCGAAGACCCTGCACGTGGCCGCACCCACCTCGCACGTCGACTGGGACAGCGCACAGGGCGGCGGCGTACGGCTGCTCACCGAGCAGCAGGCCTGGCCCGACCTCGGCCGGCCGCGCCGCGCGGGAGTCTCGGCATTCGGCGTCAGCGGCACCAACGCCCACGCCATCCTGGAACAGGCACCCGAACCGGTGAGCGTCGAACCGGTGGTGCCCGGTCCTGACACCGCCCCTGCCAGTGCCCCTGACACCACCCCGCGCCCCGCACCGTTCTCGGACGCGGTGCTGTGGACCCTGTCCGGCAAGACACCGCAGGCACTCACCGACCAGGCCGCCCGGCTGCTGTCCCGGGTCACCGGCCCGGACGCACCGGCCCCCGCGGACGTGGCCCGGACCCTGGTCACCTCGCGCGCGGCGCTCGACCGGCGCGCCGCCGTCATCGGCAGCGGCCACGACGAGCTGGTGGCCGCTCTGGCCGCGCTCGCCGACGGCCGGGAGAGCGCACACGTCGTCACCGCGACGGCCGGCTCACCCGGCAGAACGGTGTTCGTCTTCCCCGGCCAGGGCGCCCAGTGGGTCGCCATGGCCACCGAACTGGCCTCTTCCTCACCGGTGTTCGCCGCGAAACTCGCCGCCTGCGAGGAAGCGCTGGCCGAGTACGTGGACTGGAAGCTGACCGACGTACTGCATGGCACGTCCGGAGCCCCCGGATACGACCGGGTGGACGTGGTCCAGCCCGTGCTGTTCGCGGTGATGGTCTCGCTCGCGGAACTCTGGCAGTCCTGCGGCGTCCGCCCGCACGCGGTGATCGGACACTCCCAGGGCGAGATCGCAGCCGCCTGCGTGTCCGGCGCCCTCTCCCTGCGCGACGCCGCCCGCGTCGTCGCCCTGCGCAGCCGGGCACTGACCGCACTCGCCGCGAGCGGCGGCATGGTCTCCGTGATGCTCGCGCCCGAACCCGCAGCGGAGCTGGTCGCCGGCTACGACGGACGCCTCTCGGTCGCCGCGGTCAACAGCCCCGCCTCCGTGGTGATCTCCGGCGACGTGGACGCCCTCGACGAACTGCTCGTCCACTGCGAGGGCACCGGCGTACGGGTCCGTCGCATCCCCGTCGACTACGCCTCGCACAGCGTCCACGTCGACCGCATAGCGGACGAGATCCGCGAGGCGCTGCGCCCGATCCGGCCGCAGCACCCCACGATCCCCATGCTGTCCACCGTCACCGGAGAGTGGATCGACGACGGCGAACTGGACGCCGAGTACTGGTTCCAGAACCTGCGCCGGCCCGTGCGGCTCGACCCCGTCGTACGCACCCTCGCCGGGCACGGCCATCGCGGCTTCCTGGAGATGAGCCCCCACCCGGTCCTGACCGTCCCCGTCCGGGAGACCGTCGACGACCTGACCGACAGCGGCGCCCCGATGGCCGGGCAGATCTTCGTCGGAGGCTCGCTGCGCCGCGACGACGGCGGCCCGCGCCGGTTCGCGACCTCGCTGGCCGAGGCGTACTGCTCCGGCATCGACGTCGACTGGGACGCGGTAACCGCTACGGACGCCCCGGCCACCCACGTCGAACTGCCCACGTACGCCTTCCAGCACCGGCGCTACTGGCCGCGCCCCGCGACGGCCGTCACCGACCGGTCCGCCGCCGACCCGGTCGGCGACGCCTTCTGGAGCGCCGTCGAACGGCAGGACACCGCCGCCCTCGCGGACACCCTCGGCATCGGCGCGACCACCCTCGACGAGGTGCTGCCCCGGCTGTCCGCCTGGCGGCGCACCCGCCGCGACGCCGCCGCACTGGACGCCTGGCGCTACCGCGCCGTATGGCGCCCGCTCCCCGAGCAACGGCCCGCCCGGCTGTCCGGCACCTGGCTGCTGCTCACCCCGGACCTCTCAGGCGCCACCGCCGACGCCGCCGCCTGGTGCGACACCGTCGGCGGGGCACTGGCGGCAGCCTCCGGAGCCGAGCTGCGGACCGTGACCGTCGACGCGGCCACCGCCACCCGTGACTCGCTCGCCGGACTGCTGCGCACCCACCTGGCGGACTCCGGCACCGTGCACGGCATCGTCTCCCTGCTCGGCACCGACGTACGCCCCCACCCGGCGCACCCGGCGCTGCACGCCGGAGTCGCGGCCACCCTGCGGCTGGCCCAGGCACTGACCGGCACCGATGGGGAGGCGCCCCTGTGGCTGCTGACCCGCGGAGCCGAACTGGCCACCCCCGCCGATCGGCTCACCGACCCCGCCCAACGACAGATCTGGGGCCTGGGCCGGGTCATCGGCCTCGAGTGCGCCGACCGCTGGGGCGGCCTCCTCGACCTGCCCGCCGAACTGGCCGAACCCGACGCGGAGCGGATCCGCCAGATCCTGGCCGGCAGCGGCGACGAGGACCAGATCGCCCTGCGCCGCCAAGGCGTCCTCGTACGGCGGCTGGTACCCGCGCCGCTCGACGACACCCCGCCGCAACGCACCTGGCAGCCCCGGGACACCGCACTCATCACCGGCGGAACCGGCGGACTCGGCTCCCACATCGCCCGCTGGCTGGCCGAATCCGGCGTCGAGCACCTGGTGCTCACCAGCCGCCGGGGCCCCGACGCGCCCGGCGCCGAGGAACTGCGCGCCGAACTGACCGCACTCGGCGCCCAGGTGACCATCGTCGGCTGCGACGTGGCCGACCGTGCCGCGCTGGCCGCTCTGCTGGCCGGACTGCGCGACGAAGGACTCCGCGTCCGTACCGTCGTACACGCCGCCGGAGCCGTCCAGGCCACCCCGCTGTCCGAGATGAGCATCGAGGAATGCGCGGACGTGCTCGCCGCGAAGACCCTGGGCGCAACCCACCTCGACGAGCTGTACGGCGAGTACTTCGACGAGGCCGACCTGGACGCGTTCGTGCTGTTCTCGTCCAACGCCGGTGTCTGGGGCAGCGGAGGCCAGGCCGCCTACGCCGCGGCGAACGCCGCCCTCGACGCCCTCGCCCAGTCCCGCAGAGCACGCGGCCGCACCGCCACCTCGGTCGCCTGGGGCGCCTGGTCCGGCAGCGGCATGGCCGCCGACCCGGCAGCAGAGGAGCAACTGCGCCGCCGGGGCGTCATCGCCATGGCCCCCGAACGGGCCCTCGCCGCACTCCGCCAGGCCCTGGAACACGACGAGACGCTGCTCACTGTCGCCGACATCGACTGGCCGCGCTTCGCGACCGGCTTCACCGCCGCCCGGCCCCGGCCGCTGCTCACCGAGCTGCCCACCGGCCGCCCCGCATCGGCCGGTCCCGACGCGTCGCAGCAGCCGGACACGGACCACGGCGACCGGCTGCGCGGTATGGCCGCGGCGGAACGCGACGCCGCCCTGCTCGGTCTCGTACGGTCCGCCGTCGCCGCCGTCCTGGGCCACGACGAGGCCGACGCCGTCGAGGTGAACCGGCCCTTCAAGGACCTCGGATTCGACTCGCTGACCTCGGTGGAGCTGCGCAACCGGCTGACCTCCGCCACGGGAGTGAAGCTGCCCGCCACGCTGGTCTTCGACCATCCGACCGTGCTGGACCTCGTCGGACGGCTGCGCTCGGGGCTCCTCGGTGAGCAGCCGGGGCAGATCTCCCCGGACCAGGCAGTACTTCAGGAGCTGGACAAGATTGAAGCCGGAATTTCAGCTCTTTCCCCAGACCACGATCTGGACGCCGTGCAAGCAAGGTTGCGCAGCCTACTGTCGGTGCTGGGGGACAGGCCGTCCGTGGATGACGAGGAGCCCGTAACCCGCAAGTTGGAGACAGCGACAGACGACGAGCTGTTCGAATTCATCCACAGGGAGTTCGGTAAGTCTTCCTGAGCGAAAGCCGAAGCTACCGTCTCCCGTGGCGACGCCAACAGGAGACGGTCCGTACGGTGAACGAGGACAAGCTTCGCGACTATCTCAAGTGGACGACGGCCGACCTTCACGAGACGCGCAAGCGGCTCCGTGAAGTGGAGGACGCGGCGCGGGAACCCATCGCGGTCGTCGCGATGAGCTGCCGCTTCCCGGGCGGCGTCCGCTCGTCCGACGACCTGTGGCGGCTCGTCGAGGACGGCGTGGACGCGATGTCTCCCGTTCCGCGCGACCGTGGCTGGGACCTCGACCTGCCCGGCGTCGGCCCCACCACCCAGGGCGGATTCCTGGGTGACGTGGCCGACTTCGACGCCGCGCTCTTCGGCATCTCGCCGCGCGAGGCACTGGCCATGGACCCCCAGCAGCGGCTGCTCCTTGAGCTCGTGTGGGAGTCGCTGGAGCGCGCGGGCATCGCTCCGATGTCCACGAAGGGCGAGAAGGTCGGCGTCTTCATGGGCGGCTCCCCGTCCCGCTACGACATCCTCCTGGGCGCCGAGGAAGGCGTCGGCGGCTACATCATGACCGGCAGCGCCGGCAGCGTCCTGTCCGGCCGTATCTCGTACGCACTCGGGCTTGAGGGTCCGGCCGTGACTATTGATACGGCGTGCTCGTCGTCGTTGGTGGCTCTTCATCTTGCGGCGCAGGCGTTGCGGTCGGGTGAGTGTGATCTTGCGCTGGCCGGTGGTGTGACGGTGATGTCGACGCCGGGTGCGTTCGTGGAGTTCGAGCGGCAGGGTGGTCTGGCCGGGGACGGCCGGTGCAAGGCGTTCTCGGACGATGCGGACGGTACGGGCTGGGGCGAGGGCGCGGGCGTTCTGGTCCTGGAGCGGTTGTCGGACGCCCGACGCAGCGGGCACCAGGTTTTGGCGGTGTTGCGCGGTTCGGCCGTGAACCAGGACGGTGCGTCCAATGGTCTGACGGCGCCGAACGGTCCTTCGCAGCAGCGGGTGATTCGGCAGGCGCTGGCCAGTGCGCGTCTCTCGTCGGCGGATGTGGACGTGGTGGAGGCGCACGGTACGGGTACCAAGCTGGGTGACCCGATCGAGGCCCAGGCCCTGCTGGCCACCTACGGCCAGGACCGGCCCGCGGACCAGCCGCTGTGGCTGGGCTCGATCAAGTCGAACATCGGGCACACGCAGGCGGCCGCAGGCGTCGCGGGCGTCATGAAGATGGTCCTGGCGATGCGGCACGGCATGCTGCCGAAGACACTGCACGCGCAGACGCCGTCGACCCATGTCGACTGGTCGGACGGTGCGGTGGAGTTGCTGGCCGAGGCGCGGGAGTGGGCGCCCGGTGACCGGCCGAGGCGGGCGGGTGTGTCCGCTTTCGGCGTCAGCGGGACGAACGCCCACGTGATCATCGAAGAGGAGCCGATCGCCGAGGAGGCCGCGGTCTCGGACTCGGCCGACGAGCCGCAGGAACCGCAGGAGCGGCTGGAGCGGCTGGCGCTTCCGGTGATCCCCTGGCTGGTGTCGTCGAAGTCTGCGGCGGGCGTGGAAGGTCAGGTGCAGCGGCTGGCTTCCGGTGTGGAGGGCCTGGACGCGGTCGATGTCGGCCTGTCGCTGGCGACGACCCGGGCGGCGCTGGAGCACCGCGCCGTCGTGCTCGGCGTGGACGCTGACGAGCTGCGTGCGCGGCTGGGCGAGGCGCTGGTGCCGGTGGTGGCCCGGGACGGTCTGACCGGGTTCGTGTTCTCGGGTCAGGGTGGTCAGCGGGTCGGTATGGGGCGGGAGTTGGCGGAGGCTTTCCCGGTGTTCGCGGCTGCGTTGGATGAGGTGTGCGCGCATTTTGATGGTCTGCGTGAGGTGATGTTCACCGATGCGGAGGCGTTGAAGTCGACGGGTTGGGCGCAGCCGGCGTTGTTCGCGGTCGAGGTGGCGTTGTTCCGGCTGGTGGAGTCGTGGGGTGTCAGGCCGGATTATCTGGTGGGTCATTCGGTGGGTGAGCTGGCGGCTGCGCATGTGTCCGGGGTGTTCTCGCTGGCGGATGCCTGCAAGCTGGTGTCGGCGCGTGCCGGGTTGATGCAGGCGTTGCCTGCTGGTGGTGCGATGTGGGCGGTTCGGGCGACGGTGGAGGAGGTCACTCCGCTGCTGGTCGAGGGCGATGGTGTGTCCGTGGCTGCGGTGAACGCTCCCGGTCAGGTGGTGCTGTCGGGTGCTCGTGAAGCGGTTGAGGCGGTAGCGGGCGCTCTGTCTGACCGGCAGGGGCGGTGGCTGGAGGTCAGTCACGCGTTCCACTCGGTGTTGATGGACCCGATGCTGGACGCGTTCCGTGCGGCGGCCGATGCGCTGGAGATGCGCAGCCCCGAGATACCCGTCGTATCGACGCTGACGGGTGAGCTGGTCTCCGAGTTCACCGCGTCGTACTGGGTGGATCAGGTGCGGGGGACGGTTCGTTTCTCGGATGCCGTTTCCCGGCTGAGGGCACTGGGGGTGGCGCGTCTGGTGGAGGTTGGGCCGGATGCGTCCTTGGTCGGTGCGATCGGTGAGGCGGCTGACGATGCGGTGTTCGCTGTCTCGATGCTGCGTAGGGACAGGCCCGAGGCGCATACGGCGGTGACCGCGTTGGCCGGGCTGTGGGCGGACGGCGCGGATGTCGACTGGGCGTCGTTCTACGGGCCCACCGGCGCCCGCACCGTCGACCTGCCTACGTATGCGTTTCAGCGTCAGCGTTTCTGGCCGAGTGTGCGGCGGGAGCCGGTGGTGGCGTCGGCTGCTGTTGATGCGGTGTTCTGGGATGCGGTGGAGCGTGGTGATGGTGAGTTGTTCGCGGCGGAGTTCGGTGTGGATGTCGGGGCGCCGTTGCGGGAGACGTTGCCGGCGTTCTCGGCGTGGCAGCGTCGGCAACGTGAGCGTGAGGTAGCGGACAGGCTGCGTTATGAGGTGTCGTGGGCGCCGTTGGGTGCTGGTGTTGGTGCTGGTGTTGGGGTGTCGGGTGGGTGGCTGATTGTTGAGCCGGGTGGTGTTGAGGATGTGTGGGCGGCTGCGTTGGCGGATGAGCTGACGGGTCGGGGTGCGGAGGTGTCCCGGTTGGTTTTGGATGCGGAGGGTTTGGAGCGGGCGGTTCTGGCTAAGCCGTCTTGGGGAGTTTGCGGGTGTTGGGCGGGTGGTGTCGTTCCTGGGTCAGGTGGAGTCGGGGGCCGGGGGTGTTGTGGGGTCTGTGGTGTTGGTGCAGGCGTTGGGTGATGCCGGTGTTGACGTTCCGGTGTGGTCGGTGACGTCGGGTGCGGTTTCGGTGGGTGCGGGTGATGTGGTTGCGCGTCCGGTGCGGGCTGGTGTGTGGGGTCTGGGTCGGGTGGTGGCTTTGGAGGAGCCGGGGCGTTGGGGTGGGTTGGTCGATGTGCCGGAGGTGCTGGTGGGGGGTGCGGTGGGGCGGCTGGTGGAGGTGCTGGCCGGTGGTTTCGGTGATGAGGATGAGGTTGCGGTGCGTGGTGGGACGGTGCTGGGGCGTCGGCTCGGTCCTGGCCGGCCTGGGGGTGTGGTGTGGTCGCCGTCGGGGACGGTGTTGGTGACGGGTGGTTTGGGTGCGTTGGGTGCCCGGGTCGCGCGGTGGGTGGTGGGCCGGGGTGCTGAGCGTGTGGTGTTGGTGGGCCGTCGTGGGACGGAGTCCGTTGGTGCGGCGGAGCTGGTGGGTGAGTTGCAGGCGTTGGGTGCTGTGGTGGATGTGGTGGCGTGTGATGTGGGTGTGCGGGAGGAGGTGGAGGAGCTTTTCGCCCGGTTCGAGTTTTCGGCGGTGGTGCATACGGCGGGGGTGTTGGACGACGGTGTGGTGGATGGTCTGACGGCTGAGCGGGTGTCCGGGGTGTGGGGGGCGAAGGCGGGGGGTGCGTGGAATCTGCATCATGCTTCGCTCGGTCGGGAGCTGGATGCGTTTGTGGTGTTTTCGTCGGCTGCGGGTGTGTGGGGTGGTGCGGGTCAGGGTGCGTATGCGGCGGCGAATGCTGCGCTGGACGGGTTGGTGGACTTCCGCCGGGGTCAGGGTCTGGTGGGTTCGTCCATTGCGTGGGGTCCGTGGGCCGAGGGTGGTATGGCTGATGACGTCACGGTGTTGGCCCGGATGGAGCGTGGTGGGGTAAGGCCGCTCGACCCCGACTCCGCCTTGGGCGTGCTGGGGTCTGCTTCGGGTTGTGTGACGGTTGTTGATGTGGAGTGGGAGCGTTTCGTTCCCGGGATGACCGCGTTGCGGGCGAACCGTCTGTGGGACGAGGTCGCGCCACGCAGCACGACCACGCCTGTGCCGCGCGCCGACGCCGGAGCCGGCGCATTGAGGGAGCGGTTCGTCGGCCTGTCACCCGCTGTCCGTCGGAAGACGTTCATGGAGACCGTGCGGTCGCTGGCCGCAGCGGTGCTGGGGTTCGAGGATCCGGCGGCCGTCGGGATGTCCACGGCATTCCGCGATCTGGGTCTCGACTCACTGATGGCGGTGGAACTCCGTAACGCCCTGACCACGACTTCCGGTCTGAAACTGCCCTCGACCGTGGTGTTCGACTACCCGTCCGTCGAGGCACTGACCGATGAACTGCTGTCCCGGCTGTTCGGTGTGGAGGAGGAGGGTGCGGCGCTGGGTGTGGTGGCGGCGCGTCAGGTTGATGGTGATGATCCGGTGGTTGTGGTGGGGATGGGTTGCCGGTTCCCGGGTGCGGTGGATTCGCCGGAGGAGTTGTGGCGGCTGCTGGCTGAGGGCACGGATGCGATGGGTGGGTTCCCCGCGGATCGTGGCTGGGAGCTGATCAGCGGCGTCGGTGGTGACTATGCCCGGGTCGGTGGGTTCGTCGAGGGTGTGGCGGATTTCGATGCCGGTCTGTTCGGGATCTCGCCGCGTGAGGCACTGGCGATGGATCCGCAGCAGCGGTTGCTGCTTGAGGTGGTGTGGGAGTCGCTGGAGCGGTCGGGTATCGCGCCGTTCTCGTTGCGTGGTCTGCCGGTCGGGGTCTTCGCGGGGACGAACGGCCAGGACTACCCGGCGGCACTGGCGCTGGCGGGGGAGCCCGCTGATGGTTACGGCGGGACGGGAAGCTCGGGCAGTGTCCTGTCCGGGCGGGTCTCGTACGCACTCGGGCTTGAGGGTCCGGCCGTGACTATTGATACGGCGTGTTCGTCGTCGTTGGTGGCTCTTCATCTTGCGGCGCAGGCGTTGCGGTCGGGTGAGTGTGATCTTGCGCTGGCCGGTGGTGTGACGGTGATGTCGACGCCGGGTGCGTTCGTGGAGTTCGAGCGGCAGGGTGGTCTGGCCGGGGACGGCCGGTGCAAGGCGTTCTCGGACGATGCGGACGGTACGGGCTGGGGCGAGGGCGCGGGCGTTCTGGTCCTGGAGCGGTTGTCGGACGCCCGACGCAGCGGGCACCAGGTTTTGGCGGTGTTGCGCGGTTCGGCCGTGAACCAGGACGGTGCGTCCAATGGTCTGACGGCGCCGAACGGTCCTTCGCAGCAGCGGGTGATTCGGCAGGCGCTGGCCAATGCGGGGTTGTCGGGCGCTGAGGTGGACGCGGTCGAGGCGCACGGCACGGGCACCTCGTTGGGTGACCCGATCGAGGCGCAGGCGTTGCTGGCCACGTATGGCCAGGACCGGCCTGCGGACCAGCCGTTGTGGTTGGGTTCGGTGAAGTCGAACATTGGTCACACGCAGGCTGCGGCGGGTGTCGCGGGTGTGATGAAGATGATTCTGGCGATGCGGCACGGTGTGTTGCCGCAGTCGTTGCACGTCGGTACCCCGTCCTCGCACGTGGACTGGTCGGACGGTGCGGTGGAGTTGCTGGCCGAGGCACGGGACTGGGCGCCCGGTGACCGGCCTAGGCGGGCGGGTGTGTCCGCTTTCGGCGTCAGCGGGACAAACGCACACGTGATCATCGAAGAGATTCCTGCCGCCGTGTACACACCGGCCACGGTGCCGGACGTCGCGCTTCCGGTGATCCCCTGGCTGGTGTCGTCGAAGTCTGCGGCGGGCGTGGAAGGTCAGGTGCAGCGGCTGGCTTCCGGTGTGGAGGGCCTGGACGCGGTCGATGTCGGCCTGTCGCTGGCGACGACCCGGGCGGCGCTGGAGCACCGCGCCGTCGTGCTCGGCGTGGACGCTGACGAGCTGCGTGCGCGGCTGGGCGAGGCGCTGGTGCCGGTGGTGGCCCGGGACGGTCTGACCGGGTTCGTGTTCTCGGGTCAGGGTGGTCAGCGGGTCGGTATGGGCCGGGAGCTGGCCGAGTCCTTCCCGGTGTTCGCAGCCGCTCTGCATGAGGTGTGTGCGCACTTCGATGGTCTGCGTGAGGTGATGTTCACCGACGCGGAGGCTCTCGGACGAACGGGTTGGGCGCAGCCGGCGTTGTTCGCGGTCGAGGTGGCGTTGTTCCGGCTTCTTGAGTCGTGGGGGGTGCGCCCGGACTACCTGGTGGGTCATTCGGTGGGTGAGCTGGCGGCTGCGCATGTGTCCGGGGTGTTCTCGCTGGCGGATGCCTGCAAGCTGGTGTCGGCGCGTGCCGGGTTGATGCAGGCGTTGCCTGCTGGTGGTGCGATGTGGGCGGTTCGGGCGACGCTCGACGAGGTCACTCCGCTGCTGGTCGAGGGCGATGGTGTGTCCGTGGCTGCGGTGAACGCTCCCGGTCAGGTGGTGCTGTCGGGTGCTCGTGAAGCGGTTGAGGCGGTAGCGGGCGCTCTGTCTGACCGGCAGGGGCGGTGGCTGGAGGTCAGTCACGCGTTCCACTCGGTGTTGATGGACCCGATGCTGGACGCGTTCGGTGCGGCGGCTGACGCGGTGACGTATGAGGCTCCGCGCATCCCGATCGTGTCGACGCTGACGGGTGAGCCGGTCTCCGGGTTCACCGCGTCGTACTGGGTGGACCAGGTGCGGGGGACGGTCCGCTTCGCGGACGCGATCACTCACCTGAAGTCCTCCGGTGTCACCAGGTTCCTGGAGCTGGGCCCGGACGCCACGCTGATCGGTGCCGTCGACGAGACGTACGACGGCGATTCGCTCGCGGTGGCGGCGCTGAACCGTAAGCGGTCCGAGCCCACCACCGCCGTCGAGGCCCTGGCCCGCCTCTGGGCCGACGGCGCCGACGTCGACTGGGCAGCCTTCTACGCGCCGACCGGCGCCCGCACCGTCGACCTGCCCACCTACGCCTTCCAGCACCAGCGCTACTGGCCGCGCCACCAGCTCCGGCCGTCCGAGCCCGCCCCCGTCCCCGCCACCAGCGGTGCGGACGCCGCGTTCTGGGAGATCGTCGAGGGCGGTGACCTGGGCGCGTTCACGCAGTCGCTCGGCGTCGCACCCGATGCCGATCCGGACCAGGTGCTGAGGGCCCTCAGCACCTGGCAGCGGCGCCGGAGCGAGCGCGCCGACCTGGAACGGCTCGGATACCGGATCGGCTGGACGCCGACCGGACCGGCCAACAGCGTTGATGTGTCCGGGAGTTGGCTGATCGTGGAGTCGGAGCCGACGGACGGCGACGACCCCTGGGCGGGAGCCCTCGCCGAGGACCTGGCGGCGCGCGGCGCCCGGGTCACCCGGCTCCGACTGGAGCCCATGGAGCTGGACCGGGCGGCACTGGCCGCTCGCCTCGCGGAGTTCACCGGGGCCGCCGCGTCCTCCGGCCGGACGCGCGTGGTGTCGTTCCTCGGTCAGGACGAGCGGGAACACGTGGGCCGCCCCGGTCTCGCGTACGGTCTGACGGCCACGACCACGCTGGTGCAGGCCCTGACTGACGCCGGGACGGATGCCCAGGTGTGGTCCGTGACGTCGGGGGCGGTGTCCACCGCAGCGGGTGACGAACTCTCGCATCCGTTGCGGGCGGCCGTCTGGGGCCTGGGCCGCGTCGTCGCCCTGGAGGAGCCTGAGCGCTGGGGCGGTCTCGTCGACGTCCCGGAACGGCCGGCGGGCGGTGCGCTCGCCCGGCTGGTGGAAGTACTGGCGGGCAGCGCCGGGGACGAGGACCAGCTGGCCGTGCGCGGCGGGGCCGTGCTCGGACGGCGGCTCGTGTCCGCGTCGATGGAGAACACCGGCGCCGGATGGATGCCCTCCGGCACGGTCCTGATCACCGGCGGCACCGGCGCGCTCGGCGCCCGGCTGGCCCGCTGGGCGGTGGACCGGGGCGCACAGCACATCGCGCTCGTCAGCCGTCGCGGTGAGGGCGCCCCGGGCGCCCCCGAACTGCGTGCGGAACTGGAAGCGCGCGGGGTGACCGTCACCCTCGCCGGCTGCGACCTCGCCGACCGTTCGTCCCTCGCGGAGGCCGTCGCCCTGATCGAGGCCGCAGGGCCCGCCATCCGGTCCGTCTTCCACGCCGCCGGCCAGACCCGGGCCATGGCCCTGGGCGGCACCGACGCCGACTGCCTCGCCGCGATGCTGGGCGCGAAGGCGGCCGGGGCGGCGAACCTCGACGCGCTGCTCGGAGACCGCGACCTCGACGCGTTCGTGCTCTACTCCTCCATCGCGGCCACCTGGGGCAGCGGCGGCCAGAGCGGATACGCGGCAGCCAACGCCTACCTCGACGCCCTCGCGATCCGGCGCCGGGGCCGGGGCAGGGTCGCCACCTCGGTCGCCTGGGGGCCGTGGGACGGCGGTGGCATGGCCGCCGCCGAGGGCGCCCAGGACGATCTGCGCAGACGCGGACTGCCGGTCCTGTCGCCCGATGACGCGATGGCCGCACTGGAGTCGGCGCTCTGTGGCGACGAGCCCTGCGTGTCGGTCGCGGACGTCGACTGGGACCGCTTCCTGCCGAGCTTCACCCTGCGCCGGTCCAGCGCGCTGCTGGCCGCATTCGGCACCGCCCCCGCCGATGACCGAGGCGACGGCGGCGCCACCGACGGGGACGACACCACCGCCGTCCTGCGCGAGGGACTGCGCGGCCTCGACGACCGGGAGCAGCGCCGCCGTGTCCTCGAACTCGTACGCGGCGAGGCCGCCACGGTCCTCGGTCACGCGGGCGCCGCGGCCATCGAGCCGGAGAACGCCTTCCGCGACCTCGGGTTCGACTCGCTCACCGCGGTCGAGTTCCGTGACCGGCTGCGCGTGGCGACCGGCCTGCCGCTGCCCGCCACCCTGGTCTTCGACCACCCCACCGCCGCGGTACTCGCCGACTTCCTCGTCGACCGGCTGCTGGGCACCGAGCAGAGCCACGAACGGGTCGAAGCCGTCCACGCGGCTCTCGACGAACCGGTCGCGATCGTCTCGATGGGCTGCCGCTTCCCCGGCGGCGTCACGGACCCGCAGAGCCTGTGGCAGGTGATCTCCGGAGCGGCCGACGCCATCACCCCGTTCCCCGCCGACCGAGGCTGGGATCTGGACGCCCTCGACGCCGCAGGGTCCGCCTTCACCCGTGAGGGCGGCTTCCTGTCCGGTGCCGCGGACTTCGACGCCGCCTTCTTCGGCATCTCGCCGCGTGAGGCCCTCGCCATGGACCCGCAGCAGCGGCTGCTCCTCGAAGTCGCCTGGGAGTCCCTGGAGCGTGCGGGCATCGCCCCGCTGTCCCTGAAGGGCGACAAGGTCGGCGTCTTCGTCGGCGCCGGCAGCTCCGGCTACCTCAGCCGGGTGAACGACGTGCCCGACGGGGTCGGCGGCCACCTGATCACCGGCAACTCGGGCAGCGTGATGTCCGGCCGGATCTCGTACGCGCTCGGGCTGGAAGGCCCGGCCGTCACCGTCGACACGGCCTGCTCCTCCTCGCTCGTCGCCCTCCACCTCGCCGTGCAGGCGCTCAGGTCGGGGGAGTGCTCACTCGCCCTCGCCGGCGGTGTCACCGTCATCGCGGGCCCGGACGCCTTCATCGACTTCGCCCACCAGGGCGGACTCGCCACCGACGGCCGCTGCAAGGCGTTCTCCGACGACGCCGACGGCACCGGCTGGAGCGAGGGCGTCGGCCTGCTCCTGGTGGAACGCCTCTCGGACGCGCAGCGCAACGGCCACCAGGTGCTGGCGGTCGTGCGCGGCAGCGCGGTCAACCAGGACGGCGCGTCCAACGGACTGACGGCGCCGAACGGTCCCTCCCAGCAGCGCGTCATCCGGCAGGCCCTCGCGAACGCGCGGCTGGAGCCTGCGGACGTGGACGTGGTGGAGGCCCACGGCACGGGCACCTCGCTCGGTGACCCGATCGAGGCGCAGGCCCTGCTCGCCAC
Organism: Streptomyces sp. ITFR-6; assembly: GCF_031844725.1. Lineage (NCBI taxonomy): Bacteria > Bacillati > Actinomycetota > Actinomycetes > Kitasatosporales > Streptomycetaceae > Streptomyces > Streptomyces sp. ITFR-6. The sequence continues at coordinate 112,236 of NZ_CP134614.1, read as the reverse complement.
GTACGGCCAGGACCGGCCCGAGGACCAGCAGCCGCTGTGGCTCGGCTCGATCAAGTCCAACATCGGGCACACGCAGGCCGCGGCGGGTGTCGCGGGCATCATGAAGATGGTGCTCGCGCTGCACCACGCCGAGCTGCCCAGAACGCTGTACGCCGACACTCCGTCCTCGCACGTGGACTGGTCGGCAGGCGCGGTGGAGCTGCTGGCCGAGACCAGGCAGTGGCCCCGCGGCGAGCGCACGCGCCGCGCGGGTGTGTCCGCGTTCGGAGTCAGCGGCACCAACGCGCACGTGATCGTCGAAGAAGCACCCGCCGCCGCTCAGTCGCCGGTGTCGGCTGCGGACTCCACCCTGCCGGTGGTGCCCTGGGCCGTGTCGGCACGCTCGGCGGAGGGGCTGGCCGCACAGGCCGGCCGACTCGCCGCTGCCGTGACGGACCTGGACACGACCGACGTCGGCCTCTCTCTGGCCACCACCCGCTCGTCCCTGGAACACCGCGCGGTCGTCCTCGGCAGCGACGCCGGGGCACTCCGTACGCGACTGGAAGCACTGGCCGCCGGTGAACCGACGCCGGGAATGGTGTCGGGCGTCTCCCGCACGGCCCCCACGGGGTTCGTGTTCTCGGGTCAGGGTGGTCAGCGGGTCGGTATGGGCCGGGAGTTGGCCGAGGCTTTCCCGGTGTTCGCGGCTGCGTTGGATGAGGTGTGTGGGCACTTCGACGGTCTGCGTGAGGTGATGTTCACCGACGCTGAGGCGTTGAAGTCCACGGGTTGGGCGCAGCCCGCGTTGTTCGCGGTTGAGGTGGCGTTGTTCCGGCTTCTTGAGTCGTGGGGTGTCAGGCCGGATTATCTGGTCGGTCATTCGGTGGGTGAGCTGGCTGCCGCGCACGTTGCTGGGGTGTTCTCGCTGGCTGATGCGTGCAAGCTGGTGGCCGCGCGTGCCGCGTTGATGCAGGCGTTGCCTGCTGGTGGTGCGATGTGGGCGGTGCGGGCGACGCCCGATGAGGTCGCACCGTTCCTGGCCGATGGTGTCTCCGTGGCTGCGGTGAACGCTCCGGGACAGGTGGTGTTGTCGGGTGCTCGTGAGGCGGTCGAGGCGGTAGCGAGTGGTCTTGCTGACCGGCAGGGGCGGTGGCTTGAGGTCAGCCACGCGTTCCACTCGGTGTTGATGGACCCGATGCTGGACGAGTTCGGTGCGGCGGCTGACGCGGTGACGTACGAGGCTCCGCGCATCCCGATCGTCTCGACGCTGACGGGTGAGCCGGTCTCCGGGTTCACCGCGTCGTACTGGGTCGACCAGGTCCGGGGGACTGTCCGGTTCGCCGACGCGATCACCCACCTGAAGTCCCTGGGTGTTGGGCGGTTCCTGGAGCTGGGCCCGGATGCGGGTCTGGTGGGTGCGATCAGTGAGGCGGATGAGGACGCGCTCGTGGTGGCGGCGCTGAACCGTAAGCAGTCCGAGCCCGCCACCGTCGTCACCGCACTGGCCCGGCTCTGGGCCGACGGCGCCGACGTCGACTGGGCAGCCTTCTACGCACCCACCGGCGCCCGCACCGTCGACCTGCCCACCTACGCATTCCAGCACCAGCGCTACTGGCTCGACGGCGCGCCCGGTGTCTCGGACGCCGGTGCTCTCGGGGCCGAGCCGCTCAAGCACCCGCTGCTCAGCGCGGCGGTGGAGCTCTCCGACGGCGACGGGCACGTGTTCACCGGCCGGATCTCCGCCCGCACCCACCCGTGGATCGCCGAGCACCAGGTCGCGGGAGAGGCGATCTTCCCCGGCACCGGATACGTGGAACTCGCCGTCCGTGCCGGTGACCATCTGGCCTGCGACCGGATCGAGGAACTCGTCCTGGAGGCCCCGCTGGTCCTGCCGGAACGGCAAGCGGTCCAGTTGCAGGTCATCGTCGACAACGCGGACCCGGCCGGCAGCCGTTCGTTCCGCATCAGCTCCCGCGTCGGTTCCCGCAGCGATGAAATGCCGTGGATTCGGCACGCGAGCGGCGTCCTCGGCACCGCGTCCGGACGACAGCACACCGGACTCGCCGCCTGGCCGCCCGCCGGGGCCACCGCCGTCGACATCGACGGCCACTACGCGGCCCGCGCCGCCGGCGGCTTCGGCTACGGAGACGTCTATCAGGGGCTGACCGCCGTCTGGCGGCGGGACGGGGAACTGTTCGCCGAGGTCGTCCTCGGTGACGAGTTCCGCGGCGAGGCAGACCGGTTCGGCCTGCACCCCGCCGTGCTCGACGCGGCGCTCCAGGCCCTGTCGTACGACGAGAGCGCCGCAGGAGCGGGCCGGCTCCCGTTCGTCTGGAGCGGCATCACCCTGCACGCGAGCGGCGCGTCCCTGCTGCGCGTCGCGATCACCCCGGGCACGGCGGAGGGCGCGTACACCGTCACCGTCGCCGACACCTCCGGCGAACTCGTCCTGACCACCGACGCGCTGACCCTGCGCCCCTATGATGGCGCCCCGCTCTCCGCCCCGACGGGGGACGGGACGGCCAAGGCCCCCGAGGCAGAGGCGGACGCTTCGTCGCCACGCCCCGTCGCCCGCCGCAAGGCCGCGGCCGCCGTGTCCGGAGGCGGCCAGGCACTCCGCGACCGGCTCGCCGCGCTGCCCCGGAACGAGCAGCGCGACGACCTGCTGGAGATCGTGCGCCGCCGCGCCTCGATCGTGCTCGACCAGCCCCGTACGCAGACGATGAACGCGGAGCTGCCGTTCCGCGATCTCGGCTTCACCTCCCTCACCGCCGTCGAACTGCGCGAGGCGCTCGCGGAGGAGACCGGCCTGCGGCTGCCCGCGACGCTCGTCTTCGACTATCCGACGCCCCGCGCCCTGGTCGACCACCTCCGCGACGAGCTGCTCGGCGGGCCCGAACCCGCCACCGCACCGGCCCGGTCCGGTGCGACCGTGGGCCGCGACGACCCCATCGCCATCATCGGCATGAGCTGCCGGTACCCCGGGGGCATCCACACCGCCCACGACCTGTGGCGGCTCGTCGCCGACGGCACCGACGCGATCTCCGGCTTCCCGACCGACCGGGGCTGGGACCTGGACGCGCTGTACGACCCCGACCCGGACAATCCGGGCACCTGCTACGTCCACGAGGGCGGGTTCCTGCACGACGCGAGCCAGTTCGACGCCACGTTCTTCGGCATCAGCCCGCGTGAGGCCGTCTCCATGGACCCCCAGCAGCGGCTGCTCCTGGAGATCTCCTGGGAGGCGATGGAACAGGCCGGCCTCGACGTCCACACCATGCGTGGCAGCAGCACCGGCGTCTTCGCCGGTGTGACCTACCAGGACTACGGCGGCATGCTCGCGGCGGCCAAGGAGAGTTCCGAGGGATTCCTCGGCACCGGCAACTCGCTCAGCGTCCTGTCCGGCCGGGTCGCGTACTCCTTCGGTCTCGAAGGCCCGGCGATCACCATCGACACGGCCTGCTCCTCCTCCCTGGTCGCGCTGCACTCGGCATGCCAGGCACTGCGGGAGGGCGACTGCACGATGGCGCTCGCCGGCGGTGTGACGGTCATGTCCACCCCGATCTCGCTGATCGAGTTCAGCCGTCAGCGCGCACTCGCCGAGGACGGCCGCTCCAAGCCGTTCTCCGACGACGCCGACGGAGCGAGCTGGGGCGAGGGCGTGGGCATGCTGCTCCTGGAGCGGCTGTCGGACGCACGCGCCAACGGCCACCAGGTGCTGGCGGTGGTACGCGGCTCCGCCGTGAACCAGGACGGTGCGTCGAACGGCCTCACCGCCCCCAACGGCCCGTCGCAGCAGCGGGTGATCCGGCAGGCGCTGGCCAACGCGCGGCTGGCCTCCTCGGACGTGGATGTGGTCGAGGCGCATGGTACGGGTACCTCGCTGGGTGACCCGATCGAGGCGCAGGCGGTGCTTGCCACGTACGGTCAGGACCGGCCGGACGACGCTCCGCTGTGGCTGGGCTCGATCAAGTCGAATATCGGCCATGCGCAGGCTGCGGCCGGTGTGGCTGGTGTGATCAAGATGGTGCAGGCGATGCGGCACGGGTTGATGCCGAAGTCGCTGCATTTGGGTACGCCGTCGTCGCATGTGGACTGGTCGGCGGGTGCGGTGGAGCTGCTGGCCGAGGCGCGGGAGTGGCCGCGTGGTGAGCGGCCGAGGCGTGCGGCTGTGTCGGCGTTCGGGATGAGCGGGACGAACGCCCACGTGATCCTTGAAGAGGTGCCGGAGGAGGCGGAGGCCGGGGGGACGGTTTCCGGGACGCCGTCGGTGGTGCCGTGGATTCTGTCGGGGCGGAGTGCTGCCGCGCTGCGGGGTCAGGCCGAGGCGCTGCGTCCGCTGGCGGACGGCACTGATCCGGTGGGTGTCGGGTGGTCGTTGGTGTCGTCCCGGGCGCGGTTCGAGCACCGGGCGGTTGTGGTGGGGGAGCCGGTGTCCGCTCTGGCCGCGTTGGCTGTGGGTGAGCCTTCGGGGCGGGTGGTGTCCGGGGTTGCGGGTCCGGTGGGTCGGACGGTGTTTGTGTTCCCTGGTCAGGGGGCGCAGTGGGCGGGTATGGCGGTCGAGTTGGCGGAGTCGTCGCCGGTGTTCGCGGCGCGGCTGGCGGAGTGTGAGTTGGCGTTGTCCGCTTATGTGGACTGGTCGTTGACGGAGGTACTGAATGGGGCGCCGGGTGCGCCGTCGTTGGATGCGGTGGATGTGGTGCAGCCGGTGTCGTTTGCGGTGATGGTGTCGTTGGCGGCGTTGTGGCGTTCGTTCGGTGTGGTGCCGGCTGCGGTGGTGGGGCATTCGCAGGGTGAGATCGCTGCCGCGTGTGTGGCGGGGGTGTTGTCGTTGGAGGATGCGGCGCGGGTGGTGTGCTTGCGGAGCCGGGCGATTGCGGCGGTGGCGGGTGCGGGCGGTATGGCGTCGGTGGCGGCGTCGGTGGAGCGGGTGGAGGAGTTGCTTGGTTCGTGGGCGGGCCGGGTGTCGGTGGCTGCGGTGAATGGTCCGTCGCAGGTGGTGGTCTCGGGTGAGGCCGTTGCTCTGGACGAGCTGGTTGCCGAGTGCGGGGGGCAGGGGTTGCGGGCGCGGCGGATCGCGGTGGATTACGCCTCGCACTCGGCTGCGATGGATGTGCTGGAGGCGGATCTGGCGGTCGAGCTGGCCGGGGTCTCCCCGCGTGCGGGTGACATCCCGTTGATGTCGACGGTGACCGGCGAACTGGTGGACGGTTCCGGGATGGATGGCGGGTACTGGTTCACGAATCTGCGCTCGCGGGTTCGGTTCTCCGAGGCGATCGAGAAGCTGAGCGGGGAGGGTTACGGAGTCTTCGTCGAGGCCTCCTCGCACCCCGTACTGACCGCCGCCGTCGAGGAGATCGTGGACGGCAGTGTCGTCACCGGTTCGCTGCGCCGGGATGACGGCGGTCTGGACCGTTTCCTGGCCGGGGTGGCAGAGCTGTGGGTGCGCGGCGTGGACGTCGACTGGTCGGCCGCCTTCCCCGACGGCGCCCGGCCCGTGACCGTGGACCTGCCCACGTATGCGTTCCAGCATCAGTCCTACTGGCCGGAGTTCGAGACCGAGGCGGTGGTGTCCGGGGATGAGGGCACTGCTGCTGACCGTGCGTTCTGGGCGGCGGTGGAGCGGGCCGATGTGGATGCGCTGGCCGGCACGCTGGGTGCGGACAGTGCGCTCATCGATCCGTTGCTGCCCGCGCTGGCCGACTGGCGGCGCAAGCAGCGGGAGCAGGACACCACCGACTCCTGGCGCTACCAGGTCAACTGGAAGCCGCTGACCCCGGCGGACGGCGAGCCGCTCACCGGGGACTGGCTGGTGGTGACGTCCGAGGGCGCCCACGGCCCCGAGGGCACCGACACCGCCGCACGGGCCTGGGCCGACACCATCGCCCAGGAGCTGACCGCGCGGGGCGCGACCGTCCGGCCGCTGCGGCTGGACGGGACCGTGCTGGACCGGACGGCCCTCGCCGCCCGGCTCGCCGGCCTCACCGGCGCCGACGAGCTCGCCGGAGTCGTATCGCTGCTGGCCTGGGACGAGCGCGCCACCGACGGACTGCCCGGACTGCCGCGCGGCCTGGGGATGACCGCCGTACTTCTGCAGGCTCTGGGTGACGCCGGCTTCGCCGCACCGCTGTGGACGCTGACCTCCGGGGCGGTCTCGGCCGCCCGCTGGGACACGGTGACCAGGCCCGGCCAGGCGGCGGTGTGGGGACTCGGACGAGTCGCCGCGCTGGAACACCCGGACCGCTGGGGCGGACTGGTCGACGTACCGGACGAGGCCGACGCACGTTCCGCGCGGCGGCTGCTCAACGCGATCGTCGCGGCCGACGAGGACCAGATCGCCCTGCGCGCATCGGGCCTCTTCGGACGCCGGCTCGTGCGCGCCCCGCGCCCGGCCGACGCGGACGCGGCATGGGAGCCCTCGGGCACCGTCCTGATCACCGGCGGCACCGGCGCGATCGGCGCCCGGATGGCCCGCTGGGCGGCCGGGAACGGCGCCGAGCACCTGGTGCTGACCAGTCGCAGAGGCGCGGACGCGCCCGGCGCACCGGACCTCGCCCGCGAACTGGAGGCCCTCGGCGCCAGGGTCACCCTCGCGGCCTGCGACCTGGCCGACCGCGAACAGGTCGCCGCGCTGCTCGGCACATGCAACGGCGCGACGGCCCCACTGACGGCCGTCGTACACGCGGCCGGTGTCCTGGAGGACGGCATCCTCGACGCGCTCAGCCCCGAACGCATCGCCGCGGTCATGGCACCCAAGGCGGGCGCCGCGCTGCTCTTGGACGAGCTCACCCGCGAACTCGTCCCGGAACTCGACGCGTTCGTCCTGTTCGCCTCCACCGCCGGTATCTGGGGCGGCCCCGGGCAGGCGAACTACGCGGCCGCCAACGCGGTGCTCGACGCCCTCGCCGAGCACCGGCGGGCCGACGGACTCGCCGCCACCTCGATCGCGTGGGGCCCCTGGTCCGACGCCGGCATGGCGGACAGCGCGGCCGTCGAGGCCCGGCAGCGCAAGGGCGGCGTCCACTCGCTGGCCCCCGACCCCGCCGTCGCCGTACTGCGGCAGGCGGTCGGTGACGGGGACGCCACGCTCACCGTCGCCTCCATCGACTGGGACATCTACGCGCCCGCCTTCACGGCGAGCCGCCGCAGCACACTCCTCGACGGAATCCCGGAAGCCCGCAGGGCCCTGGAGACGGCGAGTACCGACGCCACCGCGGCCGGCCCCGACTCGCTCGCCGCCCGGCTGGCCGGGCTCACCGAGGCCGAGCGGGAACGCGAACTGCTCGACCTGGTGCGCGGCCACGTCGCCGCGGTCCTCGGCTTCGCCACGCCGACCGACGTGGAACCCACGCACGTGTTCTCCGACATCGGCTTCGACTCGCTCACGGCGATCGAACTGCGCAACCGGCTCAACTCGGCCACCGGGCTCCGCCTGCCCGCCACGCTGATCTTCGACCATCCCACCCCGGGCGCGCTCACACGCCTGCTGCGCCAGGAACTCGTCGGCGCTCTCGCCGGCGCCGCCGAACCGGCGTCCGCCGGCCCGCTCCCGTCCGACGGCGGCCAGGACCACGACCCGATCGCCATCGTCGGCATGAGCTGCCGGCTGCCCGGCGGCGTCTCCTCGCCGGAGGACCTCTGGCAGCTGCTGTCCGAGGGCGTCGACGCGATATCCGACTTCCCGGACGACCGGGGCTGGGACATCGAATCGGTCTACGATCCCGACCCCGACAAGGCGGGCACGACGTACACCCGGCACGGCGGATTCGTCCACGGCATCGGTGAGTTCGACGCCGCGCTCTTCGGCATCAACCCGCGTGAGGCCCTCGCCATGGACCCGCAGCAGCGGCTGCTCCTGGAGACCGCCTGGGAGGCCACCGAGCGGGCGGGCATCGACCCGCTGTCCCTGGCGGGCAGCCGGACCGGCATGTTCGCCGGCAGCAACGGCTCCGACTACGGCGGTCTGCTGATGGCGTCCCCGCAGGGTGCGGACGGCTACTTCATGACCGGGAACGCATCCAGCGTCCTGTCCGGCCGGGTCGCCTACACCCTCGGACTGGAAGGCCCGGCGGTCACCGTCGACACGGCCTGCTCGTCCTCGCTCGTCGCCCTCCACCTGGCGTCACAGGCGCTGCGCGGCGACGAGTGCGACCTCGCCCTCGCCAGCGGTGTCACGCTCATCTCCACGCCCACCCCGTTCGTGAGCTTCAGCCGTCAGCACGGACTGGCCGTCGACGGCCGGTGCAAGGCGTTCTCCGACGAGGCCGACGGCACCGGCTGGGCCGAGGGCGTCGGCGTCCTCGTCCTCGAACGGCTCTCGGACGCCCGCCGCAACGGCCACGAGGTGCTCGCCCTCGTCACCGGAAGCGCCACAAACCAGGACGGTGCCTCGAACGGGCTCACCGCCCCCAACGGCCCCTCCCAGCAGCGTGTCATCCGGCAGGCACTGGCCACCGCCGGACTGTCGTCGGCAGACGTGGACGCGGTCGAGGCGCACGGCACGGGCACCTCGCTCGGCGACCCGATCGAGGCGCAGGCCCTGCTCGCCACGTACGGCCAGGACCGGCCCGCGGACCGTCCGCTGTGGCTGGGCTCGGTGAAGTCGAACATCGGCCACACCCAGGCCGCCGCCGGTGTCGCCGGTCTGATCAAGATGGTGCTGGCGATGCGGCACGAGGTACTGCCCGGCACCCTGCACGTGAACGAGCCGTCGACACACGTCGACTGGTCGTCCGGCGCCGTGGAGCTGCTGTCCGAGGCCCGTCCGTGGCCGCGCGGCGACCGGCCGAGGCGCGCGGGCGTGTCGTCGTTCGGCATCAGCGGGACGAACGCCCACGTGATCATCGAGGAGGCGCCCGACGTCGCACGGGCACCGGCCACGGTCCCGGACGCCGAGCTTCCGGCGGTGCCGTGGGTGGTGTCCGCGAAGACGGGCACCGCGCTCACCGCACAGGCGGCGCGGCTGGCCTCCGGGGTGGACGGGCCGGAGGCGGTCGACGTCGGCCTGTCGCTGGCGACGGCCCGCGCGGCAATGGAGCACCGAGCCGTCGTTGTCGGTGCCGACGCCGATGAGCTGCGGACGGCACTGACGGCCCTGGCGGCCGGTGAACCCACACCGCGCACCGCCACCGGCCGGGCCCGCACGGCCCCCACCGGGTTCGTGTTCTCGGGCCAGGGCGGCCAGCGGCTCGGCATGGGCCGCGAGCTGGTGGAGGCCTTCCCGGTCTTCGAGACCGCGCTGGATGCGGTGTGCGCGCACTTCGACGGTCTGCTGGACCGGCCGCTGCGCGAGGTGATGCTCACCGACGCGGAGGCTCTCGGACGAACGGGTTGGGCGCAGCCGGCGTTGTTCGCGGTCGAGGTGGCGTTGTTCCGGCTTCTTGAGTCGTGGGGTGTCAGGCCGGATTATCTGGTCGGTCATTCGGTGGGTGAGCTGGCCGCCGCGCACGTGTCCGGGGTGTTCTCGCTGGCCGACGCGTGCAAGCTGGTCGCCGCGCGTGCCGGGTTGATGCAGGCGCTGCCTGCTGGTGGTGCGATGTGGGCGGTTCGGGCGACGCCCGATGAGGTCGCACCGTTCCTGGTCGAGGGCGTCTCCGTGGCTGCGGTGAACGCTCCGGGCCAGGTCGTCCTGTCGGGTGCCCGTGAAGCGGTTGAGGCGGTCGCTTCGTCGGCTGCCTTCGATGGCCGCCAGGCACGGTGGCTGGAGGTCAGCCATGCGTTCCACTCGGTGTTGATGGACCCGATGCTGGACGCGTTCGGTGCGGCGGCTGACGCGGTGACGTACGAGGCTCCGCGCATCCCGATCGTCTCGACGCTGACGGGTGAGCCGGTCTCCGGGTTCACCGCGTCGTACTGGGTCGACCAGGTGCGGGGGACGGTCCGCTTCGCGGACGCGATCACTCACCTGAAGTCCTCCGGTGTCACCAGGTTCCTGGAGCTGGGCCCGGACGCCACGCTGATCGGTGCCGTCGACGAGACGTACGACGGCGACTCGCTCGCGGTGGCGGCGCTGAACCGTAAGCAGTCCGAGCCCACCACCGTCGTCACCGCACTGGCCCGGCTCTGGGCTGATGGCGCCGACGTCGACTGGGCAGCCTTCTACGCGCCGACCGGCGCCCGCACCGTTGACCTGCCCACCTACGCCTTCCAGCACCAGCGCTACTGGCCGCAGGCCCCGGTTGCGCGGCCCGGTGACGTGTCGGCGGCCGGGCTCGCTGACGCCGGGCACCCGCTGCTCGGCGCCGCCGTGGCGCTGGCCGGGGACGACGGACGGCTGTTCACCGCGCGGATCGGCGTAGGGGATCTGCCGTGGCTCGCCGACCACGAGGTCATGGGCACCATCCTCTTCCCCGGCACCGGATTCCTCGAACTGGCGATCCGGGCGGCCGACGAGGTCGGTTGCGACCGGGTGGAGGAACTGACGCTGGCGTCCCCGCTGGTGCTGCCGGCCGACGGCACGGTGCAGCTCCAGCTCCAGGTGGGCGCTCCCGATGCGTCCGGCCTGCGCCCGCTGAAGCTGCACGCACGCCCCGACGACGCGTCGGCCGAAGTCCCGTGGACCCTGCACGCCACGGGACTCCTCGGCGGCGGCCGGCCGGAACCGGCGTTCGACCTCGCCTCCTGGCCGCCGCCCGGCGCCGAGACCATCGACGTATCCGACTTCTACGAGATGTACCGGCAGGGCGGATTCGCCTACGGCCCCTCGTTCCAGGGGTTGCGGCGGGCCTGGCGCGCCGGGGACGAGGTGTTCGCGGAGGTCGCTCTGACCGAGCCGCACGCCGCCGATGCCGCCGCGTACGGGCTGCACCCGCCGCTGCTCGACGCGGCACTGCAGGCGCTGACGTTCGTCGCACTCGACGGCAGCGGCCGCAGCAGACTGCCGTTCTCCTGGTCCGGTGTCTGCCTGTACGCCTCCGGCGCGTCGAGCCTGCGCGTACGGCTGACGCAGGCCGGGCCCGACGCGCTGTCCCTGGCCATCGCGGACGGTACGGGACAGCCGGTCGCCCACGTGGAATCCCTGGCGATGCGCCAGGTGTCGGCTGGGCAACTGCACGCCTCCTCACGCACCACGGCATACCCGCAGGACGTGTTCCGGCTCGACTGGCTGCCCGTGACCATGCCGGTCCCCGGTGACAGCCCGGCCGCGGGCAGGCCGTGGGCGGTCCTCGGCGACGAGGACACCGGGCGCCACGGAGCGGGGCTGGCGGACGCGCTGACAGCGCGCCTCGTCCCCGACCTGGACGCGCTGGGCGCCGAAGGACCGCTCCCCGATGTGCTGTTCGTACCGTGCTCCGGTGCGACGGCGCACACCCCCGGTGCGGCCACCACCGACACGATCGCGGCCGACACCAGGGCCCTCACCGTCCGCGTTCTCGCCCTGCTCCAGCGCTGGCTCGCGGACAGCAGGTTCACCTCCGCACGGCTCGTCCTGGTGACCCGGGGCGCCGTCGCGGCCGGCGATCCCGCAGGACCGGGCGATCCGGCGGCCGCCGCCGTGTGGGGCCTGGTCCGCTCGGCCCAGTCCGAGGACCCCGGCCGGTTCGTGCTCGTGGACCTCGACGAGAACGAACCGCCCGCCGACGCGTCGGCCGGCCTGTTCGACGCGCTCCTCGCGTCGGACGAACCCCAGGTCGTCATCCGCGACGGCGCGATACGCGCCGCACGGCTCGTGCGTCCCGCCCCGGACGGCGCCCTGCTGCCCCCGGCGGGCGCCGAGGCCTGGCGGCTGGACAGCACCGGCCGGGGCAGCCTGGCGAACCTCACCCTCGCCGCCGACCCCGAGCCGCTGGAACCGCTCGGACCGGGCCAGGTCCGGGTGGCGGTACGGGCCGCCGGACTCAACTTCAGGGACGTACTGAACGCACTCGACATGTACCCCGGCGAACCCGGCCCGATGGGCGTCGAAGGCGCCGGAGTCATCACCGAGGTGGGCCCGGAGGTCACCGGATACGCACCGGGCGACCGCGTACTCGGCATGTTCGGCAAGGCGTTCGGACCGGTCGCGGTCGCGGACCGGAGAATGATCGCCCCGATACCCGAAGGCTGGTCCTTCGACCGGGCCGCGTCCGTCCCGGTGGTCTTCCTGACCGCCTACTACGCACTGGTGGACCTGGCGGGGCTCAAGCCCGGCGAGTCGGTCCTCGTGCACGCCGCCGCGGGCGGCGTGGGCATGGCCGCCGCCCAGCTCGCCCGGCACCTCGGAGCCGAGGTGTTCGGCACCGCGAGCCAGGGCAAACACGACACCCTGCGCTCCCTCGGCATCGACGACGCCCACCTCGCCTCCTCCCGTGACCTGGACTTCGAGGAGCGCTTCCGTAAAACGGCCGGAACCGGCGGCATCGACGTCGTACTCAACTCGCTGGCCCGTGAATACGTGGACGCCTCACTGCGGCTGCTCAGCTGCGGCGGCCGGTTCCTCGAAATGGGCAAGACCGACATCCGCACCCCGGAAAGCATCACCGGGGCACACCCGGGCGTGACCTACGCGGCCTTCGACCTCATCGAGGCCGGACCCGAACGCATCGGAGAGATGCTCACCGAGGTACTGGACCTCATCGAAGCGGGAGCACTCAGCCCGCTGCCGCTGACCACCTGGGACGTGCGCCGGGCACCGGAGGCGTACCGGCAGATCAGCCAGGCCCGGCACATCGGCAAGGTGGTACTCACCCTGCCCCGGCGCCCCGACCCGGACGGCACCGTCCTGGTCACCGGCGGCACCGGAGGCCTCGGCCACTACGTGGCCCGCCACCTCGTCGAACAGTACGGCGCCCGCCACCTGCTGCTCACCAGCCGCAGGGGACCGGAGGCCGAGGGCGCGGCCGACCTTGTCACCGAACTCGAAGAGCTCGGCGCACACGTACGGATCGAGGCGTGCGACGCGGCCGACCGGGCCGCACTGGCCCGCACCCTCGCCACCGTCGAGGCGGCACACCCGCTCACCGCGGTCGTGCACGTCGCCGGGGTGGTCGACGACGGGGTCATCCCCTTCCTCACCCCCGAACGCCTGGACACCACCCTGCGGCCCAAGGCGGACGCGGCCCTCAACCTGTACGAGCTGACGAAGGACGCCGACCTCGCGGCCCTCGTCCTCTTCTCGGGCGCGGCCGGCACCCTGGGCGGCGCCGGCCAGGCCAACTACGCGGCCGCGAACGCCTTCCTCGACGAGTTCGCCCGCTGGGCACGCCACCGGGGCGTCCCCGCCGTTTCGCTGGCCTGGGGGCCGTGGGTGGCCGACCGGGGCATGACCGGACACCTCACCGAAACCGACCTCTCCCGCATGGAGCAGGCCGGGCTCCGGCCGCTCGACGCGCAAGCGGGCCTCAGCCTGCTCGACTTCGCCCTGACCGCCGGCGAGGCCGCCCTGCTCCCGATGCGCCTGGACACCTCTCCGCAGGCGTTCACCGCCGGACCCGTACCCCCGATGCTGCGCCACCTCGCGGGCAACGCCGCACCACGGCGCCCCCAGGCCGCAACCGCGGCCACCACGGAACCGGCCGCCGCACTCGCGGACCGGCTGAGCACCATGCCCGCCGCCGACCGCGTCGACCACCTGATCGACCTGGTCTGCGAACAGGCGGCCGCCGTCCTCGGACACGAGTCGGCCCAGGACATCGAACCGGAACAGGCCTTCCAGGGCTTCGACTCCCTCACCGCCATCGAACTGCGCAACCGGATGGGCACCATGATCGGCACCCGGCTGCCCGCGACGCTCATCTTCGACTACCCGACACCGGCAGCGCTCGTGGAGTACCTGCTGGCCGAATTCGTCCCGGACACCGCACCGGACGACACCGCCACCTCCGGTCCGTCGAACCCGGAACCGGACGCCCACACGGCCCTCGACGAGATCGAACAACTGGAGCGGACCCTCGACAGACTGGCCGGCTCCGGCCCGGCCGCGGACGACACCGTGCAACGGCGCCTGCGGGCACTGGCAGAGAAATGGGCTGCCGCGAGCGACACCGACGAACCCTCGGGCGACGGCGAGGCCGACGCGCTTGAGTCGGCAACAGCCGACGAACTCTTCAGAATGATCGACGGCGAATTTGGTGGGGCGTCTTGAGTGAGAACCCGGTTGTGAGCGCTGACGGCGAGCAGCAGAAACTGCTCGGCTATCTGAAGAAGGTCACCGGCGACCTCCGCCAGGCCCACCGCAAGCTGAGGGAGATCGAGGCCGCGAACACCGAGCCGATCGCCATCGTCGGCATGGGCTGCCGGCTGCCCGGCGGAGTCCGCTCACCTCAGGAGCTGTGGCAGCTCCTCGACCGGGCCGGCGACGGCATGTCCGCCTTCCCCCGCGACCGGGGCTGGGACCTGGAGTGCCTCTTCGGCCCCGACTCGACCCTGCCCGGCACGAGCCACGCCCGCGAGGGCGGCTTCACCTACGACGCCACCGAGTTCGACCCCGTCTTCTTCGGCCTGAGCCCACGCGAAGCCCTCGCCATGGACCCGCAGCAGCGCATGCTGCTCCAGACGTCCTGGGAGGCCCTCGAACACGCGGGCATCGACCCCACCACCCTGAAGAACACCGACACCGGTGTCTTCGTCGGCGCCGCCTCCACCGGCTACGGTTCCCAGCTGACCGAACTCCCGCAGGGCGTCGAGGGCTACCTCCTCACCGGCAACTCCATGGCCGTCGCCTCCGGCCGAATCGCCTACACCCTCGGCCTCAAGGGCCCCGCCGTCACCGTCGACACGGCCTGCTCCTCCTCCTTGGTGGCGCTCCACATGGCCGTCCAGTCGCTGCGCTCCGGCGAATGCTCCCTCGCCCTCGTCGGCGGCGTCACCGTGATGTCGACGCCCGGAATGTTCCTCGAATTCAGCCGTCAGCAGGGCCTGGCGACCGACGGCCGGTGCAAGGCGTTCTCCGACGACGCGGACGGCACCGGCTGGTCCGAGGGCGCCGGCCTGCTGGTCCTCGGCCGCCTCTCCGACGCCGTACGCGACGGACACCGGGTCCTGGCGGTGGTGCGCGGCACGGCCGTCAACCAGGACGGCGCGTCCAACGGCCTGACCGTGCCCAACGGCCCGTCCCAGCAGCAGGTCATCCGGGCGGCACTGGAGAACGCCCAGCTGTCCGCACCGGACGTGGACGTGGTCGAGGCCCACGGCACGGGCACCTCGCTCGGTGACCCGATCGAGGCGCAGGCCCTGCTCGCCACCTATGGCAAGGACCGGTCCGCGGACCAGCCGCTGTGGCTGGGCTCGGTGAAGTCGAACATCGGCCACACGCAGGCCGCGGCGGGTGTCGCGGGCGTCATGAAGATGGTCCTGGCGATGCGGAACGAGGCGCTGCCCAAGACGCTGTACGCGGACAAGCCCTCGACCCACGTGGACTGGTCGACGGGCGCGGTGGAGCTGCTCTCCGAGGCCCGCGCCTGGCCGCGCGGTGAACACGCACGCCGGGCGGGGGTCTCGTCCTTCGGCATCAGCGGGACGAACGCTCACATCATCCTGGAGGAGGCGCCCGCCCCGGCGGAGCCCCGGACCGCAGACACCGTGCGGCCACCGGTGATGCCCTTGCCGCTGTCCACCCGGCAGCCGGAGGCCCTCCCCGAACTCGCTTCCCGGCTCCGCGCATCCCTGACCGCGCACCCGGACGCCCGCACCCAGGACATCGGCCACACCCTGGCCACGGGCCGTGCCGCGTTCGAACACCGGGCTGTGGTCCTGGCCCACGACACGGAATCGGCCCTGACCGGCCTGGAAGCCCTCGCCAGCGGCACCGGCACTGCCGCCCGCGTGGTCCAGGGCACGGCTGCGGCACGGGGCGGCGCGCGGGGCCGCAGGCGGCTGGCGTTCGTGTTCTCGGGTCAGGGTGGTCAGCGGGTCGGTATGGGGCGGGAGTTGGCGGAGGCTTTCCCGGTGTTCGCGGCTGCGTTGGATGAGGTGTGCGCGCATTTTGATGGTCTGCGTGAGGTGATGTTCACCGACGCGGAGGCTCTCGGACGAACGGGTTGGGCGCAGCCGGCGTTGTTCGCGGTTGAGGTGGCGTTGTTCCGGCTTCTTGAGTCGTGGGGGGTGCGCCCGGACTACCTGGTGGGTCATTCGGTGGGTGAGCTGGCGGCTGCGCATGTGTCCGGGGTGTTCTCGCTGGCGGATGCCTGCAAGCTGGTGTCGGCGCGTGCCGGGTTGATGCAGGCGTTGCCTGCCGGTGGTGCGATGTGGGCGGTCCGGGCGACGGTGGAGGAGGTCACTCCGCTGCTGGTCGAGGGCGATGGTGTGTCCGTGGCTGCGGTGAACGCTCCCGGTCAGGTGGTGCTGTCGGGTGCTCGTGAAGCGGTTGAGGCGGTAGCGGGCGCTCTGTCTGACCGGCAGGGGCGGTGGCTGGAGGTCAGTCACGCGTTCCACTCGGTGTTGATGGACCCGATGCTGGACGCGTTCCGTGCGGCGGCGAACTCGGTTACGTACGAGGCTCCACGCATCCCGATCGTCTCCACGCTGACGGGTGAGCCGGTCTCCTGGTTCACCGCGTCGTACTGGGTGGACCAGGTGCGGGGGACGGTGCGGTTCGCGGACGCGATCACTCACCTGAAGTCCTCCGGTGTCACCAGGTTCCTGGAGCTGGGCCCGGACGCCACGCTGATCGGTGCCGTCGACGAGACGTACGACGGCGATTCGCTCGCGGTGGCGGCGCTGAACCGTAAGCAGTCCGAGCCCGCCACCGCCGTCGAGGCCCTGGCCCGACTTTGGGTCGACGGACACCCCGTCGACTGGCAGAACTTCTACGGTGCTACGGACGCACGGTTCACCGACTTGCCGACCTACCCCTTCGCCCGGGACCGCTACTGGATGCAGAACCCCGAAGGCGCTGTGGTTCAGCGACGGGAACGGGGCTCCGGCGACGGCCTGCGTTATGAGGTGTCGTGGGCGCCGTTGGGTGCTGGTGCTGGTGCTGGTGCTGGTGTTGGTGCTGGTGTTGGGGTGTCGGGTGGGTGGCTGCTTGTTGAGCCGGGTGGTGTTGAGGATGTGTGGGCGGCTGCGTTGGCGGATGAGCTGACGGGTCGGGGTGCGGAGGTGTCCCGGTTGGTTTTGGATGCGGAGGGTTTGGAGCGGGCGGTTCTGGCCGGCCGTCTTGGGGAGTTTGCGGGTGTTGGGCGGGTGGTGTCGTTCCTGGGTCAGGTGGAGTCGGGGGCCGGGGGTGTTGTGGGGTCTGTGGTGTTGGTGCAGGCGTTGGGTGATGCCGGTGTTGACGTTCCGGTGTGGTCGGTGACGTCGGGTGCGGTTTCGGTGGGTGCGGGTGATGTGGTTGCGCGTCCGGTGCGGGCTGGTGTGTGGGGTCTGGGTCGGGTGGTGGCTTTGGAGGAGCCGGGGCGTTGGGGTGGGTTGGTCGATGTGCCGGAGGTGCTGGTGGGGGGTGCGGTGGGGCGGCTGGTGGAGGTGCTGGCCGGTGGTTTCGGTGATGAGGATGAGGTTGCGGTGCGTGGTGGGACGGTGCTGGGGCGTCGGCTCGGTCCTGGCCGGCCTGGGGGTGTGGTGTGGTCGCCGTCGGGGACGGTGTTGGTGACGGGTGGTTTGGGTGCGTTGGGTGCCCGGGTCGCGCGGTGGGTGGTGGGCCGGGGTGCTGAGCGTGTGGTGTTGGTGGGCCGTCGTGGGACGGAGTCCGTTGGTGCGGCGGAGCTGGTGGGTGAGTTGCAGGCGTTGGGTGCTGTGGTGGATGTGGTGGCGTGTGATGTGGGTGTGCGGGAGGAGGTGGAGGAGCTTTTCGCCCGGTTCGAGTTTTCGGCGGTGGTGCATACGGCGGGGGTGTTGGACGACGGTGTGGTGGATGGTCTGACGGCTGAGCGGGTGTCCGGGGTGTGGGGGGCGAAGGCGGGG
Organism: Streptomyces sp. ITFR-6; assembly: GCF_031844725.1. Lineage (NCBI taxonomy): Bacteria > Bacillati > Actinomycetota > Actinomycetes > Kitasatosporales > Streptomycetaceae > Streptomyces > Streptomyces sp. ITFR-6. The sequence continues at coordinate 94,440 of NZ_CP134614.1, read as the reverse complement.
GGTGCGTGGAATCTGCATCATGCTTCGCTCGGTCGGGAGCTGGATGCGTTTGTGGTGTTTTCGTCGGCTGCGGGTGTGTGGGGTGGTGCGGGTCAGGGTGCGTATGCGGCGGCGAATGCTGCGCTGGACGGGTTGGTGGACTTCCGCCGGGGTCAGGGTCTGGTGGGTTCGTCCATTGCGTGGGGTCCGTGGGCCGAGGGTGGTATGGCTGATGACGTCACGGTGTTGGCCCGGATGGAGCGTGGTGGGGTAAGGCCGCTCGACCCCGACTCCGCCTTGGGCGTGCTGGGGTCTGCTTCGGGTTGTGTGACGGTTGTTGATGTGGAGTGGGAGCGTTTCGTTCCCGGGATGACCGCGTTGCGGGCGAACCGTCTGTGGGACGAGGTCGCGCCACGTGGGGCGGTGGCTCCGGTGGTGGGTGTTGGTGGGCTGAGGGAGCGGTTGGCCGGGGTGTCGGGGGTGGCTCGGCGTTCGTTGGTTACGGATGTGGTGCGCGGGCAGGTCGCGGCGGTTCTGGGTTTCGCGGACGGGGCTGCGGTGGAGGTGTCGAAGGCGTTCCGGGATCTGGGCTTCGACTCCCTGACGGCCGTCGAACTGCGCAACGCACTCACCGCCGAGACCGGCCTCAAACTCCCCTCGACGCTGGCCTTCGACCACCCCTCGGTCGAGGCTCTGGCCGCCTTCGTGGTGACCGAGCTGTTCGGTGTGGAGGAGGAGGGTGCGGCGCTGGGTGTGGTGGCGGCGCGTCAGGTTGATGGTGATGATCCGGTGGTTGTGGTGGGGATGGGTTGCCGGTTCCCGGGTGCGGTGGATTCGCCGGAGGAGTTGTGGCGGCTGCTGGCTGAGGGCACGGATGCGATGGGTGGGTTCCCCGCGGATCGTGGCTGGGAGCTGATCAGCGGCGTCGGTGGTGACTATGCCCGGGTCGGTGGGTTCGTCGAGGGTGTGGCGGATTTCGATGCCGGTCTGTTCGGGATCTCGCCGCGTGAGGCACTGGCGATGGATCCGCAGCAGCGGTTGCTGCTTGAGGTGGTGTGGGAGTCGCTGGAGCGGTCGGGTATCGCGCCGTTCTCGTTGCGTGGTCTGCCGGTCGGGGTCTTCGCGGGGACGAACGGCCAGGACTACCCGGCGGCACTGGCGCTGGCGGGGGAGCCCACTGATGGTTACGGCGGGACGGGAAGCTCGGGCAGTGTCCTGTCCGGGCGGGTCTCGTACGCACTCGGGCTTGAGGGTCCGGCCGTGACTATTGATACGGCGTGTTCGTCGTCGTTGGTGGCTCTTCATCTTGCGGCGCAGGCGTTGCGGTCGGGTGAGTGTGATCTTGCGCTGGCCGGTGGTGTGACGGTGATGTCGACGCCGGGTGCGTTCGTGGAGTTCGAGCGGCAGGGTGGTCTGGCCGGGGACGGCCGGTGCAAGGCGTTCTCGGACGATGCGGACGGTACGGGCTGGGGCGAGGGCGCGGGCGTTCTGGTCCTGGAGCGGTTGTCGGACGCCCGACGCAGCGGGCACCAGGTTTTGGCGGTGTTGCGCGGTTCGGCCGTGAACCAGGATGGTGCGTCCAATGGTCTGACGGCGCCGAACGGTCCTTCGCAGCAGCGGGTGATTCGGCAGGCGCTGGCGAATGCGGGGTTGTCGGCCGCTGAGGTGGACGCGGTCGAGGCGCACGGCACGGGCACCTCGTTGGGTGACCCGATCGAGGCGCAGGCGCTGCTGGCCACGTATGGCCAGGACCGGCCCCAGGACCAGCAGCCGTTGTGGCTCGGCTCGATCAAGTCGAACATCGGTCACACGCAGGCGGCCGCAGGCGTCGCGGGTGTGATGAAGATGATTCTGGCGATGCGGCACGGTGTGTTGCCGCAGTCGTTGCACGTCGGTACCCCGTCCTCGCACGTGGACTGGTCGGACGGTGCGGTGGAGTTGCTGGCCGAGGCACGGGACTGGGCGCCCGGTGACCGGCCGAGGCGGGCGGGTGTGTCCGCTTTCGGCGTCAGCGGGACAAACGCACACGTGATCATCGAAGAGGCGCCGACTTCTCAGACAGCGCCGGACCCGCAGGGGCTGCTGGAACTTCCCGTGGTGCCGTGGGTGGTATCCACGAACGTGGGCACCGCGCTGTCCGCACAAGCTGCGCGGCTGGCTTCCGGTGTGGACGGCCTGGACGCCGTCGATGTCGGCCTGTCGCTGGCGCAGACCCGGGCAGCGCTGGAGCACCGAGCCGTCGTTCTCGGTGCGGACGCCGATGAGCTGCGGGCGGCACTGACGGCTCTGGCGGCCGGTGACTCCACACCGAGCATCGTCACCGGCCAGACCCGCACAGGGCCTACAGGGTTCGTGTTCTCGGGTCAGGGTGGTCAGCGGGTCGGTATGGGCCGGGAGTTGGCGGAGGCTTTCCCGGTGTTCGCGGCTGCGTTGGATGAGGTGTGCGCGCATTTTGATGGTCTGCGTGAGGTGATGTTCACCGATGCGGAGGCGTTGAAGTCGACGGGTTGGGCGCAGCCGGCGTTGTTCGCGGTCGAGGTGGCGTTGTTCCGGCTTCTTGAGTCGTGGGGTGTCAGGCCGGATTATCTGGTCGGTCATTCGGTGGGTGAGCTGGCGGCTGCGCATGTGTCCGGGGTGTTCTCGCTGGCGGATGCCTGCAAGCTGGTGTCGGCGCGTGCCGGGTTGATGCAGGCGTTGCCTGCTGGTGGTGCGATGTGGGCGGTTCGGGCGACGGTGGAGGAGGTCACTCCGCTGCTGGTCGAGGGCGATGGTGTGTCCGTGGCTGCGGTGAACGCTCCCGGTCAGGTGGTGCTGTCGGGTGCTCGTGAAGCGGTTGAGGCGGTAGCGGGCGCTCTGTCTGACCGGCAGGGGCGGTGGCTGGAGGTCAGTCACGCGTTCCACTCGGTGTTGATGGACCCGATGCTGGACGCGTTCCGTGCGGCGGCCGATGCGCTGGAGATGCGCAGCCCCGAGATACCCGTCGTATCGACGCTGACGGGTGAGCTGGTCTCCGAGTTCACCGCGTCGTACTGGGTGGATCAGGTGCGGGGGACGGTTCGTTTCTCGGATGCCGTTTCCCGGCTGAGGGCACTGGGGGTGGCGCGTCTGGTGGAGGTTGGGCCGGATGCGTCCTTGGTCGGTGCGATCGGTGAGGCGGCTGACGATGCGGTGTTCGCTGTCTCGATGCTGCGTAGGGACAGGCCCGAGGCGCATACGGCGGTGACCGCGTTGGCCGGGCTGTGGGCGGACGGCGCGGATGTCGACTGGGCGTCGTTCTACGGGCCCACCGGCGCCCGCACCGTCGACCTGCCTACGTATGCGTTTCAGCGTCAGCGTTTCTGGCCGAGTGTGCGGCGGGAGCCGGTGGTGGCGTCGGCTGCTGTTGATGCGGTGTTCTGGGATGCGGTGGAGCGTGGTGATGGTGAGTTGTTCGCGGCGGAGTTCGGTGTGGATGTCGGGGCGCCGTTGCGGGAGACGTTGCCGGCGTTCTCGGCGTGGCAGCGTCGGCAACGTGAGCGTGAGGTAGCGGACAGGCTGCGTTATGAGGTGTCGTGGGCGCCGTTGGGTGCTGGTGTTGGTGCTGGTGTTGGGGTGTCGGGTGGGTGGCTGATTGTTGAGCCGGGTGGTGTTGAGGATGTGTGGGCGGCTGCGTTGGCGGATGAGCTGACGGGTCGGGGTGCGGAGGTGTCCCGGTTGGTTTTGGATGCGGAGGGTTTGGAGCGGGCGGTTCTGGCTAAGCCGTCTTGGGGAGTTTGCGGGTGTTGGGCGGGTGGTGTCGTTCCTGGGTCAGGTGGAGTCGGGGGCCGGGGGTGTTGTGGGGTCTGTGGTGTTGGTGCAGGCGTTGGGTGATGCCGGTGTTGACGTTCCGGTGTGGTCGGTGACGTCGGGTGCGGTTTCGGTGGGTGCGGGTGATGTGGTTGCGCGTCCGGTGCGGGCTGGTGTGTGGGGTCTGGGTCGGGTGGTGGCTTTGGAGGAGCCGGGGCGTTGGGGTGGGTTGGTCGATGTGCCGGAGGTGCTGGTGGGGGGTGCGGTGGGGCGGCTGGTGGAGGTGCTGGCCGGTGGTTTCGGTGATGAGGATGAGGTTGCGGTGCGTGGTGGGACGGTGCTGGGGCGTCGGCTCGGTCCTGGCCGGCCTGGGGGTGTGGTGTGGTCGCCGTCGGGGACGGTGTTGGTGACGGGTGGTTTGGGTGCGTTGGGTGCCCGGGTCGCGCGGTGGGTGGTGGGCCGGGGTGCTGAGCGTGTGGTGTTGGTGGGCCGTCGTGGGACGGAGTCCGTTGGTGCGGCGGAGCTGGTGGGTGAGTTGCAGGCGTTGGGTGCTGTGGTGGATGTGGTGGCGTGTGATGTGGGTGTGCGGGAGGAGGTGGAGGAGCTTTTCGCCCGGTTCGAGTTTTCGGCGGTGGTGCATACGGCGGGGGTGTTGGACGACGGTGTGGTGGATGGTCTGACGGCTGAGCGGGTGTCCGGGGTGTGGGGGGCGAAGGCGGGGGGTGCGTGGAATCTGCATCATGCTTCGCTCGGTCGGGAGCTGGATGCGTTTGTGGTGTTTTCGTCGGCTGCGGGTGTGTGGGGTGGTGCGGGTCAGGGTGCGTATGCGGCGGCGAATGCTGCGCTGGACGGGTTGGTGGACTTCCGCCGGGGTCAGGGTCTGGTGGGTTCGTCCATTGCGTGGGGTCCGTGGGCCGAGGGTGGTATGGCTGATGACGTCACGGTGTTGGCCCGGATGGAGCGTGGTGGGGTAAGGCCGCTCGACCCCGACTCCGCCTTGGGCGTGCTGGGGTCTGCTTCGGGTTGTGTGACGGTTGTTGATGTGGAGTGGGAGCGTTTCGTTCCCGGGATGACCGCGTTGCGGGCGAACCGTCTGTGGGACGAGGTCGCGCCACGTGGGGCGGTGGCTCCGGTGGTGGGTGTTGGTGGGCTGAGGGAGCGGTTGGCCGGGGTGTCGGGGGTGGCTCGGCGTTCGTTGGTTACGGATGTGGTGCGCGGGCAGGTCGCGGCGGTTCTGGGTTTCGCGGACGGGGCTGCGGTGGAGGTGTCGAAGGCGTTCCGGGATCTGGGCTTCGACTCCCTGACGGCCGTCGAACTGCGCAACGCACTCACCGCCGAGACCGGCCTCAAACTCCCCTCGACGCTCGCCTTCGACCACCCGACCACCCTCGCCCTCGCCGAGTTCCTGCTCGGTGAGCTGTCCGAGGATTCGGCCGACGATGCCCCGGACGTGGCAGCCGAACTGGACCGGCTCGAAACCGCCCTGCTGGCTCTGCCCGCTCCCGAATACGCGCGGCTGAGGATCGCCTCGCGCCTGCAACAACTGATGAAACGACTGGACGGTGCGCCATCTGACGCGAATGCCGTGGACATCTCGGCAAAGATCGAGGCCGCTACATCCAACGACATCTTCGCTCTTATTGATCACGAGATCGGGACGCGGTGAGCTTGATGAGTAACGAGGACAAGCTTCTCGGATACTTGAAGAAGGTCACGCTTGAGCTTCATGAGACCAAGCAGCGCCTTCACAGCATGGAATCCGCAGGAACCGAACCCGTGGTCGTCGTCGGCATGGGCTGCCGCTTCCCCGGTGGGGTGAACTCGCCGGACGACCTCTGGCGGCTGGTGGCGGACGGTGTCGACGCGCTCGGCGCGTTCCCCCCGGACCGGGGCTGGGACGCCCTCCAGGGCGTCGGTGGGTTCGTCGAGGGTGTGGCGGATTTCGATGCCGGTCTGTTCGGGATCTCGCCGCGTGAGGCACTGGCGATGGATCCGCAGCAGCGGCTGCTGCTTGAGGTGGTGTGGGAGTCGCTGGAGCGGTCGGGTATCGCGCCGTTCTCGTTGCGTGGTCTGCCGGTCGGGGTCTTCGCGGGGACGAACGGCCAGGACTACCCGGCGGCACTGGCGCTGGCGGGGGAGTCGGCCGAGGGTTACGGCGGGACTGGAAGCTCGGGCAGCGTCCTGTCCGGGCGGGTCTCGTACGCACTCGGGCTTGAGGGTCCGGCCGTGACTATTGATACGGCGTGCTCGTCGTCGTTGGTGGCTCTTCATCTTGCGGCGCAGGCGTTGCGGTCGGGTGAGTGTGATCTTGCGCTGGCCGGTGGTGTGACGGTGATGTCGACGCCGGGTGCGTTCGTGGAGTTCGAGCGGCAGGGTGGTCTGGCCGGGGACGGCCGGTGCAAGGCGTTCTCGGACGATGCGGACGGTACGGGCTGGGGCGAGGGCGCGGGCGTTCTGGTCCTGGAGCGGTTGTCGGACGCCCGACGCAGCGGGCACCAGGTTTTGGCGGTGTTGCGCGGTTCGGCCGTGAACCAGGATGGTGCGTCCAATGGTCTGACGGCGCCGAACGGTCCTTCGCAGCAGCGGGTGATTCGGCAGGCGCTGGCCAGTGCGCGTCTCTCGTCGGCGGATGTGGACGTGGTGGAGGCGCACGGTACGGGTACCAAGCTGGGTGACCCGATCGAGGCCCAGGCCCTGCTGGCCACCTACGGCCAGGACCGGCCCGCGGACCAGCCGCTGTGGCTGGGCTCGATCAAGTCGAACATCGGGCACACGCAGGCGGCCGCCGGTGTCGCGGGCGTCATGAAGATGATTCTGGCGATGCGGCACGGTGTACTGCCCCGGTCCCTCCACGTCGGTACCCCGTCCTCGCACGTCGACTGGTCCGCCGGCGCGTTGGAACTGCTGGCCGAGCCACGCGCGTGGCCGCACTCCGAGCGGGTACGCCGGGCTGGAGTGTCGTCCTTCGGGATCAGCGGGACGAACGCGCACGTTCTCGTCGAGGAGGCGCCGCCCTCTCAGCTGGCCCAGGTACCGCAGGAGCTGCTGGAGCTTCCGGTGGTGCCATGGGTGGTGTCGTCGAAGTCGGCGGCGGGGGTTGCGGATCAGGCGCGTCGACTGGCTTCCGGTGTGGACGGCCTGGACGCGTGTGACGTCGGTCTGTCGCTGGGGACGACCCGGGCAGCGCTGGAGCACCGTGCAGTGGTCCTCGGCGCGGACACCGGTGAGCTGCGGGCGCGGTTGGGTGAGCCGTTGGTGCCGGTGGTGGCCCGGGACGGTCTGACCGGGTTCGTGTTCTCGGGTCAGGGTGGTCAGCGGGTCGGTATGGGCCGGGAGCTGGCCGAGTCCTTCCCGGTGTTCGCAGCCGCTCTGGATGAGGTGTGTGCGCACTTCGATGGTCTGCGTGAGGTGATGTTCACCGACGCTGAGGCTCTCGGACGAACGGGCTGGGCGCAGCCCGCGCTGTTCGCGGTCGAGGTGGCGCTGTTCCGGCTTCTTGAGTCGTGGGGGGTGCGCCCGGACTACCTGGTGGGCCACTCGGTCGGTGAGCTGGCTGCCGCGCACGTGGCCGGGGTGTTCTCGCTGGCGGACGCCTGCAAGCTGGTGGCCGCGCGTGCCGCGTTGATGCAGGCGTTGCCTGCCGGTGGTGCGATGTGGGCGGTCCGGGCCACGCTCGACGAGGTCACCCCGCTGCTGGTGGACGGTGTCTCCGTGGCTGCGGTGAACGCTCCCGGTCAGGTGGTGCTGTCGGGTGCCCGGGAGGCGGTTGAGGCGGTAGCGAGTGGTCTTGCTGATCGTCAGGGGCGGTGGCTGGAGGTCAGTCACGCGTTCCACTCGGTGCTGATGGACCCGATGCTGGACGAGTTCCGTGCGGCGGCCGACGCGCTGGAGATGCGCAGCCCCGGGATACCCGTCGTATCGACGCTGACGGGTGAGCCGATAGCCCAGTTCACCGCGTCGTACTGGGTGGACCAGGTGCGGGGGACGGTCCGCTTCGCGGACGCGATCACTCACCTGAAGTCCTCCGGTGTCACCAGGTTCCTGGAGCTGGGCCCGGACGCCACGCTGATCGGTGCCGTCGACGAGACGTACGACGGCGATTCGCTCGTGGTGGCGGCGCTGAACCGTAAGCGGTCCGAGCCCACCACCGCCGTCGAGGCCCTGGCCCGCCTCTGGGCCGACGGCGCCGACGTCGACTGGGCAGCCTTCTACGCGCCGACCGGCGCCCGCACCGTCGACCTGCCCACCTACGCCTTCCAGCACCAGCGCTACTGGCCGACCGCCCGTCTCACCGCAGGACCGCGACCGCTCGGCTCCGCCGGGGCCGGGCACCCGCTGCTCCAGGCCATGATCGGTCTGGCGGACTCGGGGGACGTGCTGTTCCTGGGCGGGCTGTCAGCGCAGTCGCACCCTTGGCTCGCGGACCATCAGGTGGCCGGCCGGATCGTGTTCCCCGGAACCGGGCTGCTCGACCTCGCCCTGTGCGCCGGGTCGCGGGTGGGCTGCGAAAAGGTCGAGGAGCTGACCCTGACGGCTCCCCTGGTGATCCCGGAGAGCGGCATCGTCCACGTGCAGCTGCTGGTCGGTGCGCGGGACGCCGCCGGCTGCCGCTCCGTACAGGTGTCGTCGCGGCAGGACAGCGAACCGGCCGACCGGTGGACCCGTCACGCCACCGGCCTGCTCTCCGCCGCCCAGGACGAGGAACCGTCGTACGACCTCGCCCAGTGGCCCCCGGACGGTGCGCAGGAAGTGGACACGGCCGGGCTCTACGAGGCCCTGGCGGCGCTGGGGCTCCAGTACGGTCCTGTCTTCCGCGGGCTGCGCCGGGCGTGGCGGCGGGCGGACGAGCTCTTCGTCGAGACCCTGCTCTCCGACCCCGCTCAGCCTTCGGGCGCCGGCGCCTACCCGCTGCACCCCGCCGTCCTGGACTCGGTACTCCACGCGATGGCGCTCGGCGCCACCGCATCCAGCGGCGCCGACGCGGCCGGGAGCGGGACCCCCGGGCGGTTGCCGTTCTCGTGGAGCGGGGTGGCCCTGCACGCCGAGGGAGCCGGTGCGCTGCGGGCGCGCCTGACGCACAGCGGACCGGACAGCATCGCCGTCCAGGTGGCCGACGTCCTGGGCCGGCCCGTCGCGGAGGTGGCCTCCCTGACGCTCCGGCCGATGGCCGTGGACGCCCGGGACTCCGAGGGAGCCGGCTCTGCGGACGACGCCCCGAAGGACGCCCTGTTCCGGCTGGACTGGACGCGGATCGCGGCACCGGACGCGCCGGCGGGACCCGGACCGGTGCTCCTGGGCGAGGACGCGGGCTCAGCCGCGTACCGCGACCTGGCGGCACTGCGTACGGCGATCGACGCCGGACACCCCGTACCCGACGTGGTCATGGCCAGAGCGGCCAGAGCGGCCGCCACAGCCGGCTCGGCCACGGCCTCCGCCGCCGGGCTGGCCGACAGCACCCACGAGGCCGTCCTGCACGCCCTCGCCCTCCTCCAGGACTGGCTCGCGGACGAGCGCTTCGAGACGAGCCGGCTGGTCCTGGTCTGCGAGGGGGCGGTCGCGGTCCGGCCCGGGGAGAACGTGCGGGACCTGCCGGGCGCGGCCGTCTGGGGCCTCGTCCGGTCGGCCCAGTCCGAGCACCCGGAACGGTTCCAGCTCATCGACGTACAGGGCGGGCCGACCGCCGACGCCGAGGCCGCGTACGGCTCGTCCGAGCCGCAGCTCGCCGTCCGCGACGGCGAGCTGTTCGCCTGCCGCCTCGCCGTCGCACCGCCGACGGCCCAGGCCCCTGACTGGGACCCCGACGGCACCGTGCTCGTCACCGGCGCCACCGGCGAACTCGGCGGCGTGATCTCCCGTCACCTGGTCACCACCCACGGGGTACGCCGTCTCCTGCTCCTCAGCCGTCGCGGCCCGGACGCACCCGGGGCCGCCGAGCTGACCGCGGAACTGACCGCACACGGCGCCGAAGTCACCCTCCTCGCCTGCGATGTGGCGGACCGGGACGCCCTCGCCGCCGCTCTCGGCACCGTCCCCGCCGGGCACCCGCTGACCGGCGTCGTGCACACCGCCGGTGTGCTTGCGGACGCGACGGTGACGTCCCTGACCCCGGAGCAGGTGGCGCGAGTGCTGCGCCCCAAGGTGGACGCCGCGCTCCAGCTGCACGAACTGACCCGCGACGCACCCCTGTCGGCGTTCGTCCTGTTCTCCTCGGTCTCGGCCGCGCTCGGCGCACCCGGGCAGGGCAACTACGCCGCCGCCAACGCTTTCCTGGACGCGCTCGCCCAGCGCCGCCGTGCCGAGGGGCTTCCCGGGCTCTCCCTGGGCTGGGGCCTGTGGGACGGCTCGGGCGAGATGACCGGCGAGCTGGGCGACACCGACCGGCGGCGCATGGCCCGCGGCGGTGTGGTGCCGCTGTCCATGGCCGACGGCACCGCCCTGTTCGACCTGGCCGCCGCCACCGGGCACGCGGCGGTGCTGCCCGTCCGCCTCGACCTCGCCGTGCTGCGCGAGTCCGCAGAGCACCTGCCACCGGTCTTCCGAGGCCTGGTCCGCCCGCCGCGGCGGCGCGCGGCCGCCGCGGATACGGTCACCGCGGACGCGCTGTCCGACCGGCTCACCCCGCTGCCGGCCGAGGAACGGCTCGCCGCCCTGCGCGAACTGGTCCAGGACCGGGCCGCCACCGTGCTCGGCCACGGCTCGGCGCACGACGTCGCACCCGACCAGCAGTTCTACGAGCTGGGTTTCGACTCGCTCACCGCGGTCGAACTGCGCAACCACCTCAACGCCGCGACCGGGCTGCGGCTCTCCGCGACCCTCGTGTTCGACCACCCGACCGCCGACGCCGTCGCCCGCCATGTGCTGGAGCGGCTGTTCGGGGCGCAGCGCCCCGAACGCGTCCCGGCCGCGCCCGCACGGACCCGGGGCCCGGACTCCGACGACCCCGTCGTCATCGTCGGCATGGCCTGCCGCTACCCCGGCGGTGTCCGCAGCGCCGACGACCTGTGGGATCTGGTGAGCACCGGCGCCGACGGCGTCACCCCGTTCCCCGTCGACCGCGGCTGGGACCTGGAACGGCTCTACGACGCCGACCCGGACACCGGTGGTGCGAGCTATGTGCGGGAGGGCGGATTCCTGCACGACGCCGCCGAGTTCGACGCGGCCTTCTTCGGTATCTCACCGCGTGAGGCGCTGGTCATGGACCCGCAGCAGCGGCTCCTCCTGGAGACGTCCTGGGAGGCCGTCGAGTCCGCGGGCATCGACCCCACCGCGCTGCGCGGCGGGCGCACCGGAGTCTTCGCGGGCGTCATGTACCACGACTACCTGGCCAGGCTGCACACCGTCCCCAAGGGCGCCGAAGGGTTCCTGGGCACCGGTTCGGCGGGCAGCGTCGTCACCGGTCGCGTCGCCTACCTGCTGGGACTCGAAGGTCCTGCCGTGACGATCGACACCGCCTGCTCCTCCTCGCTGGTGGCGCTGCACCTGGCTGCCCAGGCGCTGCGCTCGGGCGAGTGCGACACGGCGCTGGCCGGCGGGGTCACCGTGATGGCGACCCCGGGTACGTTCATCGACTTCAGCCGGCAGCGCGGCCTCGCCCCCGACGGCCGGTGCAAGTCCTTCTCGTCCACCGCCGACGGCACCGGATGGGCCGAGGGCGTCGGCATGCTGCTGCTGGAACGCCTCTCCGACGCGCGTCGCCACGGACACCCGGTGCTGGCGGTCGTGCGGGGCTCGGCCGTCAACCAGGACGGTGCGTCCAACGGCCTGACCGCACCCAACGGACCCGCCCAGCAGCGCGTCATCCAGGAGGCCCTGCACCGTGCCGGACTGCGGCCCGCCGAGGTGGACGCCGTAGAGGGCCACGGCACCGGAACGGTCCTGGGCGACCCCATCGAGGCGCAGGCGCTGCTGGCCACCTACGGACAGGACCGGCCCGAGGGGCTGCCGCTGCGGCTCGGCTCGCTCAAGTCGAACATCGGGCACGCCCAGGCCGCCGCGGGCGTCGGCGGCATCATCAAGATGGTGCAGGCCATGCGGCACGGCGTGCTTCCGGCGACGCTGCACGTGGACCGGCCGAGCGAGCAGGTCGACTGGTCGGACGGACAGGTCGAGCTGCTCACCGAGAGCGTCTCGTGGCCCGCGACCGCACACCCCCGGCGCGCCGGCGTCTCGTCCTTCGGCATCAGCGGCACCAACGCGCACGTCATCCTGGAGGCCCCGGCCGAGCAGCCGGTAACCGTCCCGGCCCCCGACACCCGGCCCGCGCCCGCCGTGCTGCCGATCCTGGTGTCGGCCCGCACCGAGGCGGCCGTACGCGGCCAGGCCGCGGCCCTGCGCGACCACCTGGCTCGGCAGCCCGGACTCACCCCGCTCGACGTCGGCTTCTCGCTCGCTACCACCCGCCCCCTCTTCGACCACCGGGCGCTCACGGTCGCCACCGGCCGGGAGGAGCTGCTGGCCGGACTGGACGCGATCGCGGCCGGCACCACCGCACCGGGCGTCGCGCACGGCCGGGCCGCGCCCCGCCGGGTCGCGATGCTGTTCACCGGGCAGGGCAGCCAGCGGCCCGGCATGGGACGCGAGCTGTACGCGGCCGAGCCGGCGTTCGCCGCCGCCCTGGACGAGGTGTGCGAGCACCTCGATGCCGAACTCGGCACGTCCCTGCGCGAGGTGATGTTCACCGACGCGCAGGCCCTGGCCGACGCGGGACACGCACAGGCCCTCGCTGACACGGGATACGCGCAGCCCGCGCTGTTCGCCCTCGAAGTGGCGCTGTACCGGCTGTTCGAGTCCTTCGGAGTCGAGCCCGACCATCTGGTGGGGCACTCGGTCGGTGAGCTGGCCGCCGCCCATGTGGCGGGCGTACTGACACTGGAGGACGCCTGCCGGCTGGTCGCGGCCCGGGGCCGGCTGATGCAGGCACTCCCGGCGGGCGGCGCGATGCTGGCACTGCGGGCGACCGAGGCGGAGGTCGCCCCGCTGCTGGGCGACGGGGTGGACCTCGCCGCGGTCAACGGGCCCACAGCAGTGGTGCTGTCGGGCGAGGAGGAAGCCGTCCTCGCGGTGGCCGGACGGTTCGCGGACCGTTCGAAGAAGCGGCTGCGGGTGAGCCACGCCTTCCACTCGGCCCGGATGGAACCGATGCTGGCGGAGTTCCGCCGGATCGCCGAGGCCGTCACCTACCACCCGGCGAGGATCCCGGTCGTGCCGACCGGCGGTGCGCACGCCGGTCCCGACAGCTTCGGGTCCCCGGAGTACTGGGTGCGGCAGGTACGCGAGAGCGTGCGGTTCCACGACGCGGTCACCCGGTTGCGCACGGCCGGAGTCGGTACCTTCCTCGAACTCGGCCCGGACCCCGTCCTCACGGCCGCCGTCCAGGACTGCCTCGCGGACGACGACACCGGCGAGGCGCCGGAACCGGTCGTCCGCGCGGCCCTGCGCCGCGGCTGCTCCGAGACCGGCACGTTCGCCGCGGGGCTCGCCCCGCTCCTCGTGCACGGCACCGGCACTCGAAGGAGGGAGCTCTACTCCGGCACCGGTGCGCGCCGGGTGGACCTGCCGACCTACGCGTTCCACCGGCAGCGGTACTGGGCCGAGAACGCCGTCGTCCCGGCCGACCTGGCGGGAGCCGGACTGACCGGCGCCGCACACCCGCTGCTCGGCGCCTGCGTCCCGCTGTCCGGCGGGGGGTCCGTCTGCACCGGACGGCTCTCCACCGCCGCCCACCCGTGGCTCGCCGGCCATCTCGTCGCCGGGCGGCCGGTGCTTCCCGGCACCGCGCTCCTCGACCTGGCCGTGCACGCGGGTGACCACGTCGGCTGCGGTCTCGTGGACGAACTGGTGCTGTCCTCCCCGCTGTCCCTCGACGCGGGCGAGCAGCAGATCCAGGTCCTGACCGAGCCCGCCGACGCTGCCGGAAACCACACCGTGCGGATCTCCTCCCGGCCGGCCGCCGCGCCCGCAGAGGAGCCCTGGACCCTGCACGCGACCGGAACCCTCACCCCGGCCGTGGCAGGCGACGAGCCGTTCGACACCTCTGAGTGGCCGCCGCGTGGCGCCGTCGAAGTGCCGCTCGACGGGCTCTACGAGGACGAGCAGGACCCGGCGGGGAACGGAGTCGCCTACGGCCCGGCCTTCCAGGGACTCAGTGCGCTCTGGCGGCGCGACGGAGAGGTCTACGCCGAAGTGGTGCTGCCCGAAACGGTCCGTGCGGACACCGGGCGCTACGGACTGCACCCCGCCCTTCTCGACGCGTCCCTGCACTCCCTCGCCCACCTGCTGCCCGGCGCCGCCGGCCGGCTCGTGCCGTTCTCCTTCGGCGGCGCCGCCCTGCACGCCCAGGGCGCCACCGCCCTTCGCGTCCGGCTGACGGCGACCGGGCCAGAGCAGGTGGCGCTCAGCGCCGTGGACCCCGCCGGGCGGGCGGTCGCCTCGATCGCCGCGCTCACACTGCGCCCCCTCGCCACGGACGGCCCTCGCGAAGCGCGCCACCCGGACGCGCTGTTCCGCGTCGACTGGCAACCCGTGCCGGTGACAGCGCGGAAGACGGAGACGGAGAAGGGGACGGAGCCGGAGTTCCGGCGCTGCGCACTGGTCGGCGCGGACCCGCTGAGGATCATGGACACCCTCTCCGGGGCGGGTGTGTGGACCGAGTCCTTCGCCGACCTGGAGGCCCTGTCGGACGCGGCGTCGGCGGGCATGACCTTGCCCGAACTCGTCCTGGTCTCCTTCGCCTCCGGTCCCGGAACCGACCCGGTCCGCGGCCTGCGGGACATCACCGGCGAGGCGCTGCGGACCGTACGGTCGTGGCTCGCGGACGAGCGGTTCGCCGGAACGAGCCTGGCCTTCGTGACGCGCTCCGCGCTCGGTGACGGCACCGGACGCCCGGATGACCTGGCCTGTGCTCCGCTCTGGGGCCTGGTGCGGACCGCCCAGTCGGAGAACCCGGGCCGCTTCCTCCTCATGGACCTCGACGGGACGGAGGCCTCGGTCCTCGCCCTGCCCGCCGCCTTCGACACCGGAGAACCACAACTCGCGATCAGAGCAGGTCAGTTGCGTGCGGCCCGGCTGGCCCGTGTCGCCGTACCCGAGGAGCCCGGCGCCGCCTGGGCCCCGGAGGGCACCGTGCTGGTCACCGGTGCCACCGGCGCCCTCGGCGGACTGGTCGTCCGCCACCTCGTCGCGGCCCACGGCGTGCGGCAGCTGCTGCTGGTGAGCCGCAGCGGCTCCGCCGCCCCCGGCGCCGGGGAGTTGCTGGCCGAACTCGCGGAGCTGGACGCCGAAGTCACCCTGACCGCGTGCGACGCGGCCGACCGGACCGCCCTGGCCGGGGTCCTGGACCGGATCGACCCGGCGCATCCGCTCACCGCGGTGGTCCACCTCGCCGGGGTCCTGGACGACGGAGTGATCACCTCGCTCACCCCGGAACGGTTCGAGACCGTACTGCGCGCAAAGGCAGAGGCCGCGCTGCACCTGCACGAACTGACCCTCGACGCGAAGCTCGCCGAGTTCGTGCTGTTCTCCTCGTCGGCGGCCACCTTCGGCACCCCGGGCCAGGCCAACTACGCCGCGGCCAACGCCTTCCTGGACGCCCTGGCCGAGCAGCGGCGCGCCGACGGCCTGCCCGCCAGATCGCTCGCCTGGGGCGCCTGGGAGCACGGCATGGCCGGCCGGCTCGGCGAAGTGGACCGCGACCGCATGACCCGGGGCGGCGTGCTGGCGCTGGGCGACGGGGAAGGGCTCGCGCTCCTCGATGCCGCCCTGCGGGTCGACGCCGCCCAGTTCGTGCCCGTCCGCCTCGACACCGCGGCGTTCGGCCCCGAACCGGCCCCGCTCCTGCGCGGCCTCGCCCGCCCGGCGGCCCGGCGCACCGCCGCGGGCCACGACACCGGCCCCCGTACGGGAGACCGGCTGCGCGGGCTGACCGGCACGGCCCGCCGGGACGCGGTACTCGACCTGGTGCGCGGTGCGACCGCCGCCGTCCTCGGGCACGCCTCGGCCGACGCGGTCGAGTCCGACCAGGCGTTCCTCGAACTCGGCCTGGACTCACTGACCTCGGTGGAGCTGCGCAACGCGCTGGCTGCCGAGACCGGGCTGCGGCTGCCGGCCACCGTCGCCTTCGACCACGCCTCACCGCTCGATCTGGCCGAGCACCTGCACGCACTGCTCGGCACGGCACAGGACGGCGCGGAGGACCGCACGGACACCGCGGCCGCCGTCGGCGGGCCCGACACCGACGAGACCATCGGCCGGCTGTTCCGCCGGGCCTGCGAGGAGCGCAGGCTGGCGGAGGGCTTCGGACTCCTGCAGAGCGTCGCCCGGCTGCGGCCGACCTTCGGCGACGGCGGCGAGGAGGCCGAGTCCCCCACCTCCGTCCGGCTGGCCAAGGGCGGCGAACCGGTCCGGCTCGTCTGCTTCGCCTCGCAGGTGGCCCTCGGCGGCGTCCACCAGTACGCACGGTTCGCCTCCGGGTTCCGTGAGGTGCGGGAGGTGATCGCGCTCGCGGTGCCCGGATTCGCGACCGGTGAGCCGCTGCCGGCCACCGAGGACGCCCTGCTCGACCTGCTGGCGCGGACGGTGCGCGAACAGGTCGGGGACGCGCCCTTCGCGCTGCTGGGCTCGTCCTCCGGCGGTGTACTCGCCTACGCGACGGCCGCCCGGATGGAACAGGAGGGCCGGCCTCCGGCGGGAGTCGTGCTCCTGGACACCTATGTGCCGGGCGACGACTCGCTCGGCCAGTTCGAGGACCAGCTGCTCGGCGGCATGTTCGAACGCGAGGCCGGCTTCGCGCGCATGGACGCCGCCAGGCTGTCCGCGATGAGCTGGTACTTCAACCTGCTGGGCGGCTGGCGGCCCGGGAAGCTCGACTCGCCCGTGCTGCTCGTGCGGGCCGGCGAACCGATGCCCGGCGGCGAGGAACTGGCCCCCGAGCGGTGGCAGACGGGCTGGAGCGAGGCGGACCGCGTCGTGGACGTGCCGGGCAACCACTTCACCATGATGGAGAACCTGGCCGACGCAACCGCGGCCGCGGTCGAGAGCTGGATCCGCGAACAGTTGTTGTGACAAAGGCCGTTGAAGGGGACACGGACGTGCGGCCCGGCGGCGTTCAGCGGCCGGGCCACGCGATGTCGTCGACGGCGGGGAACAGCCCGGCCGTTCGCCGGGTCTGCCCCGGGGGGCCGCCCCGCCGCGTCATGAGGCCGGGCCGGGCACCGCGCCTCAGGCCCGCCACGGTGCGGTGCGGCGCTCCTCGGCCAGCTGCTCCAGGACCGGAACCACCTCGGACGGGGCCGGCCGGGAGAGTGCCTCGTCGCGCAGCCGGGCGGCGTTGTCCA
Organism: Streptomyces sp. ITFR-6; assembly: GCF_031844725.1. Classification (NCBI taxonomy): domain Bacteria; kingdom Bacillati; phylum Actinomycetota; class Actinomycetes; order Kitasatosporales; family Streptomycetaceae; genus Streptomyces; species Streptomyces sp. ITFR-6. The sequence goes on along the minus strand of NZ_CP134614.1, from coordinate 77,365 downwards.
GGAAGTCCGGGTCCGCCAGGATCCGCGCGACCCGGTCCTGTACCGCGTCCGGCGCGGCCTGGTCGTGCGGGAGGAGCAGTCCGGCCCCCTGCTGCTCCAGACCGGCACCGCGGTAGAGCTGGTCGGCCACCGGTGTGGTGACGGTGAGCTGCGGTACGCCGTGCACCAGCGCGTTCGCGTAGCTGCCGAAACCACCGTGGTGGATCAGCAGGGAGCAGCTCGGCAGGAGCGCGTGCAACGGCACCGACTCCACGACACGTACGTTGCCCGGCAGCGGGCCCAGTTCCTTGACCTGCGCGGGCAGCAGCGCGGCGACCACCTCGGCGTCGAGCTCCGCGAGCATGTCGAGGATCTTGCCCTTGGAGACGTAGTCCCCGCCGTAGCGCTCGGTGTTGGAGGCGCCGAGGCTCATGCAGATCCGGACCCGCTCCGGCGGGGTCCGCAGCCAGTCCGGGACGACGGCCGGGCCGTTGTACGGCACGAACCGTACCGGCGTCCGCAGCGCGCCGGTGTCCAGGCCCAGGCTCTCGGGCAGCGGGTCCAGCGTGAGCTGCCCGGTGGCGAATTCCTCGGTGAAGGTCCCCCCGAATTCGGCGGCGCGGCCGCCCAGCCATTCGGCCAGCGGATCCTTGCGCCGGTCCGCGGGCACGTCCGCCGCCAGGCCCTGGAAGAGCCGGCGTTTCATCACCCACACGTCGGCGAAGCACAGCGACCGCACATGTGCGGCCCCGACGACGCCCGCGACGAGGGGACCGGCGTAGGTGAGCGGATCCCAGACCACGAGGTCGGGCCGCCAGGAGCGGGCGAACTCCACCATCTCGTCGATCATCGGCTCGTTGTACATCGCGCTGCCGTACGCGGCCAGCTGGGCCCGTTCGAGCTCGTTCTCGTAGGTCAGCTTCGCCGGATCCAGCTCGTTCCAGCTCGCCGACTCCCACTCCTCCTGCGACTGGCGGTTCGAGGTCATCGCCGCGCTGATTCCGTCGTTCCGGCCGGTCGCCACGGCGGTCATGCCGGTGCGGGCGATGACGTCGACGAGTTCCTCGCAACTGGCGACACGGACCTCGTGTCCCGCGGCACGCATCGCCCACGCGATCGGCGTCATGCAGAACAGGTGGGACTTCTCGGGAATCGTCACGAACAGCACACGCACGGTGGACTCCTGGGAGCGACAAGTGGTCCGAAGCCTCCCCAGCGTCGTCCGGCCGCCGGTCGAGCGGCGGGCCGCGGCCGGGCATCGGGGGAAACACCCAGAGTTTGGATGCATGGCCCGGCTGCCGGTGTGCGCATCCCGGGAGCGCGTGGATAGTTGCGGCAGCGGCGACGGCCCGGCCGGGCCGTCGCCCCAACGGACCAGTTGATCCGGGAGACTCGTCGATGGCTTCAGTGGGTTCCGCGGACCGGCCGACCGCCGTGGTGCTCGGCGCCGGCGGCTTCGTCGGCCGCAACGTATGCGCCGCGCTGCGGGCCACCGGCCGGCCGGTGGCCGCCGTCGCCCGCCGCCCCGCCGGCCTGCCCGACGGCTGCCGCCCCGTGCCCTTCGACGTCGCCCGCGGTGACCCCGCCGACCTCGCCGCCGCCCTCGCCCCGCTACGGCCCGGCCTGGTGGTGAACGCGGCGGGCGCGGTGTGGAACGTCACCGACGACGAGCTGACCGCCGGCAACGTGACCCTCGTCGAGAGGCTCGTGCGAGCCGTCGAGGCTCTGGCGGACCCGGTGCGGCTCGTGCACATCGGAACGGCCTACGAATACGGGGTGCACCCCGACGACACGCTGGCGGAGACGCTGCCGGCCCGTCCCGTGGGCCGGTACGCGCAGACCAAGCTCGCCGCCACCCGGATCGTCACCCGGGCCGCCGCCGAGGGACGGGTGAGCGCGACCGTGCTGCGCATCCCCGTCGCGCTCGGCCCGTTCATCCCGGCGGAGAGCCTGCTCGGCGGGCTCGCCCGGCAGCTCGCCGCGCACCCCACCGAGTTGCGGCTGCCGCCGCTGGACGGCGTACGGCGGGACCTCATCGATGTCCGGGACGTCGCCGACGCCGTTCTGTGTGCGGCACGGGCTCCCCGGCTGCCCCCCGTCGTCAACATCGGCTCGGGCCGTCTCGTCCCGCTGGCCGACACGGTGGACGCGCTGATCCGGATCGCCGGAACGGGCGCGAACGCACCGGCGATCGTGCGCGGCCCGGCACCCGCCGGGCGCCGCGACGCCGGCGCCGGGGACCGGCCCCTGGACATCGGCCTGGCACGGCGGGAGTTCGGCTGGGCCCCCGCCCGCACCGTGACGGACGCGCTGCACGCCCTGTGGGGCAGCACCCGCGTCCCCCAGACCTCACAGCACCACACCTGACCACCGCAGCGGACGAAGAGGGCTTCCATGACTGACACCTATGTGCAGTCCATCATCGAACTGACCCGCAAGTACCACCGGGAACAGGAGGCTTCCGGGACGGAGTTCGTCCCAGGAGTCACCCCGATCCTGCCGGCCGGCGCGGTCCTCGACGAGGACGACCGCGCCGCGCTGGTGGAACACGCGCTGCAGCTGCGCATCGCCTCCGGCGCCACCGCGCTGCGCTTCGAGCGGAAGTTCGCCAAGACGATCGGTGTCCGCAAGGCTCACCTGACCAACTCCGGCTCGTCCGCCAACCTGCTGGCGCTCGCCTCGCTCACCGTGCCGGAGCTGGAGGACCACCGGCTGCGCCCCGGCGACGAGGTGATCACCGTCGCCGCGGGCTGGCCCACCACCGTCAACCCCATCGTCCAGTGCGGTCTGGTGCCGGTCTTCGTCGACGTGGACCTCGCCACGTACAACACGACCGTGGAACGGGTCGAGGCGGCGATAGGGCCGCGCACCAAGGCCATCATGATGGCCCACACGCTCGGCAACCCCTTCCAGGCCACCGAGATAGCGCAACTGGCCAAGGATCGCGGGCTGTTCCTCGTCGAGGACAACTGCGACGCCCTCATGTCGACGTACCAGGGCCGTACCACCGGCACGTTCGGGGACTACTCGACCGTCAGCTTCTACCCGGCCCACCACCTCGCCATGGGCGAGGGCGGCTGCGTGCTCTCCAACAGTGTGGAGCTGGCCCGGATCACCGAGTCGATGCGGGACTGGGGACGCGACTGCTGGTGCGAGCCGGGCGAGGACAACAAGTGCCTCAAGCGCTTCACCTACCAGATGGGTGATCTGCCGCTCGGCTACGACCACAAGTACATTTTCTCCCACATCGGCTACAACCTGAAGTCGACCGACCTCCAGGCCGCCCTGGGCCTGAGTCAGCTCGGCAAGCTCGACGACTTCACCGCCGCCCGTAAGCGCAACTGGCAGCGGCTGCGCGACGGCCTTGAGGGCGTGCCCGGCCTGCTGCTGCCCGAGGCCACCCCCGGCAGCGACCCGAGCTGGTTCGCCTTCGTCCTGACCCTGACCGAGGACGCCCCGTTCCGCCGCGCCGAACTGGTCGACTTCCTCAACGCCCGCCGCATCGGCACCCGGCTGCTCTTCGCCGGCAACCTCGTACGGCACCCCGCCTACCTGGACGTGGAGCACCGGGTCAGCGGTGGTCTGGCCAACAGCGACATCATTATGGAGCGGACGTTCTGGATCGGCGTCTACCCGGGCATCACCGCCGAGATGACCGACTACATGGTCGCCTCCATCCGGGAGTTCGTCGCCAAGCACCGCTGAGCGCCGCCGGCCGGGCCCGCCCCGGGCCCGGCGCGATCTGACAGACACGGGATCTGGTGGGGCCGGCTGCCGCGGCCGGCCCCTGGACTTCAGCGGCGAGGGACACCATGCAGCCAATGCCACCCACCTCTCCGACCGCCCCCGCACCGGGCACAGAACGCGGGGGACGCCGTGTCTGACACCGAACGGACGGGCATCGCGATCCTGGGCGCCGCCGACATCGCCTGGCGCCGCACCGCCCCGGCCCTGCTGCGCTGCCCCGCTCTGCGCGTGGTGGCCGTGGCCAGCCGTACCCCCGACAAGGCGCGCACCTTTGCCGACCGCTTCGGCATCGAGGCCGTGACCGGCTACCAGCGGCTCCTCGAACGCGAGGACATCCAGGCCGTCTACATCCCGCTGCCGAACGCCCTGCACGAGCAGTGGGCGGACGCGGCCCTGCGGGCCGGCAAGCACGTCCTGGTGGAGAAGTCGCTCACCGCGAGCACGGCGGCCGCCGCCGGCCTGGCCCGGACGGCCCGTGAGCGCGGCCTGGCCTTCATGGAGAACTTCGCCTTCCTCCACCACACCCAGCACGACCGGGTCCGCGAGCTGGTCGCGGAGGGAGCCATCGGCACGCCCCGGGTCCTCACCGCCTCCTTCGGTATCCCGCGCACCGACGGGGAGCTCATCCGCTACAGCAGGGAACTGGCTGGCGGAGCGCTCCGGGAGACCGGCTGCTACCCGATCCGTGCCGCCCGGCTCTTCCTCGGCACCGACATCGAGGTCGTCGGCGCCCGGCTCCGGTACGAGGAGGACGGCGGCTGCGACATGGCCGGATCGGTACTGCTCGCCGACGGCGCGGGCGTCACCGCCCAGTGCGACTTCGGCCTGGACCACGCCTACCGCAACACGTACGCGCTGTGGGGCAGCGAGGGCCGCATCGAGGTGGACTGGGCGTTCACCCCGCCCCCCGACACCCGGCCGCTGCTGCGGCTGCGCCGGGGGGACCACGCCGAGGAGTGGACCCTGCCGGCCGCCGACCAGTTCCTCCGCGCGGTCTCCGCCTTCGCGCGGGCCTGCGCCGACCCGGCCGCCCACACCTCGCACGCCGACGACGCCGTCCGCCAGGCCTCGCTGATCGAGTCGGTCCTCGAACTGTCCGGCACCCCCGAAGACCCCGCCCGCGACCGGCTCGGACGGGCCGGAGCAAGGAGCGCGCATGTCCCCGGCTGACCTCCCCGCCCCGGCTGCCGCCGACACCCCGGCGCAGCCCGGAAAGCACGTGCTGTGGCTGGGGTTTCCCTCCTACGGGCACATCAAGGCGAGCCTCGGCGTCGTCGAGGAGCTGCTGCGGCGCGGCCACCGCGTCACCTACGTGATAGCCGACCGGTTCGCCGCCGCCGTCGGGACCACCGGCGCGCGCGTCGTGTCCTACGCCTCAACGTTCCCGGAGACGATCACGGGCGACGAGACCGCGACGGCGATGCTGCTGGCCTTCCTGGAGGAGAGCTTCGCGCCCCTGGAGGCGACCCTGGCGGCGGTCGCCGCCGACCCGCCGCAGCTGGTCGTGCACGACGTGCTCGCCTCCGACACCGCCACCGCCGTGAGCAGGCTGTACCGGACACCCACCGTGCGGGTCTACGCCGGCTTCGGCACCAACGAGCACGTCCCGCAGAACGGCACCGAGGCGGATCCCGCGCACACCCCGGTGGACCCGGACGATCCCCGGCTGCGCGACCTGGCCGCCGCACTGACCGCCCGGGTCGAGGCGGCCGGCGTCGCCGCCCTGTTCGCCGACGGGCGGACGGGCGGTGACGAGCCCGCCGTCAGCCTGTCCTTCGTCGTGCGGGAGTTCCAGACCAAGGGGGAGACCTTCGGCGACGACTACCTGTTCGCCGGACCCTGCCTGCGCGCGGTGGACTTCGCGGGAGCGTGGGAGCCCCCGCCCGGCGACCCACCCGTGCTGCTGGTCTCGCTCGGTACCTCCGCCAACCGCCACCCCGGATTCTTCCGGCGCTGCGCCGAGGCCTTCACCGGCACCCCCTGGCACATCGTGATGACCCTCGGCCGTGACGCCGACCCGGCGGAGCTCGGGACGCTGCCGCCCAATGTCGAGGTCCGGTCGTGGCTCCCGCACCTGACCGTGCTCGGGCATGCCGCCGCGTTCGTCTGCCAGGGCGGCGCCGGCAGCCTGATGGAGGCGTTCCACCAGGGCGTCCCGGTGGTGGTCGTACCGCAGCAGCAGGACCAGTGGGCGACCGCGCGACAGGTCGTCGACCTGGGCCTGGGCCGGTCCATCAGCCCCGGCGACCTCGATGCCGAGACCCTGCGCACCGCCGTCGAGGCCATCGCGGACGACGCCGGGATGCGGCACCGGGTGAGAGAGCTGAGCCGGCGGGTGCGCACCGCCCCCGGGGCCACCGCGGCCGCCGACCGCCTGGAAGCCGTCATGGCGGACCGCGCCGCCGCACTGAGCTGACGCCGCGGCGGGAGCGGCCCCGCAGGCACTGGAGCCCCGGGGCCGCTCCCGCCGTCACCGCGCCGAGCCCACCGAGCCCGCCGGGTCCAGCGCGTCCGGCGGGAACGCGGGCACGGCCCCCGCCCGCACGGCGTGGTCCAGCAGGGTACGGACCGCCGCGAGACCGTCCGCGCCGAGATCCTCGGTGTACTCGTTGACGTACAACTCGATGTGCTGCTTCTGCACTTCGGGCGCGAGCTCCTGCGCGTGCGCCCGCACATGGTCCCGCGACGCCTCGGGATCGGCCCACGCGTACCGCACGGAGGCGCGGACGGCCTCGGTGATGCCCGCGAGCCGCTCGGGGCCCAGATCGCGCCGGGCGACGATCGCACCGAGCGGGATGGGGAGCCCGGTCCGTTCCTCCCAGGCCTCGCCCAGGTCGACCAAGCGGTGCAGACCGTACTCGTGGAAGGTGAACCGGGCCTCGTGGATCACCAGGCCCGCGTCCACCTCGCCGTCCCTGACGGCCGGCATGATCCGGTCGAACGGCATCACCACCGTGCGGATCTCCTGGCCCGGCAGGGCCTGCCGGGCCCACAGCCGGAACAGCAGGTAGGCCGTGGAGCGTTCGGTGGGGATCGCCACGACCCGTCCGCCCAGATCTGCGGGCTCGCAGGCGGTACGTGTGAGCAGCAGCGGTCCGCAGCCGCGGCCGAGCGCGCCGCCGCAGGGCAGCAGCGCGTACCGGTCCAGGACGTACGGCAGCGCCCCGTACGAGATCTTCAGCACGTCCAGCTCGCCGCGCGCGGCCATCGTGTTGGTGACGTCGATGTCCGCGATGGTGACCGAGGGGGACGGCACCCCCGGCAACAGCCCGGCCGTCCATGCGTGGAAGACGAACGTGTCGTTGGGGCACGGCGAATAGGCGAGGTCCAGGGAGCTTGCCATGACACTCCTGTCTCTTTCCGCGGAGCGGCTATCGGGTCAGGTCCCAGAGCCCGAGGTACTTGTTGGGCGAGTTCTCGGGGATGAGGTCCAGCGGCTGCCCGAGGCCGAAGGGCGGCAGCGACAGATCGAGTTTCGCGTGCCGCAGACTCGGCTCCGCGATCCGCTCGGAGTTGGTGAACGCGTCCTGCCCCATCGTGGGATCGCTGGTGTAGCTCGTGGTGAGCAGGTACCGGCAGGAGCTGCGGAACCGCTCCAGGGCGGGCAGGACCATGCTGTTCGGCAGATGGATGAACACGTCGCGGCAGACCAGCAGATCGGCCGTCCGCAGCACGGTGGCCGTGATGTCGACGACCTCCAGCCGGTAGCCGCGCTCCCTCAGCTCGGGCCAGGTGGCCCGCTCGTGGACGTCGTAGCCCCGGTAGTCGACGCCGTCGAGGTCCATCGTGCTCATCCAGGCCAGATCACCGCAGCCGGCGTCGTTGAGCGTCTTCACGTCGTACGTCTCGATGATGTTCATCAGCCCCTTGCGGACCAGCTGGGTGTGCGGCTCACTGGAGCCCCACCCGCAGACCGTGTCGGGGGCCTGGTCCGGCCATCCTCGTGAGAAGACGTTCAGACTGGGGTTGTACTGGTGGGGCTCCCGTGCATCAGCGCGACCTAGTTGGTTGATCACGGCATCTCGCTCTCTTCGGGAACGGGTCGTCGGCCCCCACGGGAGCACGGGTCCCGTGCGCCGAACCACACCGAGCGCCGGACACCAGGTGTTCTCCCGAACTCCGTGGCGAGCTGCAGCAACGGACTGGTGAATCGACCAGTGTTGGGCCGGTGCGGTGAGCCATTGGCGCCGTCGCTGGCAAGCTGCTGCTCATGTCGGCGTACCACGTGGCGTTTCTGCCGTTTCCCGCGTTCGGACACATCAACACGACGCTGCCCGTCGTCACGGAGCTCGTACGCCGTGGCCACCGGGTGACCTTCGCGACCAACGCACGCTTCGCCCCCCTGGCGGCCGAGGCCGGCGCGACGGTGGTGGAGTACGAGTCCTGGCTCGCCTCGCGCAAGCTGCCCGACCGGGTGGACGCGGACTACATGGTGCGCGAGCCGGTCCGCTCGATCGACGAGGCCATCGCCACCGTTCCGGTCTACGAGGCCGGATTCGGCGACGACATACCGGATGTGCTGCTGTACGACGTCAGCACCTTCGCCGCCGGCCGGGTGCTGGCCCGCAAATGGCAGCGGCCCGCGATCGAGCTGTTCGCGACGTTCGCCTCCAACGAGCACTACTCACTGACGCAGCAGATCGGTGCGCTGTACGCGGACGAGATCGACCGGGAGCACCCCGCGCTCATCGACTTCTTCGTGAAGCAGGGAAAGCTGCTGAGCGACCACGGCCTCGCCGACGTCACGCTGGAGGAGTTCAACGCGGCGGCCGACGACGCGAACCTGGTGTTCCTGCCGAGGCCGTTCCAGCCGGCCGAGGAGACGTTCGACGAGCGGTTCGCCTTCGTCGGCGCGTGCCTGGGCGACCGGCCCGAGGACACCCTCTGGAAGCCGCCGGGCGACGGCCGCCCGCTGCTGCTGGTGTCGATGGGCAGCTTCAGCTTCGACCACCAGAAGGACTCGCTGCGTACCTGGGTGGACGCCTTCGCGGACAGCGAGTGGCAGGTGATCGTCTCGGCGGGCGCGCTGGCCGACAGCGAGGACCTGCCGACGGTGCCGGACAACGTCCAGCTGCACCGCTGGGTGCCGCAGCTGGCGGTACTGGAGCACGCGGACGCGTTCGTGTCGCACGCCGGGATGAACAGCGTGATGGAGGCGATGTACTTCGGGACGCCCGTGGTCGCGGTGCCGCACATGCCCGAGCAGCGGCTCGTCGCGGACCGGCTCCAGGAGCTCGGTCTCGGCGTGCACGTGCCGCAGGCCGAGGCGAGCGGCGAGCGGGTGCGTGCCGAGGTGGACCGCATCGTCAAGGACGGGCGGACACGCGCCCGGGTCGATGCGCTGAGTGGTGCGATGCGTTCGGCCGACGGCCCGGTGCTCGCCGCGGACTACGTCGAGAAGGTGGCCGCGCGCGGGTGCTGACCGGCGCGGACCACCCCTGGCCCCGGGGCGCCGGCCCGCGTGCGGGGCGGCGCCCCGGGGCCAGGGGTGGTCGGGTCAGGCGCTGCAGTCCGGCCGCAGGCCCCGGGTGCGTTCTGCCCCCTGGCGGTCGGGGCGGATGTACTCGGGCAGGATCCGGGGCGGCCAGCACCCGATGCTGAACATGCCCATCGAGTAGGCCTTCGCCGCGAGCGCCGTGCGGTTGGGCACCTTGAACTGCCGCAGCAGGATGCTCACGTGGTACTCGACGCCCTGGCGGCTGAGGAAGAGCTTGGCCGCCAGGCGCACGGTCGGGTCGCCCGCCGCGACGCCCTCCAGGACCTTCGCGGTGAGGGCCGTCAGCTTCCGCTGCGAGCCGACGAGTTCCTGCCGGTCGTCGGCCGTCTCATGCGGCGTGAACTGCGCCATGATCATCTTGACCCGGCCGCTGTCGTCCTTCACCGGGAACGCGGTGAGCTTCCCGGAGACCGCGGTGTCGTGGAACCACATGGCGATGGACCGGCTGACGACGGGGGCGTGGTGCTCCTGGACCAGCCGGCCGAACTGGCGCAGTACGTACTGGCGCACGCTCGGGTGCAGGAACTCGGCGAAACTGCGCTCACGGATCTCGTCGGGATAGCGGCCGCACTGCGTACTGAACGCGTTGTTGACCGACCGTACGCGCAGGGTCGGATCAAGGATCGCCAGGCCGACTCCCGAACGTTCGAACATGGAGAGGACCACGGCGCTGTACTCGTCGCTCCGGATCTCCGCGGTGAACAAGGACGATTCGGCGTCGCGTGGTTCGTCGACTGCCTGAGACGGTCTTCGCGCAGTGGTGGAAACCACCCCGGCCGGCTGCGGAAATTCGCTCCTGGTGCTGGTTTCTGCATGGAACATGTGCGCCACACCTTCCCCGATTTTGTGTGTATCGGCGGGCGCTCAGCAGCCTAGGAGTTCATGGCCGGATCTCGCTGCAGTCCTGGTAGTGCGCGACTAGCGCAACGCTCAGGAAGGCGTGGATCATGGACCTCCGGATCACTCGGGGGACCGTCGACCCGATCGTCAGGGAAGAGTCGACACGTCCTGCGCCAGGTCGTTCACCAGGCCGTTCAGCATCTCGGTCATCTCGGCGCGGGTGCCGGCGGCGCCGTAGACGTGGAAGTCGGGGCGGATCAGCGCGGCCGGTGCCAGCACGGCTTCCTTCAGCCAGGCGGTATACGTGCCGTCGATGTCGACATCGGGCGTCAGATGGACGATCGAGCAGCCCAGCGCGCCGAGCCGGCCGGCCAGGACCGGCTCCACCAGGGTCTCCGGGTCGTCCAGACTGAGCAGGACGAAGGTGCCACCGCACAGCTCACCGGCGTCCGCACGGCCGGTGCGCGCCTGGGGAACGATCCTGCTGTCCGGTCCGGCGAACAGGCCGTCGGCGGACTGCTGGAACAGCCCCGCCTTCAAGGCCTCCTCCCCCGGGCGGGCGAACGCCTCCGGATCGCGGGAAGGAGCGTCGTCCGCCCCGCGCACGGCCAGCAGGGCACTGTCCCGGTAGCCGGCGACAGCCGGGTCGACCGTGCCGATCAGCTCGGCCAGGTTCACCGACATGTCGATGGTCCGCTGGGCGTCGGGGCGGCGCTCGGCCTCGTAGCTGTCGAGCAGTTCCTCACCGGCCGAACCGGTGAGGACCAGGTGGAGCTTCCAGGCCAGGTTGGTCACGTCCCTGATTCCGGTGCACATGCCCTGGCCGGCGTGCGGGGGCATCACATGGGCGGCATCGCCCGCGATGAAGACCCGGCCGGGACCCCGCGAGCGCCAGCGGTCGGCGTTGCGGCCCAGGCACGTGTAGGCGACGTACCGCTGGAGCGTCGCGTTGTCGGGGTTGACCCCGAAGTGGGTCAGCAGCCGCCAGGCGTTCTCCACGGTGTCGAAGTCCTCGAAGGACTGACCGGGAAGCCGCATGAACTCCCAGCGGCTGTGGGACGGCCCGGCCGACAGGTCGACGCGGGGCTGCGCAGGGTCGGCGACCTGCACATTCTGCGAAGGGAACTGCGCGGTGTCGTGCGGCATGACGTCGCAGGCCATCCAGTCGGCGGCGTAGTCGGAAGCCGAGACCGAGACGCCCAGCCGCTTGCGTACGAAGCTGTTGGCTCCGTCGCAGCCGACCAGCCAGCGGGCGGCCAGGACGCGCTCGCCGTCCTTCGAGCGGACCGTGAGCCTTACCGAGTCGTCCTCCTCGGTCAGACCGACAGCCTCGAAACCGCGCAGCACCCGCAGGTCGGGCAGCTGCTCGCCGCGCCCGACCAGAGCCGACTCCAGGCCCGGTTGGTAGAAGGAGGTCGCTTCCGGCCAGCGGTAGCGGTCGTCGTGGTTCAGCTCGAAGTGCATCAGCGTCCGGCCCTCGCCGTTGACCACGACGTAGTCCTTGGTCAGCTCACTGACCGGGGCGAGCGCGTCGGCGACGCCTATCGTGCCGAGGATGCGGCCGACATGACGGTCGAAGGAGACCGCCCGGGGCAGGTTGTAGGGCTCCACGTACTTTTCCACCACGGTCACACGCCAGCCGCGCTGGGCAAGCATGATCGACAGCACCTGTCCCACAGGGCCGTAGCCGACTACCAGGACATCCGCGTCCGCTGCGTCTTCAATCACGGCCCGACCGTAGTTCAGCGGGAGGCGTTGCAGGCCGGCTCCCGCACGGGTCAGGGACAAGCACCAGAATGAGCAGCCGTGGCTTGACCGGACCGGGATGCGGCCTTCACCGGTGGTGTGCGGGGAGTCAGCGGCGGTCGTACCTGTCCGCCATCGCGTGAAAGATCTTCTTGGGTTCCCAGCGGGTTTCGTCGAGCATGCGGACCACGCCGTAGGAGGCGATGTCACGCGCCCCGGGCTTGTCGAAGCCGGCGAAGGAGAACCACAGCGCGGTGTCCACCCCCTCTTCCTCGAAGACCGTCAGCAGCTCGGTGAGGTAGCGGACCTGCTCGTCCTCGTCCGACACCGACCCCGGCGGCGGATCCCAGGCCATGCCGCCGAGTTCACCCGCCCCGAGGTAGGCGCAGGTGCCGTACTCGGTGACGGCGACCGGCTTGCCGTGACGGCGGAACTCGCGCAGGTGGGTGCGGAAGGTGTCCGCGTTGTGGGCGCCGCGGTAGGCGTTGATGCCGACGAGGTCGAACGGGGCCCAGTCGATGGACTCCCAGGGGCCGGACGCGTAGGTGACCCGGCCACCGAAGTGTGCGCGCACGGTGGCGACGGCCTCGGCGAGGAAGCTGTTGACACGCTCGGTCGCCCGGCCCAGGGCGGACCACCACTGCGCGTCGGACCCCATGGAGTAGATGCGGCGGCCGAAGGTGTCACCGGGGAAGAAGCCGCCGCAGAAGACACTGATCTCGCACCCGGTCACGAACACCACCTCGGCCCCGGTCCGCCGTACGGTTTCGGCGCGCCGGGCGCAGTCCGCGAAGAAGGGCAGCAGACACTCGGCGGGGAGGTCGACGGGGAAGGGCGCGAACCAGACCTCCAGGCCGGCCTCGGCGGCGCTCCGAGCCGCCGTGCTCAGCCGTTCCGGGTCGCGCCCCGAGACGCGTACCGCGTCGCAGCGCAGTTCACCGGCGAGCACCGCCATGTCGCGCCGGACCGCCTCCGGGTCGAAGGTCTTCCGGGTGAACTGCTCCCCGGGAAGGAACCCGGTGTCGTAGTTGATGCCGCGTGCGCGCACGTCACTGCTCCCCTTGTCTCCGAACGAGTCAGTGTGCCGGGTTCGGAGGCGGGCCGGGTTCGGAGGCGGGCCCGTCGTCCGCCGCCGGCACACTGCCGACCTCGCGGTGGAGGAGGTGCCTTGCTTGCCGTGGTCGCTCAGCGTTCCGGACGTGTACGGCCGGCCGGAGCCGCACCGCAGGCGCTGCCGAACCAGCCGGCCAGCGCGTCGCGGAGCCCTTCAGAGGCCCGGTCGGACGGCTCACCGGGGGCGGCCGCCCAGGCGACGTAGCCGTCGGGCCGGATGAGCAGCGCGGCAGCGGGCGGCTGCGCGCAGCGGGCGGCGACGATGTCGACCCGGTCCTTCCATTCCGCCGCGGCTTGTGCCGGATACGGTTCCCCGGCCAGGTCGAGCAGGACCGGCCGGCCTGCGCGCATGAGTTCGGCGAGCCGTGCGGGGCCGCCGCCGGTCTCCAGGGCGAGGTCCGGGGCGAAGTGTCCCGCGAGCGGGTGCGCCGATGTCGTCCCGTAGCGGAGGTCGTCGCCGGCCAGCAGGTCGGCGACGCGCTGGATGTTGTCCTTGGAGTGCAGGAGCTCCCCGAAGAGCTCGCGCAGCGCGGTGACCTCGGGGCCGGGGGCCATGAGCGCCGTCTGGGCCTGGGTGTGCATGAAGACGCGGCGCCCGGCCGCGTGCCGCTCGGTGTGGTAGCTGTCGAGGAGGCCGGGCGGTGCCCAGCCGAGGATCTGCGCGGCCAGTTTCCAGCCGAGGTTGGCGGCGTCCTGGAGGCCCAGGTTGAGCCCGGGGCCGCCGACGGCCGAGTGGACGTGCGCGGCGTCCCCCGCGAGGAGAACCCGGCCGCTGCGGTAGTGCTCGGCCAGCCGGGTGCTGCGGCCGACGAGGCGGCGCAGCATGTGCGGGCCGGGCCCGGACGGCGGGGCGAGGGGCAGATCGATGCCGAGTACGCGGCGGACGCTGTCGCGCATGTCATCGAGCGTCATCGCCGTGTCCTCGCCCTCCGGCGGGGAGCCCCATTCGAGGGTCAGGAGGCGGTGGTTGCCGTCAGGCAGCGCCGCGAAGGCGAAGATGCCGTGCTGGGTGCGGTTGAACGTGAACACCGGGCTCATCCGGCCGTGACCGGGGACGTCGAGCTCACCGGTGTCCGGCACCAGCGCCGAAGCGGGCAGAGTGGCGTACGCGGCCCGGGAGACCAGGTCGCAACCGGTAGCTCCCGGAAAGGAGATACCGGCCAGCTTGCGGACGGTGCTCTTCCCGCCGTCGCAGCCGACGAGGTGGCGGGCGCGCAACTCGTAGCTGTCGTCGCCGCACCGGACCTGGGCGGTCACCTGCTCCTCGGACTGGTAAAGGCCTGTCAGTTCATGCCGGCGGCGGATTTCCACCCCGAGCTCGCGGGCCCGTTCCGCCAGCACCTGTTCCATGCGCTGCTGCGTCACCGGCAGGACGGTCATCGGGTTGGCTTCCAGCACGCCCAGGTCCAGCGGGAGCGCGCCGAAGAGGTAGCCCGAGACCTGCTGGGGTACGCCGGCCACACCGCCGAACCGCTCGTACAGACCACGCTGGTCGAGGAACCGGACCACCTGGCCGGCCAGGCCGTTGGCCTTGATCTGTGGGCTGGGGTCTGGCAGCCGTTCGAGGACGACCGGCCGCACCCCGGCCATGGCCAGCTCACATGCCAGCAGCAGCCCGACGGGGCCGCCTCCGACGACGACGACATCGGCGGTCTCTGTCTCGACAGCCATCACAGATCTCCTCGAAGGTGGCGCTCCTGGGGGCACGCACAGGTGTACACGGCAAGTGGGCCGTGGACGACAACCGCGGTCTCGGCCATGGAGCTGACTCCGAATCTCCGCCGGACGGACGAGAAGTGACGGGAGGTGAGACACGACGGAAGGTCCGGGGACCGGACCCGCGTCCCACCGCAACGTCCTTGCGCGCCCACACTAGACACGCCGTTCAAGGCCTGTTCCCACGGCTCCGGCGCACTAGGGAATCCCCTATCAGCTCCCCGTCGATACTGCCGTCATGTCGGTGACGATGAGCGCGGAAGAGCCGAGGTCGCTGACCGACGGCTGGTTGGCACAGGACCTCGACGAGTGGACGCGGCGCGTGCTGCGGCGCCAGTTCGATCCCGAACACGGATCGCCCTACTGGCTCAAGCGCCGCACCGAGCTGGACTTCGACCCGCTGGGACTCACCGGCTACGATGATCTGGCCGCCTTCGGCCACTTCGACATCACCGCCCTCAGGGACCTCGACCCGGCCGGCCTCGTCCCGACCGCAGTGCCGCGCCCCCTCGGCGGCCGCGTCTGGGAGTCCGGCGGCACCACCGGCAGGCCCAGCCGCGTCTTCTACACCCCGGACATGTCGGCACACTGGGCCGCCTGGCGCCTCCACGGCTGGCGGACCGCCGGGTTCCGCCCCGGCACCACCTGGATCGACGCCTGCCCCTCCGGACCGCACATCGTCGGTGAGGAGGCCGACTACCTCGCCGACATGTGCAGGTCCACCGTGTACTCCATCGACCTCGACACCCGGTGGATCAAGCAGCTCATCCGCAGCGGGCGGCTGATCGAGATGGAGGAGTACGTCGATCACGTCGTCGAGCAGATCACCGACATCCTGGAGACCTGCTCCGTCGACTACCTGCGCAGCACCCCCGCCACGGTGCACGCCCTCATCAACCGCCGCCCCGAACTGATGGCCCGCCTCTCCGGGGTCTACCTCGGCGGCACCCAGCTCACCGCCGACGCCTACCGCAGGTTCTCCGAGGCCATGCCCGGCGGGATCATCGCCACCACCTACGGCAACACCCTCGGCTGCGCCAACGGCATCCCCTCGCCCGACGGGGGCGCGACGCTCCCCTACGTGCCGAACTTCCCCCAGATCACCATGTCCGTGGTCGACAGGACCGAGCCCGGCCGTGTCGTGGAGTACGGCGAGGTGGGCCGGGTCCGCCTGACCGTGCTGCACGAGGACCTGTTCCTGCCCAACATCCTCGAACGGGACCAGGCCGTCCGGTTCCGGACCTCCGAGCAGTGGCCGTGCGACGGCGTGGCCAACGTACAGCCGCTCCAGATCAGCTCGGAGATGCCCGAGGGCCTGTACTGACCCGGCCCGACCGATGGAAAAGCGACCAGAAAGACGGGGGCGGCGGATGCTGCGCACCGAGCTCATCAGGCCCCTTCACGAGCTGCTGCCGGCCCATGCCGAACGCCTCGGCGACAAGATCGCGTTCCGCGACGCGCGGCGGACCGTCAGCTACGCCGAACTCGACCTGCGCACCCGCCGTCTCGCCGGCCAGCTGGCCCACCTGGGCCTGGGCCGCGGTGAGACCGCCGCCCTGCTGCTCGGCAACTGCCTGGAGATGGTGGAGAGTTACCTGGCCATCGCGCGGGCGGCCGCGGTGGGCGCGCCGCTCAACCCGCACGCCACCGACGACGAGCTGGCACACCTGCTGGGGGACAGCGGCGCGGTGGTGCTGATCACCGACCGCACGCACCTGGAGCAGGTGCTCCGGCTCGGTGCCGGCCACCCGGGGCTCCGGGTGGTGGTGACCGGGAGCGGGGCGGCGCCGCGGGACGTGGCGCTGTTCGACACCCTGGTGGGCGGCGAGCCGCCGGTACCGGCCCGGGACGACGCCGCTCTGGATGACGTCGCCTGGATGCTGTACACCTCCGGCACCACCGGCAGGCCCAAGGGCGTGCTGTCCACGCACCGGAAGGCCATGTGGGGCGTGGCCGCCTCCTACGCGCCCACCCTCGGCCTCGAAGAGGCGGACCGGGTGCTGTGGCCGCTGCCGCTGGCCCACACCGTGGCGCACAACCTGTGCGTCCTCGGTGTCGTCGCCGTCGGCGCCAGCGCGCACATCGTGGACGGCCTGGCCGCCGACGAGATCGTCGCCGCGCTGGAGGAGGACCGGACCACCTTCTTCTGCGCCGTTCCCACGGTCTACCAGCAGTTGCTCGGGGCGGCCCGCGACACCGGGCTGGGCACGCACGAGCTGCGGGTCTGCATGGTCGCGGGCGCCGCCTGCCCGGCCGGACTGCACGACGGCTTCGAAGAGGCCTTCGGCCTGAGGCTCCTGGACAGTTACGGCAGTACCGAGACGGGCGGCCCCATCGCGTCCAACGCCCCCGCCGGACCACGCGTCGCCGGCTCCTGCGGGCCGCCCGTCCCCGGTCTCGCGCTCCGGCTCCTGGACCCGTCCACCGGTGAGGAGGCACTGCCCGGCGCCGAGGGCGAGGCCTGGGTCAGAAGCCCGGCCGTGATGCTCGGATACCACGGCCATCCCGAGGCCACCGCGGCGGTGCTGCGCGACGGCTGGTACCGCACCGGCGACCTGGCCCGGATCGACGAGCAGGGCTTCGTCACCATCACCGGCCGGGTCAAGGAACTCATCATCCGAGGCGGGGAGAACATCCACCCCGGCGAGGTCGAGGCGGCCATCGCCCCGCTGCCCGGGATCGCGGAGGTCGCCGTGGCGGGCCGTCCGCACCCGCTGCTGGGCGAGATCCCGGCCGCGTACGTGGTCCCCGGCCCCGGGGGCTTCGACGCCGGGCAGCTCATCGAAGCCTGCCGTGCGCGGCTGTCGTACTACAAGGTGCCCCACGAGGTGTGGGAGGTGGAGCGGCTCCCGCGCACCCCTCTCGGCAAGGTCATGCGGCCGGCCCTGGCGAACACCCCGGCGCGGCTGGTGCTGTCGCGTGCGGCGGAGAGCGACGACGCGGGGGAGGGCGACGCCGGGCAGTGGGCGCGACTGCTCGGAGAGACGCCGCAGGACAGCCGCGACGAGGTGCTGCTCGGCCTGGTCCGGCGTGAGATCGGCGCCGTGCTCGGGCAGCCGGTACCGGCCGCGGCGGACACCGCCTTCCGGGAGCTGGGCTTCGACTCGATGATGGCCGTGCGGCTGCGCGACAGGTTCGTCGCCGCCACCGGTTTGCGGCTTCCGGCGACGCTGGTCTACGACCACCCGACCCCCGAGGCCGTCGCGGCGTACCTGGGGGCGGAACTCTCCGGCGGCACCGTCCCGTCGGCGACACCAGACGCGGGTACGGGTACGGGCGCGGACGACGCCATCGCCATCGTCTCGATCGCCTGCCGCTTCCCCGGCGATGTCACCTCGCCCGAGGGGCTGTGGAAGCTGGTGGCCGAGGAGTCGGACGTCGTGGGCGACTACCCCGACGACCGGGGCTGGGACCTGGACCGGCCCCTTGACGGCGACCCCGGGCGGGAGGGCGCCGGCTACGCCCGCACCGGGGGCTTCCTCGACGGCGCCGACCTTTTCGACGCCGCGTTCTTCGGCATCAGCCCGCGCGAGGCCCTGGCCATGGACCCGCAGCAGCGGCTGCTGCTGGAGTGCGCCTGGGAGGCGTGCGAACGCGCGGGCATCGACCCGACCTCCCTGAAGGGCAGCCGCACCGGGGTGTTCGCCGGCCTCATGGCGGGCGAGTACGGTGCCCGGCTGCTGGGCCGCCCGGCCCCGGAGGGCCTGGAGGGCTATCTCGGCAACGGCAGCGCGGGCAGCGTCGCCTCCGGACGCCTCGCGTACACGCTCGGGCTGGAGGGCCCGGCGATATCGGTGGACACGGCGTGCTCGTCGTCGCTGGTGGCGCTGCATCTCGCGGCACGGTCGCTGCGGGAGGGCGAGTGCTCCATGGCCCTGGCCGGCGGGGCGACGGTGATGTCCACCCCGTCGCCGTTCATCGAGTTCGGCCGCCAGCAGGCGCTGTCCGTCAGCGGCCGGTGCCGCCCGTTCTCCGCCACGGCCGACGGGACCACGTTCGGTGAGGGTGTCGGACTGCTGCTGCTGGAGCGGCTGTCGGACGCGCGGCGCAACGGCCACCGGGTGTGGGCCGTGCTGAAGGGCTCCGCCGTCAACCAGGACGGCGCCTCCAACGGCCTGACCGCGCCGAGCGGCCCCGCACAGCAGCGCGTGATCCGGCAGGCCCTGGCCGACGCCCGCCTCTCGGCGGCGGACGTCGACATGGTGGAGGCGCATGGCACGGGAACCGCCCTGGGCGACCCGATCGAGGCGCAGGCGATCATCGCCACCTACGGGCAGGACCGCCCCGGGCACCGGCCCCTGTGGCTCGGCACCGTCAAGTCGAACATCGGGCACGCACAGGCCGCGGCCGGAGTCGCGGGCGTCATCAAGACGGTGATGGCCATGCGCGAGGGCGTGCTGCCGAGGACTCTGTACGCGGACGAGGCATCGCCGCTCGTGGACTGGTCGGAGGGCACCGTCGAACTGCTGACGCACGCCCGCACGTGGCCCACGACGGACGGACGGCCCCGCCGGGCCGGCGTCTCGGCTTTCGGCGCGAGCGGCACCAACGCGCACCTGATCCTGGAGCAGGCCCCGCCCGAGGAGCCCGTCGCGGATCCGACAGCCGAGGAGACCGGCCCGGTGCCGTCGGCGCCCCTGGTGCCGTGGGTGCTGTCGGGCCGCACCGCCGCGGCACTGCGCGACCAGGCGGCGGCGCTCTCGCCGCAGGCCGCCACCGGCGGGAGCGACGCGGCGGACGTGGGCTGGTCGTTGGTGACCGGCCGGGCGCGCTTCGAGCACCGGGCCGTGCTGGTCGGGGATTTCGGTGCCGGCCTCAAGGCGCTGGACGCCGGTGAACGGGCGGACCGGGTGGTCACCGGAGCGGTGGCGGAAACCCTCAGGAACGCCAAGCCGGTGTTCCTCTTCCCGGGCCAGGGCGCGCAATGGGCGGGCATGGGCGTGGAACTGGCCCGGGCCTCAACGGTGTTCGCGGCCCGGCTGGCCGAGTGCGAGAGCGCGCTGTCGGAGTTCGTGGACTGGTCGCTGAGCGACGTCCTGCACGGCGCCCACGGTGCGCCGCCGCTGGAGCGGGTCGACGTGGTCCAGCCGGCTTCGTTCGCCGTGATGGTGTCGCTCGCCGCGCTGTGGCGTTCCTTCGGAGTGGAGCCGGCCGCGGTCGCGGGCCACTCCCAGGGAGAGATCGCCGCCGCCTGCGTCGCCGGAGTGCTGTCGCTGCGTGACGCGGCCCGGGTGGTGTGCCTGCGCAGCCGGGCGATAGCGGAACTGGCCGGGCCGGGAGCCATGGCCTCGGTGACGCTGCCCGTCGAACGGGTGGAAGAGCTGCTGGTGGAGGGCGTGTCGGTGGCCGCGGTCAACGGACCGTCCCAGGTGGTCGTCTCCGGCGAGGTGGCCGCTGTGGAAGCGCTGCTCGCGCGGTGCGAAGAGCGGGGCGTGCGGGCGCGGCGGATCGCGGTCGACTACGCCTCCCACTCCCCGGCGATGGACGTACTGGCGGAACGGCTGACGGCCGACCTCGCCGGGATCGTGCCCGGCGCGGGCCGGGTCCCGCTGGTCTCGTCGGTGACCGGCCGGCCGGCAGAGCCACTGACGATGGACTCCGCGTACTGGCTGCGGAACCTGCGGCAGCCGGTGCGGTTCTCCGACGCGGTCCGGACCCTGGCCGGCCAGGGTCACACCGCGTTCGTCGAGGTCTCCTCGCATCCGGTGCTGACGGCCGCCGTCGCCGACGTGGCACAGGACGCGGCCGTGGTGACCGGCTCGCTGCGGCGGGACGCCGGCGGCTGGGACCGCTTCCTGACCAGCGTCGGGGAAGCCTGGGTCCGGGGCGTCGCCGTCGACTGGACAGCCGCGTTCCAGGGGCTCCGGCCCCGGACCGTTGACCTTCCCACCTACCCCTTCCAGCGCAGGCGGCACTGGCTGCACGCCGGCCCCTCCTCGGGCGACCCGGCCGCGTGGGGCCAGCAGGCGGCCGCCCACCCGCTGCTCGGCGCCGTCGTGCGGCTCGCGGACAGCGACGCCGTGCTCCTGACCGGTGTGCTCTCGCCGAGGTCCCAGCCGTGGCTCGCCGACCACGTGGTGGGCGGCGCCGTCCTCTTCCCCGGCACCGGCTTCGTGGAGCTGGCGCTGCGCTCCGGCGACGAGACCGGCATGGACGTGCTGGACGAACTCGTCATCGAGACACCGCTCGTCCTGCCGGAGTCCGACTCCGCCGAGGTGCGGGTCCAGGCCCGGGTGGGAGAACCGGACACGACAGGACGCAGGCCGGTCACCATCCACTCCTGCGAGGCCGGCCCCACCGACGACGGGGAACACCAGGTGTGGAGCCGGCACGCCACGGGATTCCTCACCGTGGACGCCTCGACCGCCACCGACCCGTCCGGCCCCCTGGACGCGGCAGCCTGGCCGCCCGCCGGCGCCGAACCCGTCGAACTGGACGGTGCCTACGAGCGGCTGGCGGACGGCGGTCTCGGCTACGGCCCGGCGTTCCAGGGGCTGCGCGCCATGTGGCGGCGGGGGACCGAGGTGTTCGCCGAGGTCGGGCTGCCGGCCGGAACCGGCGCCGACAAGGGCTTCGGAATCCATCCCGCCCTGCTGGACGCCTGCCTCCACCCGGATGTCATCGAGGCGAGCACCGGGCAGCTGCGGCTGCCGTTCAGCTGGAGCGGAGTGCGGCTGCACACGGCAGGCGCCTCCGTGCTCCGGGTACGGCTGAGCCGTGGCGCCGACGGCGAGGTGGCCCTGCGGGCGACCGACGAGTCCGGGCGGCCCGTGGTGACGATCGGGGCGCTAGAAACCCGCCCGGCCGAACCGCGCACCGCACGGGCGGGCATCGCCCGCGAGGCCCTGCTGCGGGTCGCGTGGACCCCCCTGCCGATCCCGGACCCGGGCGCGGGCCGTCACCGCTGGGCCGTGCTGAGGCACGGGGACCGTGCCGGAACGCATCCGGACGTGGCGGCGCTCGCCGCGGCGGTCGCCGTGGGCGACGCCGTACCGGACCACGTGCTGGTGCCGTACACGGACACGTGGGGGCTGCCGACGGCCGAGGCCGTGCACCGCGCGACCGGTGAGGCCCTGCGGCTGATCCAGGACTGGCTGGCGCGGGAGAGCCTGTCCTCGGCGCGGCTGGTACTCGCCACCCGGGGCGCGGCGGTCGGCACGGGCGTCGGTCAGGTGACCGACGCGGTGCACGCGGCCGTGTGGGGGCTGGCCCGCTCGGCCCAGTCGGAGCACCCGGGCCGGATCGTGCTGGCCGACTTCGACACCGACCCCGCCCAGGAGTCGCAGGAGTCGCGGGAGGCCCTGCGGATGCTGGCGGCGGCCATGGAATCGGCCGGGCCCGACGAGGAACAGTTCGCCGTGCGGGCGGGCACGGTGCTCGTCCCCCGGCTGACCCGGGCCGTGGCGGGGGCCTCCACCCCGCCACCGCCGGCGCTCGACCCCGAGGGCGTGGTGCTGATCACCGGCGGCACGGGGATGATCGGCCAGGTCATCACCCGGCATCTGGTCGAGGAACACGGCGTCCGGCACGTGCTGCTGGCCGGCCGCCGCGGCGACGCGGGCGAGCTGCCGGAGGAACTGGCCGCCCGGGGCGCCGAGGTGACGGCCGTCGCCTGTGACGTGACCGACCGCGCCGCCCTCACCGCACTGCTGGAGAACCTGGAACGGCCCCTGACGGCGGTGATCCACGCCGCGGGCGTGCTGGACGACGGTGTGATCATGTCGCTCACCCCGCAGCAACTGGCCACGGCACTCGCGCCCAAGGCCGACGCCGCCGTGCACCTGGCCGAGCTGGTTCTCGCCCGGGGCGACGAGCCGGCCGCGTTCGTCACGTTCTCCTCCCTGGCCGGGGTCCTCGGCGGGGCCGGACAGGCCAACTACGCCGCGGCCAACGCGTTCCTGGACGCCCTGATGCAGCAGCGCCGCGAGCGGGGACTGCCGGGTGTGTCGGTGGCGTGGGGCCTGTGGGAGCAGCCGGACAACGGCCCGGGGCTGGCCGCCGACCTGGCCGCGGCCGACCGCCGCCGGCTCGCCGCCGACAGCGCTCGCCCGCTCACACCGGCGCAGGGCGCGGCGCTGTTCGACGCCGCACTCGGCCTGGCCGGCACACACGGCGACGCCGTACTGGTGGCCGCCCGCTTCGACTCCGGCCGGCTGCGCGCCACCCGGACCGCTCTGCTGCGGGGCCTGGTGCGCGGGCCGGCCCGGCGCGCCGCCGCGACCGGTTCGGACGGGGCGTCGCTGCGGCGGCGGCTGGCCGGCCGGTCCCCGGCCGAACGGCAGGAGGCCCTGGTGGAGCTGGTGCGCCGAGAGGTCGCCGCCGTGCTGGGCTTCCCCGGCCCGCACTCGGTCACCCCCTCCCAGACCCTGGCCGAGGCCGGATTCGACTCCCTGACCGCCGTGGAGCTGCGCAACCGGCTGGGCGAGACCACCGCGTTGCGGCTGCCCACCACCCTGGTCTTCGAACACCCCACGGCCGTCGCGCTCGCCGGGTACCTGGCCGAGCGGCTCACCGACGACGGCGACACCAGCGACGCGGCCAGGGCCGCAGCTGCCGTCACGGACGGCGCGGACGAGGGCCCGGATGTCTTCGGGGCGCTGTTCCGGGAGGCCTGCGCGGACGGCCGCACCGACGAGGGCTTCGCCTTCCTCAACAGCGCAGCCCGGCTCCGCCCCCGGGGCATCGCTCCGGTCGAACCCGTCCGGCTCGGCGCCAGCGGCTCCGGGCCCGCGCTGATCTGCGTGAGCTCCCACGTGGCGCTGGGCGGGGCGCACGAGTACGCCCGCTTCGCCGCACCGTTCCGGGACCGGCACCCCGTATGGGCCCTGCCCAACCCCGGGTTCGGCACGTCCGAGGCGCTGCCGCCGACCAGGCAGGCGCTGATCGAGGCGCACGCGCGGTACGTCCTGGAGTGCGCGGACGGAGGCCCGTTCGTACTGCTCGGGTCGTCCTCCGGCGGAGTGATCGCGCACGCCGTGGCCGCCCTGCTGGAGTCGGCCGGCACACCGCCGACCGCGGTCGTCCTGCTCGACAGCTACGAGGGCGCGGTCCTGGACTCCTCGCCCACCGGGAGCGCCTTCCGCGACGTGCTGGCCGACGGGCTCCACGAACGGCAGAGCGCGTTCGCACGGCTCGACTTCACCCGGCTGACGGCGATGAGCTGGTACGGCGAGCTGTTCGCGCAGTGGAGCGCCGAGCCGCTGACGGCGCCCGTGCTGCTGGTACGGGCCTCGGAACCGCTCTCGCCCGCACTCGCGGGAGAGGACTGGCAGACGGTGTGGAAGACGGCGCACACCACGCTCGACGTGCCGGGCAACCACTTCACCCTGATGGAGACCCACGCACAGAGCACGGCCGGGGCGGTACGGGAGTGGCTGGAGGCGGTGGCGGGGTAGGCCCCCACCCACCGCCCCCAGCCCGCCCCCGGGCCGCGCCCGCCGTGGCGTTACAGCAGGGCCTCCAGCGCCACTGCGGCGGGCATGCGCGAGGCTGTCAAGCCAGTTCGTGGGCCTGCACCGACTGGTCGAAACCGGTGCGGTCGCGCCCGGCGACCACGTGTTGCTGTTCGGCGTGGGCAGCGGGTTCACCTGGACCACCGCCGTCGTGCAGATCACCGGGGCCGAGGCCCGATAGCCGATGTCCCGGGCCCCTCGCCCTACCGCCGGCGCAGCGGGACCCCGTGCTCGAAAACCGCCGCGACCGCCCGCGGGACATCCTCCGGACTGTCGACGAACACGACCGGAAAGGGGTAGTGAAGCGCGTTCAGGATGGGCGAGGGGCCCACGATCAGCCCCAGCCTGGCCCCGTGACGCTCCATCTCCCGCGTCAGGTGCACCACGCTGATGGGCGCGACGACGTTGTTGGTGAACATGTCGCACACCTCCTCGGCGCGGGTGAGGGTCTTCTGCTCCAGGGACGAGCAGAGCGCCAGCGAGGGGTCGGTGAACGGCATCCCCGAGATGTACCCCCGGGTCACCTCCCGGGCCCCCGCGCGCAGCGGGCTGTGCTCCGCCACGTCGGCGCCCTCGGTGACGGTGACCATGCCGCCGGTCTCGGCGCTGAGCTTCTCCAGCGCGTCCCGGTAGCCGCTGAGCATGACGATCCGCACCCGGCGGTCCGTGTCCCAGCCGAAGTCGCAGGCCACGAACACGCCCTCGTAGCCGGCGCAGAGCTCCGCCGGATCGTCGTCCGGACCCAGATAGGCGGAGGCGATGCCCTCCTCCCGCTCCGGCTCCGGCACGCTCGGCGTCTGCTTCGGCCGGAGCTCACCGCGCATCAGGAGCCCCATGAGCTCCTCCCGCCCGCACGCCCCGGCGATGCAGGAGCCGACCATGCCGCCCAGGCTCATACCGCCGACCATGTGCGGACGCAGCCCCTTCTCGGCCAGCACGTCCTGAATGCCGAGCTGAGCGGCCGCCAGCCCGACGGACACGGCGCGCCGCTGAACCCCGTCGTCGAAGTCCCCGTTCTGTCGCACAAGGGCCTCGACATCGAGGCCTGTCCACGCCGAAGCCTGTGCGAAGGACTTGCGCACCGCCGCGTACTGGTCGTAGAAATCGACGACCCCGCCCGGTTCGTAGCGGAACAGATTCGTACCAAATATCGACGCTAGAGCCACGTGTGTCACCTCCATGACGAGGGCAACGCTAAGCGAGGAAGTACCAGGGGCTTTCCCAGAGTTGAGAAGGGTACGGTGATCACCATGCCAATGGGATACTTAGTGACGACTGTGATCGTCGCCTGGTGCACGTTCTTCGCCGTTGTCGCACCGCGCCGCCCCCAGCCTCTGGCGAGCATGAGTTTCTGGTTCGGCCTGATCCTCAACGAGGTGCCGTTCCTGGGCATCTACGTCCTGGTGGCATCCACGGCCCTGGCCGCCGCCCAGGGCGATCTGGGATCGACGGGCGCCAAGGTGACAGCCGCGGTGGCCGCCCTTGCCGCCATCGGCCTGGCCGTCTCCGCCTGGCGGGGGGTGCGCTCGGACCAAGTGGTCGAAAAGGCCCTTGAGGACGGGCTCGGGACCAGTTGGCGGAATCGCGTGAGGATACCGCTGCGCCGCCACCGGCCCTGGGCCCTCATCCTGCTGCTGCCGGGCTCCATGCGACGGCGTGACGTGGAACGGATCCGCAACATCAGCTACGGGGACGCCGGGCGCCGGAATCTCCTCGACGTCTACCGTCGCCGCGACGCGCCGGCGAACGCGCCGGTCCTGATCTACTTCCACGGCGGCCACTACACCAGCGGTGCGAAGAGCCGCGAGGCACGGCCCCTGTTGAACCGGCTGGCCGGCCAGGGGTGGGTGTGCATCAGCGCCAACTACCGTCTGCGGCCCCAGACCACGTTCCCGGGCCACCAGATCGACGCCAAGAAGGTCATCGCCTGGGCCCGCGAGCACGGTTCCGAGTACGGCGCCGATGCGTCGAGACTGTTCGTGGCGGGCAGCTCCGCCGGATCCAACATCGCGGGCCTGTGCGCGCTCACGCCGAACGATCCGATGTTCCAGCCCGGATTCGAGTCGGCCGACACCTCGGTCACCGCGGCGATCTGCTTCTACGGCTTCTACGGCCACTACTTCGGCGCCCCGCCGGACGAGCCGCCGCCCCCGCTCCAGCCACAGGGCTACATCCACCCCGGTGCGCCGCCCTTCTTCGTCGCTCACGGCACCAGGGACTCGCTGGGGACTGTCGAGGGCGCCCGGAACTTCGTCGCCCAACTGCGCCACGGTTCGGACAGCACCGTGGTCTACGCCGAACTCCCCGGCGGGCAGCATGCTTTCGACGTCTTCCACTCCCCGCGCTTCGAGGCCGTCGTGGACGGCGTCGAAGCCTTTGCCGCCTGGGTCCTGACTACTCCGCAGCACACTCCTGACCCAGCCCGCGAGGTGTACTGATCACGAGCGCCGCTGACACGGCGGCCTTGATCAACGGCGCAATGCCCGGCTGAGGACCGTGGGCGGGAGCGCGATGGCGAGCGTGGCGGACGACCCGTGCTGCGCCGCCGGTCCGCAATGTCCGCGTGCGCAACCGGTGCGCACGCCGCGACCGAGTGTGCGCCGATCGGCGGCAGCGTCCCCGAATGAGTTAAAGGAGCGGGTTAAAGATTAGGATAAGGGCTGTAGCGTCCGGGCTGGAGGTAGGCAGTGGCATCCGAGGAAGAGCTGTTCGCGAACATCGACGCATTGCTGGACGAAGAGCCGCAGCTCCCGCCTCCCGCGGAGCGGGCCCGCCTCCGGGAGGCCGCCGGCATCACCCAGGCCCGCCTCGCGACAGCGCTGAAGACCACGACGCAGTCGGTCAAGAACTACGAGAACGGCCGCTCCGAGCCGCGGTCGCCGCGACTGGAGGCCTACCAGCGGCTGCTGAACGGCTGGGCGTCGAAGTACCCCGCCCACGGCACCCCCGCCCCCCAGCCGACCCCGGCCGCCCCACCGCAGCCGAAGCCGTCCGCGCCACAGCCCCCCGTACCGGAGCCCGCCGCCCCCGCGCCGCAGCCGGCTGCACCGCACCGGCCGACCCGTACCGCCACGGCCCCCGCCACGGCCCCCGCCACGGCCCCCGTCACAGCCCCGCGGCGCCCGACGGCGAAGAAGACGCAGCCCGCCCAGGACCCGCGCTTCCCGCACGGCCCGCTCGCCGTACTGGACGGCGACGGCTCCGCGTACGGCGCCGACGGCATCGTGCTCGACTGCCCCGCCCGCACGGTTCCGGAACTCGTGGAGTGGACGCTCAACGAATCCGGCCTCGGCGCGGCCAGGCTGAACCGCTACGGCAAGGACTCCGACCCCCTGATCGCGCTCACCGCGTCAGCCGCCGTGAAACTGGGACTCCCCGAACACCTGGAAGGCCACGAACAGCGCCGCTCCCTGCGCCTGCCCGAGGACCACCCCGTGGTCAAGCAGATCGCGAAGGCCAGATGGCAGCTCACCCGCCGCGGATTCGGCCCGTGGGCGCGGATCTACCGCAAGGCCCAGGGCCGCGACCGGCAGTGCGTGCAGTTCGCGCTCCTGTCCTGGGACGCCCTCGACGAGCGGTCCTGGCCCGGCGTCACGGACATGGAACCGGCCGACATCGCCCGCGTCCTCGGTATCTACGCCCAGCGCGTCATCACGCCGCGCGGCTCCACCGCGGTCTCCGGACTGGAACTGATGACGGCGCTGCGCCCGCCGACGAAGGCCGTACAGGACCCGGGCACCGGGAACTGGGTATCCGGCCACAACGCCGGTTCACTGGGGACGGAGCCGATGGACCCGGCCCCGCCGGAAGCCACCCCGGAACACCCCGTCGTCGTGAACAGCGGCTGGACCGGCGGCTTCCTGAACGAGGAGGCATACCAATGGGTGCGGCCGGTGGACTCCCTCACCGACGAGGAGTGCACACTGCCGTACGCGGTCGGCCTCGACCTCAACACGGCGTTCCTCGCCGCCGCGGCCCGCCTCGTTGTCGGCCTCTCCGCCCCCGACCACTTCAACGCCCCGAAGTTCAACCCGAAGATCCCCGGGAGCTGGCTGGTCGACCTCTCCCACATCGAACCCGACCCGCGCCTGCCCAGCCCGTTCACCCCGGACGGAACCCGCCCCACAGGGCCGGCCTGGTACCAGACCCACACGGTCGCCTACGCCCAGGAGATCGGGCACGACGTGCACCCGATCGAGGCGTACCTGCGCCGCGAGACCGGCGCGTACCTCGACCCGTGGCACGACCGCCTCAAGACGGCGTACGTCGACACCCTGGCGGACCTGGGCGTCACCCGGGACCTGGACGACCGCCAGTTCCTCGCCGCGATGGAGCGGCACAAGCAGCTCGACCCGGCCCTGGCCGCCGTCCTGTCCGCGATCAAGGCCACGGTGAAGGGCGGCGTCGGCAAGCTCAGGGAGCGCCCGCAGGGCAAGTCCTACAAGGAGGGCGACCGGTGGCCCTCCCTGGAGCGGCCGACCTGGCGCCCCGACATCCGGGCCGCCGTCATCAGCAAGGCCCGGGTCAACATGCACCGCAAACTGCAGAACATGGCCCGCATGACGGGCCTGTATCCGCTCGCCGTGCTCTCCGACTGCGTCGTCTACCCCTCACCGGGCGACAACCCGCTCGACTTCCTCCCCTACGCGGCGTCCGGCAAGCCGCAGCCCGGCGGCTTCCGCCTCGGCCCCACCCCGGGCCTGGCGAAGCTGGAGGGCGTCCAGTCGATGCTGTGGGCGGTCGACCTGATGGAGAAGGACCTCAACCCGGCCCGCCACATCAAGGGCGGCGACGCCGTCCTGGACGAAGGGGAGTAGCGCCGTGAGGGAGATCGACGACGCCATCGAACGCGCCGACCGGGAAGCCTTCACCCGGGAACCGCCCAAGACCCTCAAGGGCCGCATCAACTACCTGCTGCGGCAGTTGGGCACCGCCAGGGCCGTCGCGGCTGAGCTCGGCATCACGGCCGACTCCGTCAACCGCTACCGGCGCGGCGCCCGTAAGAACCCGCCGAGGAACATCGCCCTGAAGATCGAGGAAGCCGTCCTGTCCCGCTGGCAGCCCCAGGTCCGCAAACGCCGGCACCAGCAGGCCGCCACCACGGGAATCACCGTGGAGACCCGGGCCCGGTTCGGCTACACCGCCCCCATCGGCACCACCGACGACGGCCGCTTCCGCCGCCTCACGGTCCGTCTGCCCGGCAGCTACGCGCAACGCCTGTTCGACGCCCGCGGCGCGGGAGCCGACGACCAGGAGATGCGCGGAATCATCGCCGACGGATTCCGGAACATCTATTTCCAGGACGGCGGTGTCCGCGCCCAGGGACTGTCGGACGTGGAGATCAACGACATCGATTACCTGGACCTGGATTACTGAACGGAGACCAGCACACGATCTCGACGTCCCCAAGGGATTGTCCCTTGATCAGTCAGGCCTCCCGTTCCACCGGCAGCCACAACTCGGCATCCGCCTCGCTGCCGTCCGCCGACATCCGCGTACGAAGGATCTCCGGCCCGGGGCGGCTCCGGTACGGGTTCGACGGGAACCACTCGGTGAACACATCCCGCCACAGCGCCTGGATCGCCTCCGGCGCCGGCCCCGAGGTGGTGAAGACCGCCCAGGTACCGGCCGGCACCGGCAGTGTGGCCATGCCCTCCGGCGCGGACGCCAGGGTGACGACCCCGTAGTAGTAGTCGAGGCCGGTACCCTCCGCCCGGCCGGGATCGAGGCCGTCGCAGACCGCGAGGATGCCGTGCGGCTCCTGGTCGGACAGCTTCTCCAGCAGCTCCCTCGCCCGGTCGCCGGTCCCGCGGACGAAATCGATGATCGCCCGGTTGGGCCCCGAGTGCACGAGCGGCACCCGGGCCTTCGCCCCGACGACGGTGAACTCCGGCTTGTGCACCACGCGGTAGCGCATGCTGCTGCTCCCCTTGACGATGAGGCGGAACGTCATCCGGGGCTGGGAGCTGAGCGCCGCGCCGGTGTGCCGTGCCTCGCCGGGGCCGACGCCGTGCACCGTACGGAACGCCCGCGCGAACGCCTCTCCCGAGCCGTATCCGTACCGCACCGCGATTTCCAGCAGCGTCCGCTCACCGGCCAGCACCTCCGCACCCGCGACGGTCAGCCTCCGGCGCCTGATGTATTCCGACAGCGGCATCCCCGCGAGCGCCGAGAACATCCGCCGCAGGTGGTACTGCGACGTGGCCGCGACCCGCGCCAGCTCACCGACGTCGATGGACCCGTCGAGCTGCCGCTCGATGTGCTCCATGGCCTGATTGAGCCGCTCCAGCACGCTTGCCTCCAAGATCCCGGACAATGATTCAACCAGGCGCTGCCCGGCACACCACACCCGAGAAAAGCGGTGCGGCAAGTGTCGGGTGACCGGGGCGGACGGTGCGGCACGCTGGCGGCATGGACGACACGACCTTGGTATCCCGCTTCCTCCGCGACGGCTTCGTCAAGCTGGAGGGCGCCGTCGCACCCCGCGTGGCCGCGAGCTGCGCACGGCTGCTGTGGCGGGAGACGGGCTGCGACCCGGACGACCCGCAGACGTGGACACAGCCCGTGCACTGGGTCGGCGGGATGGCCCAGGGGCCGTTCGCCGCCGCCCCCAACTCCCCGGCCCTGCACCGGGCGTACGACCTGCTGGCCGGGGCGGGGCGCTGGGAGCCGCGTTACTCGCTCGGGACTTTCCCGCTGCGCTTCCCGCACGAGGAGGAGCCCGACGACGCGGGCTGGCACATCGAGGGCAGCTATGCGGTGGAGGGCGAGACCTGGCCCTTCACCAATCTCCGCTCACGCGGCCGGGCCCTGCTGATGCTGTTCCTCTTCAGCGAGATGGGAGAAGAGGACGCCCCGACCCGGATCCGGGCCGGCTCCCACCTCGACGTGCCGAAGGTGCTGGAGCCGTACGGGGAGGAGGGCGCGAACGGCCTGGCCATCGCGCCGGACCTCGTAGCGGCCTCCGCCCACCGGCCGCTCGCCCTCGCCACCGGCTCCCCGGGTGACGTCTTCCTGTGCCATCCGTTCCTGGTGCACGCGGCACAGCCGCACCACGGGACGCGGCCGCGCTTCATGGCCCAGCCGCCGCTGATGCCGGCCGCGCCGTACGAACCGGAGCGGGCCGACGGCGCGTACTCACCGGTGGAGATCGCGATTCGTCGGGGCCTGGGACGGGACACCTCCGGCAACTAGCGCGCCCCGTCACCGCCAGGCACATTCGCCTGCCGCCGGGCGGCAAGAACCACCAGGCCCCCGATGACCGCGAGGCTCATCAGGACCACACCGAACACCGTGGCACCAGCAGTCAGGCCCACCGCGTCACTCAGGTAGCCGGCGGACACGGGCAGCACACCGGCCAGAACGTAACCCCCCACGTTGAGCGCGGCATTGGCCTCCGCGAGGCGCTGAGGAGGGACGCCGGAACTGAGCAGCGACAGGCCGCCGAGCTGCCCCAGCCCCTGGCCGGCCCCGGCGAGCAGCGCAGAGGCGAGGAGGACCGGCGCCGACGAGGCGTGCACGGCGACCACCAGCATGATCATGCCGAGCGCGGTGCTGCTCGCGCCGGCCGTGAGGATGGTGCGCCGGCGCAGCCGCCGGACGGCGAACTGCACGGCGGTGGCGGCGAGGAACATGGCGAAGGCCTTGGCGCCGGCGGTGATCCGGCTGGTGGTGCCCAGCAGCCCCGAAAGGAGCGAGGGGCCCAGCGAGAGGACGAAGGAGGTGGCGGTGATGCCGGGTGCGAACACGGCGATGCCGTGGATGAGCTGCCGGCCGTGGCCGCGCGGGACCGACGGCACCCGCACCCAGGCGCCTTTCGCGGGCGCCGCGGGGCGCCGGAGCGGCATGCGGAGCACGGCGGACACCGCGGTGAGGAGCAGTGCGGCCTCGACGGCGAAGACGGTGACGGTCGGCGCGGGCAGCGTCTCGGACAGGACACCGGCCAGGAACGGGCCGAGACCTGCGCCGAAGACCATCGCGCAGGAGGCGAGCAGGGCGCCGGTCCGCCTGCGTTCGTGACCGGCCAACGTCGGTCACGGCCGCCATACCGGCGGAGACCACGGCGCCGACAGCGATGCCGGTGAACAGCCGGGCCACGATCAGCGCGGCCACACCGGTGGCCGTCGCGAAGATCAGACACGCGACCAGGGCGAGCCCGAGGGCGGGCAGCAGTACGGGCTTGCGCCCGATCCGGTCCGAGACGACACCGGATACGAGGAGCGAGCCGAGCAGCCCGACGATGTAGAACGCGAAAACGACCGTCAGGGTGCCCTTGGAGAACCCGATATCGCGCTGCCACAGCACGTACAGCGGCGTGGCCGCGTTCGAGAGGACGAAGACGGCCGTGACCGGCCACGCGGCCAGCCACACCCACCACAGCGGAGCGCCGGCCCGCCCGCCGAGCCGCACCGGGTCACCTTGCCCCACCCCGACGGCAGACGGACGGGTGCGTTACGGATCTCGGACATGGCTGTTCCTCCTGGCCCCGCTACAGTACGATTTTAGTCGAACTTAGCAGGCAGTGCGATGGAACTCGTACAGAGGAATCGAGCCACGAGGAGTCACTCATGCCTCCGACCGAAACGGTGTTCCCGGAGCCACCCGGCCTGCCGTCACCGCTGCCGGAGCCGGCGGTCGAAGACCTGCGCCTGGAAACGGTCCTCGGCGCACTCAGCGACCCCTTGAGGCTGACGATCGTCCGCAAACTCCTCCTGGAATCGGAGCAGTTCGACCACCCCTGCGGCTGGTTCGGCCTCGAACGGCCCAAGTCCTCCCTCACGCACCACTTCAAAGCGCTACGGGAGGCAGGGATCACCCGTCAGCGGCAGTACGGACTCGAACGCCGCAGCCACGTACGCGCAGACGACCTCAACACCCGCTTCCCCGGCCTCCTCGGCCTGGTCGCAGACTGGACCCCCTCGGCGTAACCACCGGCCAGCCTGCGGTCGTGGCACGGGACCCCGCTGCACACCCCTACTTGTGGTCACGGAGGAAGGCCGGGATGTCGGCCCGGGTCGGGTAGTCGGGCAGCGGTGCGGGCTTGTCCTGGAGGAATGCGGTGATGACGGCTGCTGCTCGTCGGTCGTTGTCACCCAGGCCGTTCCACATGTGGTGGCCGACACCGGGCATGTACTGGGTGCGCCGGATGGCGGGGTTGTCCGCGAGGACGGTTGTCTGCCACTGCCGGACCTGGGAGGAGCACTCGGCCATCATCAGCATCGCGGGTGTCCGGGAACGCCTAAACCGGGGGGCGATGGAGGGGGAGTCCTTGATCGTCTGCTGGATGCGGAGGCTGGCGGCGGCGCTGAAGGAGAAGTTCTGCTCCGTGTCCTCGACCGGGATGCGGTGCGCGTCCCGCGCGCAGTAGGCGGACGCGGTGTCGCTGCCGAGATCGGCGGCGGTGAAGGCGTTGTCGCCTTCTGCCTGTCCTACCAGCCCGTTGTCCGGGCTGAGCAGTCCGAGCCGCATGAGGCCGAAGGCGACCGCGTACCGCGGAACGCGTGTGGAGCGTGGTCCGGTCATGGCCGGTGCGATGCCGCGGGCCGATGGCCGGCCCTTCTGTCCGGCCATCCGGGCGGTGGGGCCGTCCATCGGGCCAGGCTCGGCGATGACCGCCCGGCGCAGGTGGTCGGCGACGGCCGGGTCGGCCAGCGCG
Source organism: Streptomyces sp. ITFR-6 (assembly GCF_031844725.1). Taxonomy (NCBI): domain Bacteria; kingdom Bacillati; phylum Actinomycetota; class Actinomycetes; order Kitasatosporales; family Streptomycetaceae; genus Streptomyces; species Streptomyces sp. ITFR-6. The sequence goes on along the minus strand of NZ_CP134614.1, from coordinate 43,620 downwards.
CGGGTGAGCACGACCGCGCCCGAGGAGAAACCCAGTACGTCGGCGCGGCCCTTGCCGAGTTCGCTGACGAAGGCGCCGAGGTCATGGACGGACCGGGTGATCGAGTACTGGTCCATGGGCAGCAGGTCACTGCGTCCACCGCCGGCCTGTTCGTAGGCGTACACGTCGTAGCCCTGTCCCGCGAGCCGCTGCAGGAAGCGGTGGTCGAGCACTGAGATGCCGCGCACCGGGCCGCCGTTGAGGTAGACGAGCGGGACGCGTTGCCGGGGGCTGTTGTCGGCGGGCGGGTAGTGGTAGACCGCGACCCGGCTGCCGGTGGACAGGCGCCAGTGCTCGGTGGTCACGAACGACAGGGCGGGCGGGTGGTGGCGCGTCGTGGAGACGGTGGGGACGCACACCGACAGGGTCAGGGCCGCTGCTACGAGGACCGGCAGGAAGGGCACCATCCGTCCCCGCCAGGAGCGGCGGCGGCCTCGCCATGTCGCCGCGGCAGCCGCGATCCCGACAGTCGCTGACCATGCGGCCAACCCCGATCCCGCACCGTCGGTGGCGGCGATCAGCGCCACGAAGACGGCGACCAGCCCCACTACCGCGGCGGTGGCCGCCAGCAGGCGGCCGACAAGGCGCAAGCAACGTATGACGGACGGTGGCACGGTGGGCTCCCCGAGTTTTGGAACGACGTTTTGAAACGACGTTATCAGCATGGGTAAACTGCTTTTCATGGGAAGGCCGAGAACAAACGACGCCGACGTCGGAGAACGGCTCATCGCATGCGCGACCGAGATGTTCGCCACCCGCCCGCAGGAGTCGGTCACGGTCCGCGCGCTGGCCGCCGCCGCCGGAACGTCGACGGCGGCGGTGTATACGTTGTTCCAGGGGAAGGACGGTGTGATCCGCGAGGTGCGCGACCGGGCGGTCGCCGGCCTGTTCCAGGACCTGACGGCCGTTCCCGGCTCGGAGGCCGCCCTGGAGGATCTGTACGCGCTGGCCGTGGCGTATCGCCACTGGGGACGTGAACACCGTCACCTGTACGCGGTGTTGTTCGGTGGCGCACAGTCCTTCGTGCCGTCGGCCCGGGTCGGCGACCGAGACCCGGTGCGACCGCTTGTCGCGGCGATCGACCGTGCCGTGGCGGATCAGATCCTCGCGGGCGACACCACACTGATCGCCGTCTCGTTGTGGGTCGCCCTGCACGGGCTCGTGACCCTCGAACTCGCCGGCGGCCTCGACGGCACCGCGGCCGAGACCGCGTTCCGGTCAACGATTGATGCCGTACTGCGCGGCTGGGCAACCCCCGCCGCCTTCCCTGGCCTTCGACGCCCGGACCCGGCGCAGTGAATCGGCCACCTCCAGGCGCTCCTGGGCGACGAGTTCGGCGACGTCGGCGGTGCTCCGCAGCGAAATGATCGCGCCTGCTGCGCATTCCGCGTCGCTGCCGGTGCCGTACTCGTATTCGTCGGCGCCGGTCGACCGAGGGGATTCACCCGCCTCTGTTGCACCTTTCTGCCACCTCACCGAAGAAAGAGCTTGCAGCCACCCGGCTCCCCGCCTACGGTGCTGCGCATGGGTTCTCTGTGATACTCCCCGTGCGGCCGCGTTGAGCTTGGCTCCGCCGTCGCACGTTCTCGTCCGTGCTTCCGCTCCTCCCGGTAATGCCGCCTGTTTGGCGTACCGCGGAGTGTTTCCGGCGTGCGCGGACGCGTCCGTTCACCCGTGCCGATCGGCCCGGCCGAGAACAGGGGACTCCATGCTTACTGCACAGCTATCTCTTCAGAACGTCACCCGCCGCTACGACGACCACGTCGTGCTGGACGACGTGTCCTTCAGCGTCAAGCCGGGCGAGAAGGCCGGCATCATCGGCGACAACGGAGCCGGAAAATCCACCCTGCTGCGACTGATCGCCGGCCAGGACCGGCCCGACAGCGGCGAACTGACCGTGATCGCACCAGGCGGCTCGGGCTATCTGGCCCAGTCGTTGGCCCTGCCCCCCGAGGCCACCGTCCAGGCCGCAGTGGATATGGCTCTTGCCGACCTGCGTGAACTCGAAGCGCGTATGCACCACGCCGAAGCCGGGCTCAGGGGCTTGGCGGGGGCGGAGCTCACCGCCGCGCTGGACGCCTACGCCCACATGCTCGCCCAGTACGAGGCGCGCGCCGGCTACGAAGCCGATGCCCGGGTGGACATCGCCCTGCACGGGCTCGGCCTGCCGGATCTGGCTCGGGATCGGACCCTGGGCACGCTTTCGGGCGGTGAGCGATCACGGCTGGCGCTGGCCGCGACCTTGGCGTCCCAGCCGGAGCTGCTACTGCTGGACGAGCCGACCAACGATCTGGACGACCAGGCGGTGGGCTGGCTGGAGGAACACCTGCGGGCGCATCGCGGCACGGTGCTCACGGTCACCCACGACCGGGTGTTCCTGGAACGGGTCACCACCACGATCCTGGAGGTCGGCGAGGGCAAGGTGACGCGTCACGGCGACGGCTACAACGGCTACCTTGCCGCCAAGGCCGCTGAGCAGCGGCGCCGTCTGCAGGAGTACGCGCACTGGTGCGCGGAGCTGGCCCGCAGTCAGAAGCTGGCCGCCACGAACGTGGCACGGCTGGAGGCGATCCCTCGCAAGGTGCCGTTCGCCGTGTTCGGCCACGGCGGCTTCCGTGCCCGCGGCCGTGGCCACGGGGCGATGGTCCGTATCCGCAATGCGAAGGAGCGTGTCGAACGGCTGACGGACAGGCCTGTCGCGCCGCCGCCCGAACCGCTGGTCCTCGCCGCTCGGATGTCCACCGCCGATGGTCGGACGTCGCAGGCCGCAGCGGAACTCACCGGCATCCGTGTCGAAGGCCGGCTGCACGTACCTTCGCTGCGGATCGGCGGCGAGGAGCGGCTGTTGGTCACCGGACCCAACGGGGCCGGCAAGACAACGCTCATGCGGGTGCTGGCGGGTGAGCTGCGGCCCGATGAGGGGACGGTGCGCACGCGGGGCCGAGTCGGGCACCTGAGACAGGAAGAGACACCGTGGCCACCCGGCCTGACAGTCCCACAGGCGTTCGCCCACGGCTGCGGGGGCGAACTGGATGAGCGCATCGACCATCTTCTGTCCCTCGGTCTGTTCAGCCCTGCCGAGCTGCGCCTGAAAGTGGGCGAACTGTCCTATGGACAAAGGCGCCGGATCGAACTGGCCCGTCTCGTCAGCGAACCCGTCGGCCTGTTGCTGCTGGACGAGCCCACCAACCATCTCTCCCCCGTCCTGGTCGAAGAACTGGAAGGAGCGCTGGCCCGCTACCGAGGCGCGGTCGTCGTCGTCACCCACGACCGCCGCATGCGAACCCGGTTCACCGGCAGGCACGTGCAACTGAACGCGGGCCACGTCGCACAGTTTCAGGCGACCGGAGCGGTCTGAAGCCCCACCACCGGGAGTCCGGCACGGTGCTGTTCGACAAGGGCCATTCCATCCAGCATTCCGATATGTCGAGCAGTCAAATGCGTGACACGTGAATGTTCTTGGCCGTCATGGACCCGGTCATAGGGGCATAACCCCAACAAGTTAGTCAAGACTTACCTTTGGAGGGCTTCGTCCGTATGGTGTGGCTCGAATAAAAGGAGCTTCTTGTTGCCGAAGAGAAAAGATTCTGCTGTGCGTGCGGTTGAATTGGAGCAGGATTATGTGTCCTCGTTGTACGAACTGCTCACCGAGCGGCTTTCCGAGGCACGAGCAAACAGAGCGAGTGTGCTGAAGGCCCCGGCCGACAGCGCCGGTGAGGCGTACGAGAGGGAAATCGCCGCCGAACGTCTGGCCAAGGAAATCGGCCGGCTGGAAGGCGCCGAAAAGGGGCTGGTCTTCGGGCGCATCGACTGGACGGACGGCACCGCCCTGCGCATCGGACGGATCGGAATCCACACGGAGGAGGACGACCTGCCGCTGCTCGTGGACTGGCGCGCGAACGCGGCGCGGCCCTTCTACGAGGCGACACCGGTCCACCCGATGGACCTGCGGCGCCGCAGGCATCTGCGCCTCGACGACCGCACCGTCGTCTCGGTGAGCGACGAACTGCTGGACGGGACCGACCCGACCCACGAGGACGTCGTCGGAGACGGCCCGCTGACCGAAGCACTGTCGGCCAGGCGCACGGGCAAGATGCACGCCGCCGTCGCGACACTCCAGGCCGAGCAGGACGAGATCGTCCGCTCCCGCCACCGGGGGGTGACCGTGGTGCAGGGTGGTCCCGGCACCGGCAAGACGGTCGTCGCCCTGCACCGGGCGGCCTACGTCCTGTACGCGTTTCCGCGCGCCGCGGAAGAGGGAGTCCTGGTGGTGGGCCCGAACGCCCGGTTCCTCGACTACATCTCCCAGGTCCTGCCCTCACTGGGAGAGAACGACGTGGTTCTGGCGACCTGCCAGGAACTGGCCGGAGTGTTCACGGAGGCGGCGGACCCCTTCGACACGGCACGCCTCAAGGGCGGCTCCGGCCTCGCCGACGCCCTGACCGGCCTGCTGCGCGCCCACCAGGCCCCCGCCGGTGACTTCACCGTGCGGGTCGGTCAGGAAGTGGTCCACCTGACCGAGAAGGAAGTAGCCACGGCACGCGACGCCGCCGTGGCGGCAGTACCGGGGCACAACCCCGCGCGCCAGGTGTTCAAGGAGCTCCTGGCCGACGCCGTCACCGAGGCGATGCAGCGGGATATGGGCGACATCCTGGAGCAGATCGACGCCGATACCGAGAAGATGACGGGCCTGAACCTCGACCGGTTCACCGGAGCCGCCCAGCGCCGTACCGAAGGCGCGGCCGACCCGGATCCGGCCCACGAGCTCGACCTGGACGCCATCCGGGCCGACCTCCTCGACGACGCCGGCGTCGACCGGGAGGTCGAGGCACTGTGGCCGCGGCTCCAGCCGGGCGGCCTCGTGGAGGAGCTCCTGACGAACGCCGACGCCCTCGCCGAGCACCTGCCCGGCCTGACCGAGCAGGAGCGGTCCCTGCTGCTGCGCGGTCCGGACGGCCCGTGGACCGGTGCCGATGTCCCGCTGCTGGACGAGGCGGCGAGCCTGGTCGAGGGACCCCCCGAGCGGACGTACGGGCACGTCGTCGTCGACGAGGCGCAGGAACTGACCGCCATGCAATGGCGGATGATCGTCCGCCGCTGCCCGGCCAGAGCGATGACGCTGGTGGGCGACTTCGCCCAGGCAGGCCCGGTCGCGACAGCACGCGACTGGACGGAAGCGCTGAGCCCCCACGTCGGACCGCGGTTCAAACTGCACAACCTGACCGTCAGTTACCGCACCACGCAGGAGATCCTGGAGAGCGTCCGCGACCTGCTCACGCGGATCGCTCCGGACCAGAAGCCCACACGGTCACTGCGAAGCGGTGAGAGCCCTCGCTCCGTGACCACACCTCAGGACGAGTCGGTCACCGCCGTCGTCCAGGAACTCCGCGCCCAGAGCGCCGCACACCCGGACGAGCTCCTGGGGGTGATCTGCGCGGACGCCAGGGTGAGCGAGCTGACGGCCCGGGGCGTCGTGCACCAGGCACGCGTCGTGCCGGCGTCCGAGGCGCGCGGCCTGGAATTCGACGGGGTCGTCGTCCTGAACCCCGAGGAAATCATCACGGCCCGCCCCGGCGGGGAGAGAGACCTGTACGTAGCCCTGACCCGGGCCACCAAAAGGCTCTGCACCATTACAGCCCAGCCCGCCTGACGACTCCTCGCCCCGGTGCCACGAGGACGCGTCCGACGGTCACAGCAGCCGGTCGACGAGCCCGTCGACGTAGTCAGGGGTGAGCTCCATGCCGAACAGGACGCGGATGTACATCGGGGCGAGGACGTGGTCCAGCACGTCGAGCGCGGCGGGGGTCCTCTCGCCGCGCTCGACGGCGCGGTCGAGCATGGACTGCATCTGCCGGGTGCGTTCGTCGCGCAGGCTGTCACGCGCCTGCCGGCCCAGCCGGTCCTGCTGGCCGGTGCCGGTCAGGGCGACGGCGAGGCGCACGAGCGCCAGACCGTCGGGTCCGGTGATCTCCCGGGCGACGTTGGCCGCGTAGGCGTGCAGGTCACCAGCGAGGCTCCCGGTGTCCGGCATGGGTGACTGCGCGTTGAGGCGGGTGAGCGCCACCTCGGAGAGGAGGTCCTCCAGGCTTCCCCACCGGCGGTAGATGCTGCTGTCGGCCACACCCGCGCGGGCTGCGACCTCTCCGACGGTGAAGTGGCCGTAGCCCCGCTCACTGATCAGAGCGGTCACCGCCTGGTGCACCTGTGCGCCGACGCGGGCGCTGCGCCCGCCGGGCCGTCGGGTTCGCTGTCGGTCGTCCATGCTTCCACCTTAACGCAGTCGAGACTTGCGTTTAAGGGTACCTCTCCGTATTGTCTGCTAACGCAGCTACTGACTGCCTTAAAGCGTCCAGAGGCTGACCACGCCGGTCGTGGCCGGGCGCAATCGACGATTGAGAGGAATCCCCATGGCTGCATCGCCTGCGACAGTAGGCAGCCGACCTAACCGGGCCGTGCTGCTCGCGGTGACCTGCCTGGGCCAGTTCATGGTCCTGCTCGACAACACGATCGTCGGAGCTGCGCTGCCCGACATGCAGCACCGGCTCCACACGGAACTGACCGGCCTTCAGTGGATCGTCGATGCCTACGTACTCCTGGTCGCCATGCTGCTCCTGACCGGCGGCGTCTTCGCCGACCGGTTCGGCCGCAAGCGGATCTACCTGACCGGCGTGGCGGTGTTCACCGCCGCGTCACTGGTCTGCGCCCTCGCGCCCTCGGTCAGCTGGCTCATCACCGGCCGGGTACTGCAGGGCATCGGAGCCGCGGCCCTCGCCCCCGCCTCGCTCGCCCTCCTCGCCGCCGCCTACCCCGTACCGCAAGAGCGCATGAAGGCGATCGGACTGTGGGCCGGACTCAGCGGAATCGGCCTCGCCGCAGGCCCCGTGGCCGGCGGCGTACTGACACAGGCCTTCGGCTGGCCCGCCATCTTCCTCGTCAACCTGCCCTTCGGCGTGGGCCTGCTCCTGGTCGGCCTGCGCCATCTCGACGAGTCTCGCAACCCGAAGGCCCCCGCGATCGACATCCCCGGCACGGCACTGTCCGTCCTCGCCGTGGGCGTGCTGACCTACGGCCTGATCGAGGGCGGTGCCCGCGGCTGGACATCACCGGAGATCCTTGCCTGCTTCGCTGCCGCGGTGGTCTTCCTCGCCGCCTTCATCGCCGTCGAAGCCCGCCGCATCGCGCCCATGCTGTCCCTACGGCTGTTCAAGCAGCGCCTGTTCACCGTGTCCAACACCGCCATGGTCGTGGTCGGGTTCGCCCTCATGGGCTCCTCGTTCTTCTTCTCCCAGTTCTTCGTCTACGTCCAAGGCAGCTCGATCCTGCGCGCCGGCCTGCAGACCCTGCCCCTGTCCCTCGCCATGGTCGTCGTCAGCCCGTACGCGGGGCGGCTCGCCGCCCGCTACGGCTTCCGGGTCGTGGTCACCACCGGCCTCGCCCTGGCCGGCCTGGGCCTGATGGCACTCGGCACCGTCCACGCCGACACCGGATACGGCAACGTGTGGTGGCGCCTGGCCGTCGCCGGCACCGGATTCGCCCTGGCCATGTCCCCGCTCACGGGAGCCGCCATCCAGGCGGTCAGCCCGCAGGAAGGCGGCCTGGCCTCCGGCGTCAGCAGCACCACCCGGCAGATCGGTGCCGTCTTCGGCGTCGCGGTACTCGGAGCCATCGTCCGCTCCCGGCAGTCCGGCGGCGCCACCTTCGAGACCGGCCTCAACAGCGCCTTCCTCGCGGTCGGCATCGTCACCCTGGTCACCGCCGTGTTCACCGGACTGTGGCTGACAGAGCCCAAGCCTGCGGAGAGCCCCGCAGCACCGCGGCGTTCCACTGATCCGGAGACGGCCCCCACCCTGAACGAGGTCCCCGCGACCAGCCACTGACGTTGCCCCCCGGCCACGGCCGGAAGAGAGCACGCCGGGCCGCCATGAACGCGCTCCGCCCCGCCCCGGTGGGGCGGGGCGGGGCGCGTTCATGGAGTGGGCTTCGCCCAGGCGATCCGTTATTCGTTCCGTTCGTGGTCTCGGACCGGGCCACCACTCACCGCCACACCCGGATCCGGCGGCACCGCAGACGTCAGCCGCCACTCAACGTATGCGCTTCACGGAAAGTGAGCCAGAAGCCGAGAAATGAAGTCGCTCCTCTGCCGAACCTCCTCGACCTGGGGGTGCACCCTCCTGAGAGCATGCCGGTATGAAAATCTCCGCTGTGCTCTTTGATGTGGACGGAGTCCTGCTGGATTCAGCGGGCGCTCACCGGAAAGTCTGGAACTCCTGGTCCCTGGGAAAGCGCCTGAACCCCGAAAGGTATGGGAGCTCACCTTCGGGCGGCGCCCTGAGGACACCGTCAAGGAAGCGGCCGCCCATCTCGACCCAGCAGTTGAGCGGAAGGTACTCGACGAGCTGCTGACCCAGGAGAAGGACACGGTCATACCCGTCGAGGGAGCTACTGCCCTGCTGAAGGCGCTGTCCGGCAGCCCGTGGGCGATCGTGACCTCCGGCGACCGAGCCTTCGTCGAAGCCCGCTTCACCGCGGAGGGGCTCCCCCTCCCGGCCGTACAGGTCTATGGCAGCGACGTGGAACACGCGAAGCCCGCGCCGGACTGCTTCGCACTGGCCGCGTCCCGACTCGGCATCGCGGCATCGGAGTGTCTGGTCGTGGAGGATGCACCCGCGGGCATACGAGCTGCGGCGGCAGCCGGCTGCACCGTTGTCGGCCTGACCACAACCCACCCGGAAGAATCGCTCCGACAAGCACACGGGCCTTGCCCCAAGGCCGGGTAGTTAACGTTTCCGCAGGTCACGCAAGGGGTGTTGGCGGGATTCTGACGTGGAGCAACGGAGCTCGTTAGTACAGGCAGTCGTCCAAGACAGCTTGTTCCGAAGGAGCTCCGTTGCCGTCTCCTCATGTCCTGCCTGCCCCGGTGGTGGCCATCACCCGTACGGCCACTGTGGCCGCGGGCCGTTTTGCGCCTGGTCACCTGGGAGAATTGACGTCGATCGTGCCGTTCGAGCTGGTCGACGCGGTCTTGTCCGAGACCAGGACCGTGCAGCGGCGGCTGCGTGATCTGCCCTCGCGGGTCGGTGTCTACTTCCTCCTGGCCATGTGCCTGTTCTCCGAGGTCGGATACCGGCTGGTCCGGGACAAGATGACCGCCGGCCTGTCGGGGATGCCGGTCGCCTGCCCGAGCCCGAAGGCGTTACGTGATCTGCGGCGCAGGCTCGGCAGCGCCCCGGTTCGGTCGTTGTTCGAGGTGCTGGCCGGGCCGCCGGCCCAGCCCAGGACGCCGGGGTGCGATTCGGTCCGTACCGGACGGTGTCGTTCGGCGGCTGCAGTTCGACCAAGGTGCCGGACAGCGAGCGCAACCGGGGCTGGCTGGGAAAGTGCACGCACGGCGGGTATCCCCAGGTTGAGTTGATGACGCTGGTCGAGACCGGCACCCGGGCCGTGATCGGTGCGGTCTTCGGCCCCACTCGGGAGGGCGAAACCTCTTACGCCACCCGGCTGTTGCAGCATCTGAGCCCCGGGACGCTGGTGCTGTGGGACCGGGGCTTCGACGGCAACGGCTTCCTCGCCGCGGTGCACGCCACCGGCGCACAGGTCCTGAGCCGTATCAACAAGCGTCGTCGCCCGCCGGTCCTGAAACCGCTCCCGGACTTTTCCTACCTCTCGGTCATCGGTGGCGTCCGGGTGCGCATCATCGAAGCCCAGGTGAGCATCACCTGCACGGACGACAGCACCTTCGACGGCTCCTACCGTCTGGTGACCACGCTCCTTGACGCCCGCCGTTATCCCGCCGACCACCTCGTGCGTCTCTATCATGAGCGCTGGGAACACGAGAGCGCCTATGACGCCTTGCGCCACACCATCCTGCACGGGCGGGTCCTGCGCTCGAACGCCGAGCAGGAGATGTGGTCCCTGCTCACCCTCTACCAACTCCTGCGCCGCCCCATGGTCGAGACGGCGGAGTCTCAGCTGGGTGCCGATCCCGACCGATGCGGCTTCACCATCGCTCTTCAAACGGCCCGTGACCTCCTGGTACGCGCTCAGGGGGTCCTCGAGCAAGGCATCGGGGAGATCGGCCGCCGGCTCTTGTCGGCTCTCTCACCCGCGGTGAACCCGGATCAGCACCCGCAAGGTGAAGTCCCCCATCTCCCGTTACACGGAGCGGAAGATGGACGGCCGCCCCGACGGCAGTCGGACCGTGACATCCATGACAGTCACACTCCTGCCGCCGCCGGTCCCGGAGCCTGCACTGCCCGCGGTGACCATTCCGCAGTACGTCGCCCCAGGCAAGACCAGCAGCCGCATGGCACGCGTCCTGGCCATCCTTCAGGCAGAACCCGAACGACACTGGCGGGCACGGGAGATCGCCGAGCTCCTCGGCGATGTCACCCTCGTTGCCACCTACCGGCAACTCGCCCGCTGGACAGAGAGAGGACTGATCGAGAGAGTCCGTACCGGCCGCTACGCGGCAGCTCCACCCAAAGCAACACCCCTTGCGTAACCCGCGAAAACGTTAACTACCCGGCCTTGGGGAGACTTCACCTGAGTGTTGGAAGACCCCGAGGCAACGAATTCTGCGTCTACTGAGGGTCAGCAGACGGTCAGCTCCGGTCGGCGACGCCGTCCACGCGGCGGGGGAAGCCGAGGGGGTTGGCGTCGACCAGCTCAAGGGGCAGCAGTCCGGGCGGGGCGTCCTGGTAGCAGACCGGGCGCAGGAAGCGCTCGATCGCGGCCGTGCCGACGGAGGTGCTGCGGCCGTCCGAGGTGGCCGGGTAGGGTCCGCCGTGCACTATGGCGTGGCCGACCTCGACCCCGGTGGGCCAGCCCGTGAACAGCAGCCGGCCCGCCCGGTCCTCCAGTACGGGCAGCAGGGCGCGAAGGGTGTCCTGGTCGCCCCCGCCGTGCCGCAGTGTGACGGTGAGCTGGCCTTCCAGGACCACGGCGACGGCGTGCAGCTCCGCGAGGTCCGTGCAGCGCACCAGCAGCGCGGCGGCCCCGAACATCTCCTCGGCGAGCTCCGGGCGGTGCAGGAAGTCCGCGGCGTCAATTTCGTAGAGATGGGCCCGCGCCTGCCGGGGGTGCGCGGCCTGGGCTCCGGTGGCCCGCTCGCGGACCCCGGGGGCGGCGGCGGTCCGGGCGGTGGCCTTCTCGTAGGCGCAGCGCACCGTGTCCGTGAGCATGGTTTGCGCGGGCGCTCCGGCGACGGCCGGGTCGGCGGCCTGGGTGAAGGCGTCCAGGCCGGGGCCATCGACGGCGACGAGCAGGCCGGGATTGGTGCAGAATTGCCCGGCGCCGAGGGTGAGGGAGGCGGCGAAGCCCCGGCCCAGCCCTTCGGCGTCCTCCTCCAGCGCCCCGGGGAGCAGGAAGACGGGGTTGACGCTGCTCATCTCGGCGTACACCGGTACGGGGACGGGGCGTCCCGCCGCGGCCCGGGTCAGGGCGAGGCCGCCCGCGCGGGAACCGGTGAAGCCCACCGCGCGGATTCGGGGATCGGTGACCAGTGCCTGCCCGAGCGCCTCGTCCCTGCCGAAGACCAGGGAGAAGACGCCGCGGTGCAGACCGCTGTCCCGGACGGCGGCGGCGATGGCGGAGGCGACCAGTTCGGCCGTACCCAGGTGGGCGTGGTGGCCCTTGACCACGACCGGGCAGCCTGCGGCGAGTGCCGCGGCCGTGTCACCGCCCGCCACGGAGAAGGCGAGCGGGAAGTTGCTGGCGCAGAAGACGGCGACCGGCCCCAGGGCGATACGGCGCTGGCGCAGATCGGAGCGGGGGGCGGGGACGCGGTCGGGCAGCGCCGGGTCGATGCGGACCCCGGCCCAGGCGCCCTGGCGGACCTCGGTGGCGAAGAGCCTCAGCTGTCCGGTGGTACGGGCCACCTCGCCGGTGATCCGCGCCTCGGGCAGGCCGGATTCGGCGACCGCCCGCTCGATCAGGGCCGGGCCCAGGGCTTCCACCTGGTCCGCGATGCGCTCCAGCAGGACGGCGCGTACCTCGGGGTCGGCGGCCCGGAAGGCGGGTGCGGCCTCGGCGGCCAGGGCGCAGGCCCGTCCGACGTCCTCCAGGGTGGCCGACCGGTAGGCGGGGGTGAGCGTGGTGCCGGTGGTGGCGTCCACCGGGTCGAGTGGGGTGCCGTGGCCGGTGACGGGTATGGAGCCGAGGTAGAGCGAGCCGGTGAGGGACATGGTGGTCCTACCTTCTTAGTTGTGGGTCTGAGCTGGTCATTCGTAGGATCGGCGGGCCCAGGGGTCCTGGGTATGGCTGGCATGGTGCCGCCGTTGGATGGCTCAAGGAACTTGGCCGCCCGGGGCCCCGCGACGACTCGACCGCTAATTGGGAGACGCGACGCGATCGCTATGCAGGACAACGTCGGCGAGGTCGTCTGCCGGGTTGTGTACGACGAGCTGACGGAGGTGGCCGTGCCCGAGATCTGGGCCGGAGTGGACATCGGCAAGGAGCATCACCACTGCGTGGTGATCGACGCCCAGGGCACGCGGCTGTTGTCGCGGAACGTGCTGTGGGCGGTGGATATCAACCACGGTGGGGCCGCGCTCCTGCTCGGCCTGCTTGTCAGTCACGACCAGCACGTCACCTACATCACCGGTCTGGCCGTCCACCGTGCTTCGGCGGGCTACCGGGGCCAGGCCAGGACCGACGCGAAAGACGCCGTCGTCATCGCTGACCAGGCCCGCATGCGCACCGACCTCGGCGTTCTGCGACCCGGCGACGAGATAGCGGTCGATCTGCGCACCTTGGTAACCCGCCGCACCGATCTGGTCTGCGACCGGACCCGGCAGACCAACCGACCGCGTGCCCAACTCCTGGAGATCTTCCCTGCGCTGGAACGCTCGCTGGACCTGACGAAGAAGGGCCCGGTCCTGCTGCTGACCGGCTACCAGACCCCGGCTGCGATCCGCCGCGCAGGAGCTGCCCGCATCACGACGTGGCTGAAGAACCGCAAGGTCCGCAGCAGCGGGGCCCTGGCCCGGAGCGTCGTGGAGGCGGCCGAGGCACAGTTCACCGCACTGCCAGGCGAATAGCTCGCGGCCGCGATGGTGGCCCGGCTCGCGAAGGGGGTGATGGCCCCCGATGAGGAGATCGCCGAGCTCGACGCTCTCATCGAGGGCCGGTCTCGCGAGCATCCGCACGCCGAGGTGATCCAGAGCCTGCCCGGCATGGACACCCTGCTGAGCGCGGAGTTCCCCGCCGCGACCGGCGGTGACATGGTCGCCTTCGGCAACGCCGACCGCTTGGCCGGCTACGCCGGTCTCGCCCCCGTCCCCCGCGACTCCGGACGCGTCAGCGGCAACCTCCACCGCCCGCGCCGCTACCACCGCGGCCTGCTCCGCGCCTTCTACCTCTCCGCCTTCGCCAGTCTCCGGAGCTGCCCCGCCTCGAAACGCTTCCACGAACGCAAGCGGGCCGAGGGCAAGGGGCACAAGCAGGCGCTGCTGGCGCTCGCCCGACGCCGGGCCAACGTCCTGTGGGCCATGATCCGCGACGGAGCGTGCTACCAAGCCACACCACCAGTCACGGCAGCTGCTTGACAACGTCATTGGGAAGTTCCTTCTGGTGCGCCGCCGGGACCGGGGCCGGGCCGGGCGTTCGAGTGGAGGGGTGGGGACCGGGGACCGGTGGCCGAAGGGGCGGGTTCAGGCCCGGCGGTCCACCGCGAGGATGTGGCGGCAGAAGAGCACGGTCTCGCCGCGCTGGTTGACGCCCGTGTACTCCTTGGTGACCAGCCCGATCTTCGGGCTGCGGTGCTCGGCGATGTCCACCACCACGCTGGTGGCGGTCACGGTGTCGCCCGCCATCACCGGCTTGGGGAATCGGATGCGCTCGTACCCGTAGGCGACCGCGCGCGGGTTGTACTCGACGGTGAGCCCGACGACCAGCCCGAAGGTGAGGGCTCCATGCACGAGCCGCCCGCCGAAGCGCTCCTCGGCGAAGGCCCGGTCCATATGGGCGGGGTGGAAGTCCTGGGTGAGCCCGGCGAAGGTGTTGACGTCGGACTGGTCCAGGGTCCGCGAGCCGCCGCCGCCCTGCTCACCGAGCGCGTAGTCCTCCCAAAACCGCTCGGTCAGACGCGTCACGGCCGCACCGCCGTTCGCTCGGCGTCCGTCGTCCGAGTCGCCCGCCTGGTGTCCGGCGCGGTCCAGGACTCGTCGGATATGTAGCTGTCCGGGTCGAGCTGGAGCGCGTCGGAGCGGAAGTGGCGCGAGTAGTGGACGGAGAGCAGCGCGATCGTGGCGTAGACGACCATGCAGACGGCGATCGGCCACCAGTGGCCGGCGGCAGCGAGCAGCCCCGTGGCCACCAGGGGAGTCGTGCCGGCCAGCAGGGCGCCGCTGGTCTCGCGGGCGAAGGCGATTCCGGAGTAGCGGATCGCGGGCGGGAACATCTCGGTGAGGAAGGCAGCCTGGGCGGCATAGCAGACCGCGACGGCGCCGACGAAGCAGATCACGATGGCCGCGATGATCAGCGCGGTGTTCCCGGTGTCGATCAGCAGGAACATCGGGAACGGCCAGATGATGCCGAAGCCGGTGCCGTACAGGAACAGTCGACGGCGGCCGATGCGGTCGCCCAGCGCCCCGAAGTAGGGCATGAGCGCCGCCCCGGAGAGCAGGACCGTCGCGTTGATGCCGAGCGCCAGTCCGGCGGACAGCCCCACGTCCTGGGTGAGGTAGCTCAGAATCCAGACCTGGGGGATGTAGGAGTAGCCGCTGAGGATCACGTTGCTGCCCAGGGCGGCGGCCAGGCGCCGCTTCTCGGTGCGCAGGAGCCGGGCGAGCGGCACGCTCTCGGCCGCGGCGGCTTCCTTGGTGGCGGTGAACGGCTCGGTCTCCTCCACCCGGCGGCGAATGTAGAGCGAGATACCCAGCAGGGCGACGCTGAACAGGAAGGGCACCCGCCAGCCCCAGGTGTAGAAGGAGTCCCCGGTCAGGGTCAGCATGAGCTGGAAGACCGCGAGGCCCAGGGCCGAGCCGATCCACACTCCGGCGCCCGACCAGGAGGCGTAGAAACCGCGGTGGCGCGCCGGGGCGGACTCCGATGAGAGGACGACGGCGCCCGCGTACTCGGCTCCGGCGCCGAGGCCTTGGAGCACACGGAGCAGGACGAGCAGGAGCGGCGCGAGCCAGCCGACGGTGTCGTAGCCGGGCAGCAGGCCGATGAGGGTGGTGCTGATGCCCATGAGGGCCAGGGTGACCATCATGACCGGCTTGCGGCCTATCTTGTCGCCGAGGTGTCCGAAGACCATGCCGCCGAAGGGCCGTGCGAAGTAGCCCACGGCGAAGGTGGCGAAGGCCGCCATCAGACCGACGAACGCGTCGTCGGTGCCGAAGAAGTACTCCTTGAAGATCAGTGTGGCGGCCGCGCCGTACAGACCGAAGTCGTACCACTCGACGAGGCTGCCCACCGCGGAGGCGGAGGCGGCCCGCCGGGCGCGGACTGCCTGCTCCCGCTCGGCGGCGAGGTATGGGGATGTATCCATGATTGCTCCATTGCTGTGATGGACCATCTCACGTTTCGGAGTGCTCAGCCCTTTCCGCTGCTGTGCTGTCCGGTGGGATGCGGTCCCGTGGGGACGGGGGCCGTGGGGACGGGGGCCGTGGGAGGGTGCGACCGAGGTCGCGGGTGGGGGCTCAGGCGTCGCCGGCGGGCGCGGCGTGGACCACGCCTTCCTTCTCCAGACGGCGGATGTCGTCGCGGGTGAAGCCGAGGTCGCGCAGCACCTCGCGGGTGTGCTCACCGTTGCGCGGGGCGGGTCGCTCGACGCTCTGGGGGGTGGCGGTCAGCCGGAAGGGGAAGCCCGGCGTGGTCACCCGCCCCTCGGTGGGGTGGTCGTAGCTGACGAATGACTGGTTGTGCTCGACCTGCGGGTCCCGCAGCAGCGCGTCGTAGTCGTAGACGGGGCCGCACCAGATCCCGGCGGCGGCGAGCTTCTCCAGCCAGTGGTCGGTGGTGCCCCGGCGCAGGTGCTCCTCGACGAGGCCGGAGATCAGGTCGCGCCGGGTGAAGCCGTCGCGCTCGGCGTCCAGACCGGCCAGCCGGGGTTCGTCCAGTGCTTCGGCGAGGACGGCGGGCTCGGCGAAGGAGAGGGCCAGATAGCCGTCGGAGGTGGGGAAGACACCGTACGGCGCCCGGATGTAGCTGTGGGCGTGGATGTGCTCACTGCGTGTCTGTGGGACGCCGCCGACGGTGTGGACGCTGATCTCCTGCATCTGGGCGGCGATGATCGCGTCCAGCATGTTGACTTGGACGAGCTGGCCCTCACCGGTGCGCAGCCGGTGGAAGAGGGCGGCCATGGCCCCTTCGAAGGCGGAGTACGCGGCGAAGGCGTCGACCAGGAAGAAGGGCGCGGGGGAGGGCGCCTCCCCGGGCCGGCCGGCGCTGAACAGGGCGCCACTCATGGCCTGGAGCAGCACGTCCTGGCCGGGGCGCTGGGCGTAGGGTCCCGTCTCGCCGTAGCCGGACACGGAGACGTAGACGAGGTCGGGTTTGATCGCGCGCAGGGTCTCGTAGTCGACCCCGAGCCGTGCGGCGACGCCGGGGCGGTAGTTCTGGAGGAAGACATCGGCGGTCTCCACCAGGCGGTGCACCGCGGCGATCCCCTCGTCGTTCTTGAGGTCGACCGAGATGCTGCGTTTGTTGCGGTTGAGGGACAGGAAAGACGCGTTGACCTCGTTGCCCTGGGCGCCTCCGGCGGACGCGTGGCGCTGCCATTCGCCCGCGAGGGGCTCGACCTTCACGACGTCCGCACCGAGGTCCGCCAGCTTCATGGCGGCGAACGGTCCCGACATCGCAATCGACAGGTCGAGGACCCGGATCCCTTCGAGCACCTTCATGAGATCACCTCTGTCATTTTATGGACATATATGGTCCGCTTTGCGCCTAAATACAGGGAAACCTTCCAGGCGATGCGCAATACGTTAGCGCTACCGATAGCGCTAACAAAACCCCTTGCGCGAAACTTCTACGACACGAAAAGGCAACATCGCGCAGGGTGACCGCGGGGCGTCATCGCGCGGCCGGCCCGTTGCGTAGGGTGGTAGCGACCCGGGGCCGACAACCCGGCGTACCAGGCGGGAGCGAACAAGCGATGACCAGCGCTACGGACCGTCCGCGAGAACCGGTCCGGCGACGGTCGGCCACCCGGTCGGTCACTCTGCGGGACGTCGCCGAGCAGGCGGGGGTCTCCGCGCAGACGGTCTCGCGAGTGCTGCGGGTGCCTGAAGAGGTCACGGCCGTGACCCGGGCCCGGGTGGAGCGGGCGATCCAGGAATGCGGTTACGTCCCCAACCTGGCGGCCCGCAATCTGGCCTCCAACCGCAGCAAGATCGTGGCCACGGTCATCCCGTCGCTGTCCGCCTCGATCTTCTCCGAGACCCTCACCGGCCTGTCCTCCGTCTTCTCCCCTGCGGGCTACCAACTCCTGCTCGGCTACACGGACTACGACGACCAGATGGAGGAGGACGTCATCCGTTCCCTCCTCGGGCGGCGGCCGGACGGCTTCGTGATGACGGGCGCGGTGCACCGCGAGAGCGTGGTACGTATGCTGCGCGCCTCCGGTGTCCCCGTGGTCGAGACCTGGGACTGGACCGCGGACCCCGTCGATCTGCTGGTCGGCTTCTCCAACGAGGACGCCATGCACGCGATGGTCGCCCACTTGTACGCCGCCGGATACCGGACCCCGTGCTTCGTGGGCTCGCTGCTGCCGGGCGACCACCGCTCGCTGCGCCGCCTCAGCGGCTACCGCCGGGCCGTCGCCGAGCTGTGGCCCGGCACCGAGCCCCGGGTGGTGGACGCGGCACCGCACCCCCTCACCTTGTCCTCGGGGGCGGAACTCCTCGACGTAGCACGGCAGTCGTTCCCGGAGGCCGACGTCCTGGTCTTCTCCACCGATGTCTATGCCGGAGGGGCACTGCTGGCCGCCTCGGCGCAGGGGCTGCGGGTCCCGGAGGACATCGCCATCACCGGATTCGGGGACTTCGAGCTCTCCGGGATGCTGCGCCCCGGGCTGACCACCGTGACCCTGCCGAACGCCACGATAGGGCGCGAGGCCGCGCACCTGCTGCTCGACAAGATGCGCGGCAACCAGCCCGAACGCTCCGTGGTCGACCTCGGGTTCACGATCCGCAGCCGGGGCAGCGCCTGACCCTCCGGCACGGCGCGCGCCGGAAGGGCCGGCTCCCCGGATCAGAGCAGGCCGCGGCGGGCGAGCCCGGTCATCAGCTTGCGCAGTCCGAAGTCCCAGCGAGGGCACGCCTCACTGTGGTCCACCTCATGCACCAGGCTGCCCAGGGCGGCGGTGGAGATCCGCACCACGTCCCCCGGGCGGTGAGTGAAGCCGCCGCCCGCCTCGTCGCGGTCCTCGGTCGGCGCGAACATGGTGCCCAGCATCAGGACGGCCCCGTCCGGGTACTGGTGGGCGTCCCCGAACAACTGGCCCACCAGGTCAGCCGGATCACGGCTGATCTCGCTGTGCGGGGAGGACCCGGTGAGCGTGTAGCCGTCGCGCCCGGTGATCGACAGCCCGACGGTGGCCGCGCGTACGTCGTCCAGGCCGCAGGTGGCATCGAAGAGCCGGATGAAGGGGCCCAGCACGCAGGAGGCGTTGTTGTCCTTGGCGCGGGGCAGCAGCAGCGCCGACCGCCCCTCCACGTCCCTGAGGTTGATGTCGTTGCCGAGGGTGGCGCCCACCACCGCGCCTGCGGAGGAGACGATCAGCGCGATCTCCGGCTCCGGGTTGTTCCAGCGCGAGGAGCGCAGCACACCGGCCCGGCTGCCGACGCCCACCGCCGAGAGTGGCAGCGCCTTGGTGAAGATCTCCGCGTCCGGCCCGAGCCCGACTTCGAGGTACTGGCTCCACCGGCCGCGCTCGACCAGCAGCCGCTTGACCTCCGCCGCCTGCGCTGAGCCGGGCCGCAGCCCCTTGAGGTCACCGCCGACCAGCGCGGTCAGCTCCGCCCTGGCCTCCGCCGCGGCCCCGGGGTCACCGGCCGCACGCTCCTCGATGAGCCGCTCCAGCATGGAGACGACGAACGTCACCCCGGCCGCCTTGACCGGCTGGAGGTCCACCGGTGCCAGGAAGCGCGACGCCGACGGGTCCTCCGGCCGGGCGCAGCCGCCCGCCAGGAACTGGTCGACATCGCCGACCCGCCGACCCTCGGCCGCCGCCAGCGCGGCTGCCGGATCGGGCCGTTCACACAGGTCGGCGACGGTCGGGAAGTCTCCGGAGACGTCGTACACGCCCCCGCCCCGGATCGCTGCGGGGGACGGCCCGTTCACGGCCGGGTTCCAGATCCGGGCCAGTAGGGTGCCGGCGTAGCCGTCCTCGGGCAGCACATCGGCCGCGGTCAGCCGCAGCCCGGCGTATGTCGTGTCCAGATCGGTGGTCATGGGTGCTTCCTGCTTCTGTACGGGCGCGGGCGCGCGGTGGGGCCAGGCCGGGGCGGCCGTGGCGGGTACCCGGTGCGGGGCGTGGGGTGTCAGGGGGCGGGGTCGAAGGCGGCGGCCGAGGGCATCGGCCGGGCGTGCCGCTCCCAGGCGTCGAGCAGCGCGGTGACGATGCCGGACGGCTGCTCACCGGCGAGCAGCCCGTCCCGCAACCGCGCGGACAGCGCTGTCTGGAGCACGGGCCAGCCGGGCAGCCGCGGCCGGACCCAGGCGGCCTCGGTGGTGGCCAGCGTGTCCTGGTAGAAGCCGCAGGCGTCGGCGTCTGCTGCCGGATCGGTCCATGCCTGGCGGCTGCCGGGCTGCCCCTCGTGTGCGGGCAGGAAGGAGGTCTGCGCCTGGGGGGACAGCAGACCGGCGAGATGCTCCACCAGCTCCGGGGAGAGCCGGGCCCTGCGGGTCACCGCCAGCCCGGTACCGCCCAGCACGCTGCCGAGCGGCCCGCCGGGCAGCAGACGCGGTACGTCGGCGAAGCGGACGGGGGCGCCCGCGTCGCGCCGGGAGTAGTTGACGTAGCCGTAGACCAGGGGGCAGTAGACCAGGCGCCCTTCGGCGATGCGGCCCAGCAGGGCGATCGGGTTCAGCGCGGCGGTGGCCGGGTCGGTCCGGGCGAACAGCTCCTCCATCGCCTCCACGGCACGCCGCCCCGTCTCCTCGGAGACCAGGGGACGTCCCGGCTCGGTCGCGGGGGCCTCGCCCAGGGCGTTGCAGAGCGACAGGAAGGTCAGCAGCGCGTGCGGCCCGCCCAGCGACAGCGCCACTGGGGCGCGGCCTGCCAGCTCTATGACCTCCGCCCAGGTGCCGGGCAGCTCCGGGAGGGCGGCCCGGTGCCCGGCGGCGACCTGGGTGGCGGCGTCCAGCGGCGCGGCCCAGTGGCGACCCGCGAAGCGGTAGGAGCCGCCGGAGGCACCCACGGCCCCCCCGGCCCAGGCCCGCACCAGCCCCTCGGGGAAGACCTCCTCCAGCGGACGCAGGCACCCCGCCGCCAGCGCGTCACCGAGGTGCGGGTGGTCCAGGACCACCAGGTCGTAGGCGGCGCACAGCTCCTCGATCGGATGCGACTCGAAGCCCTCCAGCGGTTGGCTCTCCCAGACGAGCCCGTCGCCGTCGGCGTTCGAGGAGAAGTCCTCGGCGGCCCGGCGCAGTGCCGCAGTACCCCGGGGGTGGTCCCAGGTGAGTCCTAGGTATGTGGTCATCGCGCACCGTTCCTTTGTGGTTCTCGTCCCGTTCGGCGGCGCTCACGACGCGATGGGTTAGCGCTACCGATACCGCTAACATAACGGAGTGTCGCCAGAGGCGGAAGGGTTCGCGCAGCGACACCGCGCCGGGGCGCGACCCCATGACGACCGCGACCCCATCACGACAGGGAGCAGCGGACAGTGATGTGTTCGCTGGTCAGGCTGAAGTCGAACTGAGCTTGTTCCGCTTTGGCGGACACCATGTGTGTGGTGGTCAGGCTGCGCGTGCGGTCTCGTATGCGGCGGGACTGCGGTAGCCGAGGCTGCCGCGCAGACGGTGCAAGTTGTACCAGCCCTCGATGAAATCGAAGATCGCGGTGCGGACGGCAGCCCGGCTGGGCCAGGAGCTGGTGCCGAGCAGCTTTCTTTTGATGGTGGCAAAGAACGACTCGGCGAGTGCGTTGTGCCAGCACTGTCCGGTGCGGCCGACCGACAGGCGTGCTCCCAACCGGTGTGCGGGCGTCGCGAGTTGATGGCTGGTGTATTGGCAGTCGCGATCCGAGTGAAAGTTCACCGGACCGCTGGGGCGGTGCTTTCGGCAGGCGGCCGTGAGGGCATCGGCGGCCAGATCGGTCCGCAGGTGGTCGGCCGTCACCCAGCCGACCACGCGGCGGGAGGCGATGTCGATGACGGTGGCCAGGCAGAGCCAGTCCTCGTCTGTGGCGATGTAGGTGATGTCGCCGCACCAGTGGGCGTCCAGGCCGGCAGGATCGGGCTGGAGGTTGCGGGGGACGAGATCGGGCCGCAGGGCAGCCCGTGGATCAGGGATCGTCGTCCGGCGTCGCCCGCGGTGTCGGCCCCGCAGGCCGGCAGCGCGCATCAGCCGCGGACGCGTCGGCGGCCGCATCCGGCGTCCGCGTGCTTGAGCACGGCATGGACGCGCGGGGCGCCGTAGGTTCCCCGCGATCTCGTGTGGACGTCGGCGATCTGTTCCGCCAGTTCGGCGTCACGTACCGCGCGGGGGCCAGGCTTGGCGACGAGGCGGGCATAGAAGGCGGTCCGGGATGTTTTCAGCAGCTCACACGCTCGTTTTCCGCTGTGACCTGCACGCTTCTCCGGCTCGATGAACGGGTGCACCGTCACCGGGTCTCCTTCGCGAAGAAAGCCGTCGCACGCTTGAGGACCTCGACGTCCTCACGCAGTCGGCGGTTCTCCCGCCGCGGTGCGGCCAGTTCTTCCCGTTCGCTGCTGGTCAGGCCGTCGCGTTCGCCCGCTTCGACCTCTGCCTGGCTGACCCACAGCCGCACCGCGGTCTCGGTCAGATCGAAGTCCTTGGCGATCTGACCGACCGAGCGGTCACCGCGTCGGCACAGCTCGACGATCTCGGCCTTGAACTCCGGCGTGAACGAACGACGAGACCGAGGCTTCTTCTTCCCCATGCTCTCCATGATGGACATCCTCCCGGGGCAGAACCCCTGATCTCGAATGTCCGTCAAAGCGGATCAAGCCCACCTGCTGACGCGGTTTCCTTGAGCGTCCTGGCGAACGACACCGCGGCCTCGGCGGTGAACCGCTACCCGACGCGGTTCCGTGCACTCGCGACACTCCCCACTGCGGACCCGGACGCGGCGGCTGCGGAACTCGAACGAGCCGCGGCGCTCGGCTTCGTCGGCGCCATGGTCTATGGGCGAACGGGCGACGTCCCACTCGATGACCGCCGCTACGACGACCTGCTCGCCGCCGCCGCACTCCGCCAGCCGCTGTTCATCCACCCGCAGATCCCCTCCGCGGCACTCCGCGATGCCGCCTACTCCGGCTTCGACCCGCGGACCGGCCTCGCGCTGGCCACCTTCGGCTGGGGATGGCACCTTGAAGCAGCACGCTCCGTCCTTCGCCTCATCGCCAGCGGAGTGTTCGACCGCCACCCCGACCTCCAGCTCGTGCTCGGGCACTGGGGCGAACTCCTGCTGTTCTGGCTGGACCGCGCCGACGGTCTCGCACGCGTCGCCGGTCTCGAGCGAACCGTGTCCGAGTACGTGCGGTCGAACGTCCACATCGCCAGCTCCGGGATGCTCGACCCGACTAAGCTGCGCCACGTGCTCGAGGTCACCACGCCGGACCGGCTGTTGCTTTCCACTGACTTCCCGTTCCAGCGCCCGACCGGCGCGCAGATCGGCAAGTTCCTGACCGCGTTCCCCTCCGACGCTGCACGCGAGGCGTTCATGTCCGGGAACGCTCGAACCCTGTTCCGCATCGACGAGGCACTCCCGAGCATTCCCTCCTAAAGCGCAACCCCACAACCCGCAACTCGGCAACAGAAACGGATCGACCATGACCCCGCACAACGCTGCTTTCCCTACTCGCGCCCTCGTACTCGGCGGAGGAGGTGCCGTCGGCATCGGATGGGAGGTAGGCATGCTCCGTGGCCTCCTCGACGCGGGCGTCCCATTGAGCGACGCCGATGAGGTCCTCGGCACCTCGGCTGGCGCCCTGGTTGGCGCGCTGCTCGCCAGCGGACGAGACGTCAACGACGCCTTCTCCGCGCTCGCCGGCCTGGATGCGGCTATCGACCCCGCCACGATGGCGGCCGGCAACGACGCCTTCCTGGATGCCATGCGCAAGGCCAGCGCCAGCGGCGACGCGCAAGCCCTGGTGCTCGAGATCGGTCGGACCGCCCTGGCAGCCAAGACGATGGACATCGACCAGTACCTGCACCTGTTCGGCATCCTCGACGAAGTCGCCTGGCCGGCTCAGTTCCGCTGCACCGCCATCGACGCCGACACCGGAGAGCTGGTGGTCTTCGACCAGCACTCCGGCGTCCCCCTCCGAGACGCAGTCGCGTCCAGCTGCGTCGTGCCGGCGATCTTCCCCACCGTGCTGATCAACGGGGCCCGCTACATGGACGGGGGCATCCTCAGCCACCTGAACGCGGCCTCTATCAGGCCGAGTGATGCCGTCATGGTGCTCTCGTGCCACGCTCTCAGCAACGCAGACGCCACCGACCACGACGCGCGCGGCATGTCCCTGAAGACAGCCATCGCCCAGGTCGCTGAACTGCGTACCACCAGCCGGGTCGTGGCGATCGACCTCGACTTCGGAGACCTTAAGATTGGCCCGGAGCAGATGATGGACCCGCGCATCGCTGGCACGGCGATCGGGATTGGACAGCAGCAGGTTGAACGAGAAATCGCCGCCGTGCGGGCGCTCTGGGGTGAGTGACGGTAGCGGCAGCGCCGCATGCCGTGGCCGTGGGCGAACTCGTTGACCGTGCCCTCCACTCCGGAGCGGACCGCATAGCGGGCCTTCCACTCGGGCGTCTGCTGCTCGCTACGGACGCGAAGTTGCAGGTCGCGTAGTTCTCGCGAGGGAAAGCCCACAGTGCGCGCGCTGTCTGCGGTGCTGGTGGACTGCGCGCGGGCCGGGCAGGGGCGGCACTGGCTTTTGGTGAACCTGGCCACGATCAGCGGGGCCGCGGTGGGCGAGGACGTCGGGTAAGGGCCGTGCCAGCCTGCGCTGATCTGCCCCTGGGGGCAGGTGACCTGCTGGCGGTCGTAGTCGATGTGGAAGTCGTCCCGGGCGAAGCCCTCGTTCCGGCGGTGCCGGCGGGTGGGGTTGCCTGGCAGTGGTCCGGTGACGGTGACCTGGTGTTCACGGGCGGCTTGTGCCAGGTGAGGCAGGGAGGTGTAGCCGCCGTCGACCAAGTGCTCGGCGGGCAGCAGCCCGCGACGCGCCAGGCGGGCGTGGATGCCGGGCAGGGCCTGGCTGTCGTGGGTGGTGGCCACATCCGTGATCACATTCGGTCCGTCAGGAGCACAGGTCTCGGTCAGATGGGCGGAGAACCCCTTCCAGCTGATGATGTGCCCGTGGCGTGCGAAGCGGGCCGAGGTGTCGCAGGGCGAGACGGTCGCCCGGGACGAGGGCGGCAGTCCGGGCCCGTCTTCCTTCTCGGCGGTGCGCCAGCGCAGGTGTCCTGCGGCATCACGGTGGTAGTTCTGCACCACGATCTGGCGCAGGGCCTGGACGCGCGGGCCGGTCCTGTGGTCTGTTCCGTGCCGGTAGAGGTGCTCCAGGAGCCGGACGGCGTCGTTTCCGGTGGCGAGGATTCTGGTCCTGGGCTTGGTGGGATTCTTGCCCAGGCGGACCGGTCGGCCGTAGCGGAGCCCCCAGTCCTCGTCGACCAGCTCGTCGAGCAGGTGAGGGGAGGTGCCGGCGACTTCTTCGAGTGCGGCACGGACCGTCTCGGTGATCAGCTTCAGACGGGTCAGGTCCCGCACCAAGGCCAGGACGTGGGTGGAGTCGGTGCGCTGCGTGGTGCGCTCGCGCACCAGTCCGGCCTCCTTGAGACGGTCCAGCGCAAGGTCGAGAAGACGGTCGGGGCGGTCGTCTTCGGCGAGGCGATCACGGAAGTCCGCCAGCACGCTGTGGTGGAATCCGGCGTCGTCCAACTCCATGGCCATGGCGTATGTGAAGTCGATGCGGCAGCGAACTGCCTCGGCGGTCTGCCGGTCCGACAGGCCGAGCAGGAACTGCAGTACGCAGACAGTGGCCAGCTGAGCAGGCGAAAGCCCCGGACGCCCGTCCCTCGGGTACCAGTCGGCGAAATCCTCGTCGCACCACAGCCCGTCCAGCCGGTCACGCACCCATATCGCCGTCGTGCCACCCGGGTTGCTCGCCCGCGCGACCTGCGCGGTCAGAGGCGGAACGTGCTCACCAAAACGGGGGCGGAGAGACAACGGGCACCTCGACAGCTTCGTCAGTCGGCAGAACTACCCGAGCGTGCCCGTTGACCATGCTGTCGCACGGGGAAACTCCAAGATCCCCGACAGAGTCAAGCTGAGGGCAAGGCGGGATCTTGCGGCGCGGAGCCGGAAGAAGAGAGTCGCTGAGCCATGTCAGAAAACTGTCAGAAACCTGTGACCGCGCAGTGGTCGTCATCCATGAAAACCATGCGCTCCGTGCAGCGGCGGATACCACCGATCACCCCCGCACCGGGAGCCTTCCCCGAACCGGCGTCACCAGCAGTCCTGCTGGTGACGCCGGTGGATGCCTCTCCTTGCACCCTGGCCGGGATCTGGGCAGGACCACGCGGAGCAGCGGGCCATACGCCTCCGCGCCGTCCAGGTGAAGGAGCGCGGTGGGGGAGGGGCAGTGCTTGTGGGTGCCCTTGATCCTTTCCCCGCTGCTCTGGTGGCCCGTCACAGCGGCAAGCTTGTCCCGGTGACCGCTTAGCTTAGGGAACCCAGGACGGTACCGAGGTCGTCCAGCGGACGAACAAGGACAAGCCCAACCAGCAGTTCCGCCTCGGCTGAGCCCCACCCCGAAGGGCCGGCCGGCCAGCCGGGCGGAGGGTCCTTCGGGTGCCGGGCGGCCAGCGTCCTAATGGGAGCAGTCCGGCCTCTCGCGGCACGCCCTCGCCCAGCGGATGAACATCCAACGCTCCTACACACGGTCGCCCGCCGCAGCGGCCACACGCTCACCGCCGCCGAGGACGCCTCGCTGCTCTACGATCAGCTGTTACCGACCGTAGAGCAGATCGCTACCGTGACAGGCACCGAACCGGCAGCTGTCACCGCCCTCCTCGCCGCCGCCCGCCGGGGACCGCCCGGGGGGCCGGAGCGTGGGCTGGCGATTGTCCAGGTCGGTAAGGGCGGCCGCCAGCCGTTGTGCGGGGTGGTGTCAGTCGTCGGCCGTGTGGGGGAGGCGTCATCCAGGACGGTGCGCCGGCTCCGATCGAACAGGCCCGCGCGCAGCGGCGCCACCAGGCCGCGGCGACCGAGCCGGCCGCTCTGCGTCGGGCCCGCGCCGAACGAGCCGGTGCGACCGCGCCCTCGGCACCAGCGAGCTAGGTGACGGGCTGTTCGGGACTGCGGGAAGTCAGTCCTGGACCGGCGTGCCCGGACTGATGTCGTACGCCTTCTGCACGAGGGCGGGGCGGCTGCCGTCGTTGAGCTGCCGGCCCCACAGGGCGTCAACTTGTTCGCGGGCCTGCGGCTCCATCTCTTCGGGCAGCAGGTTGCGGTAGCGCCGTTCCTCGCCGAGCAGGACCCGTACCGTGCGCTCGTAGACCGGTTCGGGGTCGTACTGCTCATGCGGGAAGGCCAGCTCGGCGTAGTCGTAGAGGCGGTCGGCGGGGTCGTCG
The DNA here is from genome assembly GCF_031844725.1 of Streptomyces sp. ITFR-6. Taxonomy (NCBI): domain Bacteria; kingdom Bacillati; phylum Actinomycetota; class Actinomycetes; order Kitasatosporales; family Streptomycetaceae; genus Streptomyces; species Streptomyces sp. ITFR-6. The sequence continues at coordinate 16,812 of NZ_CP134614.1, read as the reverse complement.
CGCCATTCCTTCCACGTCTCGAACATCGTGTCGTTGAAACCGGTCAGGAAAGGGCCGGGGTTGATCGTGGCGACCGTGACGCCGAACTCGGCCAGCTCCTGGTCCAGCGCGTCGGCGAACGCCTCCACCGCGTGCTTCGATCCGGCGTAGGCACCGGTGAACGGGTCGACGGTGAGTCCGGCGACCGAGGACATGAAGACGATCCGCCCACTGCGGCGCGCCGCCATCTGACGGGCGATGCCCTGAGTGAGCAGGACAGGCCCGAAGACGTTCACCTCGAACTGGCGGCGCAGCCGCTCCTCGGGGATGTCAGCGGTGGCACCACCTTCGGAGACGCCCGCGTTGTTGAGGAGGACCTCGACCTCCCAGGAGCAGGCGTTCTCGCGGTCGCCGGGATCGGTGACGTCGAGTTTCTCGACGCGCAGGTCGACGCCCCGCTCCCGCGCCTCGGCACGGACCGCAGTCACCTGGGCGATGATCTCCACGCCCGCAATCACCTGGTGCCCGGCCGCCGCGAGCCGCAGCGCGACCTCCTTACCGAAGCCGCTGCCCGCTCCGGTGATAAGAATCGGTCCCGCCATGATGGTTGAGCCTTCCTGTGCTGGTGTCCGGCTTGTTCCAGACACCGATTTTCGGATGCCCCTGCCCCTGGCCCTGCCCCTGCCCGGACAGGGCCATACCCCAGAACTGTCCACCCGGCTCGGAGTCCCGGGCCGGATCGCCGGTGGCCGACCGGAACAGAACGCTGGTGTGCGCCTTGTCGATGGAGTGCTCGATACTGCCGAGCTGGGCTCCGTCCATCCGCACGTGAGTGACCAGACTGCCGCCCGAGTCCGCGACAGCGATGTCGCTCGGAGAGCCGATACGGTCCGCCTCGGCGATGCCCGCGTCGATGATCCGGCGGGCATCGCTGAGACCCACAGTGTGTGTGCTGCGCATAAGAGAGACGGTAGGTCCTCGAACGTCAGGACGCCTTTCGGCGCAACCATCTCGTTCTCCTCGACATTCGAACAGATGTGCAGGACTGTCGCTGTCTCCTCGTCTGGCACAACGCCGTCTCCGTGGACAAAGCGGCCTCCGAGCCGGTTCGCGCGTTACCAGGCAGGTGGCTCGGCGCCGCGCGTCGCCGGGGCGAGCAGACTGGTCAGCTCCGAGATCACCTCGGGGGAGTGACGGCGGCCATGGGCAAGCGGTTCTGATCCACTTCTTGTGGGCCGGTGGCAGAGGGTAGCGATGTTCAGTCCGCGAGGAGGATTTGCCGTCGGAGGAGGTCGAATCCGGCCCGGCCGTACCCGTCCCTTTTGATCCGCTTCACCCTGTTGACGTTGCCCTCGACTCTGCCGGAGCTCCATTCCAGGGTGAGCCCGGCGGTGACGGCATCGAAGTCCTGCCGCAGACCGCGGGCCAGACTTCGCAGCGGTTTTGAGTCCCGTGTTCTCGGCACCGGCGAGCCACTTGTCGAGATCGTCACCGCGGCGCTCGGGAGTGTTCAATGAACGGCGGATCCGATGATCAAGGAGACGCCAGATGAGCGATACCACCATCGAGCAGAGAGCGGGCGGCGAGCCGGGGGTTGCGGAGGCCGCGTCGGCGAGCGATGAGCAGTTGGTCGCGATGCTCGTGAGCCGGGCCCGTTCGGAAGGGCTGCAGCTGACTGGGGAGGGCGGGCTGCTTCAGCAGCTGACCAAGCGGGTCCTGGAGTCCGCGCTGGAGGGCGAGATCACCGATCACCTCGGTTACGAGAAGCACGATGCCGAAGGCCGGGGCAGTGGTAACAGCAGGAACGGGAGCCGGGCGAAGACGGTGCTGACCGACGTCGGTCCGGTCGAGGTGAAGGTCCCCCGGGACGTTGATGATCTGCCAGTTTTTGTCGGTGGTGGTTCGGCGTTCTGATGTCAGTGGGTGAGTAGCGGACTCTCTGTGCTGTTCTCTGGGTTGTTGTGGGTGGCTCGGTTGCTGTCAGGAATGCCGATCTGGTGCTGACGTTTTTGGTGATGGTGCGGGTCAGTTCGCTGCCGGTTGGTACGGATGGGTGGGCGTTGTTGCTGGTCGCGGCCGGGCGGCTGTGCCGGGGCGTTGCTGGTCGAAGGTGGAAGGCATGGCCTTTACGGCAGGGGTTTCAGGTGGTAGCGGATTCCTGTTGCGGCGCGGGTGAGTTGTTCGCCGTCCTGGACTGTGATGAGTGGGAAGAGCGGGCTGTCGGGGGTACGGTCCTTGAGGTGTCCGTGAATGCCTGCTGCGCGTATGAGGCGGCACGTCCAGGTGGGGAGCGGGTGGACCTGGCACCTGCGGTGGGCGGTGCTGTCGTGGACTTTGACAGCGGTCGCTGTTTCGTTGATGTCGATGCCGCGGATGAGAGCGAGCCGGGTGAGGTCTGCTCCGGTGACCGCGTGGATGGTCAGTGCTGTCGCGTGCAGCGGGTGTGCCACCGTGGCCAGCCGTGAGGCGAGGACGTCTTCTGATGTGTGATCACGCTCTCGCGCGGACGGTGTACCGCTCGTTGTCGGGGCGAGTGCGGGGGCGCCCTGGCACTGGGCCCGTTTCGGGCGGCCTGTCACCGTGCCGTTGGACGGTGCGGGTGGGGCGATCCATTGTCCGTCGTCCTTGATGTGCCGGTGGTGCCAGTGCCCCGTGTTTCTGGTGCTGGAGGCTGAATGCTGTGTCTGGGTCAGCGCGTTCCGGGCCTGGGGGAGGGCGTCGATGAGGCGGTGCGGGGTGGCTTGGAGGAGTGTTGTCAGGGCGGGGGTGGCGGGGCGGTGCCACAGGAGGGTGAGGCGGATGCCGCATCGTTCCCGCAGGGCGAGGAGTTGTTGCTGGCGGGCGTGTGTGAGGCGGTCGGTGCGGCAGACGATGAGGTGTCCGATGTGGTGGGTGAGGATCCAGGTGGTGACGGCGTCCCAGGCGGGGCGCTGGGAGTCGGCCCACGTCCCGTACGTTTCTCCGCCTTGGGGGAGTCGTTTGCCCAGGGCATAGAGAAGGTCGTGGGCGAGGGCGGCGGGTGCGCCGTTGGCGGGGCTGGGGTCGACGGTCAGGCGTCCGAGGCCCGGGTGATGCGCGTGGTGAGCGGCGGTCGTCCAGTCGGGGTGGTCGTGCTTGTCGATGATGACGGTGACGGCTGGGAGACTGCCGGCTGTCATCACATGCCGCCGATTTTGCTGTAGACCCAGCGCACGAGGTCTTCGTCGACCTTTTTGAGGTGCAGTTTCTTCATGCCGGCCAGGATGTGGGTGGTGATGTTGGCCCAGTTGCGGAAGCTGCCGTGGGCGGCCTGCTTGTCGATCGCGTCGATCAGCGCGGTGTCCACATTGGCCCAGACGGGATGGAAGGCGGGAATCGTCTCCCTCACTTCGTCCTTGGACATGCGGGTGAACTCCTGCCAGATGAAGATCCGGGAGGCCAGCATCGGCTCGCGGCGCAGGACCTTGTAGCAGCCGTCGCCCCCGGCGAAGATCACTGCGATGTTGGTGCGCTTGTCGTCCCACAGGTGGCGCCAGAACTCGAACCCGGTCTTCTTCATCCACTGCGCCTCGTCACAGACCAGGACCCTGAATTCCTCGGCGAGTGCCTCTTTGAGGAGGGTGTCGAACTCGATCGGGCGGGCCGGCGGCTCACCGGGCAGTCCCAGCGCCTGGAAGAGACCGTGCCAGATGTCTCTGGGGGTCGGTCCAGCCCGCAGTTCCAGGCGGTGGGTGATGTCCGGGGCGAGGTGGCGCAGCGCGGAGTTCACCGACATCGTCTTGCCGGATCCGGCCGGCCCGTAGACGCACATCATGGCCTTGGCCTCGATGACGGCTTCGATGTTGTCCCGGGTGGTCAGGAGCGTGTCGGTGCCCACCAGCTGCGCCTGATCCAGGCCCAGGAAGTGGTCGTCGCTCTCGTCGGGCAGCAGCCCGTAGTCCAGCTCAGTGATCATCGGCTCGGTCCTTGTCAGGAGTGGGTGTGCGTGGCGGCCTGGGACGGGACCAGGTGTCGGGCGCTGGGCCGTGCGGTACGAGATCGGGACGAGCCAGCGCACGGCGGTCCGTCTGTGCCGCCGCGCCGAGCTCTTCTTCGGCCTGCGCAGCGGTCGAAGAGGTGAGCGCCCTGGGTGGGGCTGCGGTGGTGGAGGCTTCGAAGCGCCGGCGGCGCAGCTTTTCCGCGGCTTTCAGATCAGCCTTGAGCCGCCGGGCTGCTGCGGTGGGTGCGGCCTGGACGGAGCGGATCTGCTCACGGCTCGCCGCGGCGGCCAGGAACGCCGAACCGAGATGGCGGCCGGTACCGGCGTCGAAGACTTCGATGGTGTCGTCGTGATGGGGCAGGTGCCGTACCGAGACTCTGGTGCCTGTGCGGCCGTTCATCCACGGGGCGAGGTAGTCGCGCCGGCGCCACCGCACCCCGGACGTGCTGATCGTGTACGTGCGCCCGTTGTCCTCCAGAGCGAACGTCGCCAGCTGCCCCGCGGACACATCCATGAGCGGAGTCGCGTCGGCCTGCCACGCCTGGAGGGGGGTCTGCCCGTGCAGCGCGGACGGCTGGTGGCGGGTGTTCCACCAGGTCACCCAGTCCAGCAGCAGTCCCACGAACGCCTCGTACGTCAGGGGCGGGGCTTCGGGGTCGGCGGTCCGGCCGCCGGTGAGTTTCTGCCGGCCGGTGTAGCGGGGGAGGGAGACGAGGAACATCTCCTCCACCGCGTCGTTCAGTGCCTCGATCGTCCCTTTCAGATGTGGGGTGTAGGCGGGGAGGTCGGTGACGGGGACAGCGAGCGCGCCCATCGCCGCGGTGACCGCCCGGCACAGGAACTCCTTGCCGCGGTCGACCCGGATCTGTCCCGGCAGTCCGCCGAGGGGGCCGAACGGTGCGCTGCGGGTGATCGCGATGCGCAGGGAGGCCAGCACCGCGTCCCGGCTCGGAGGGTGGGCGGTGACGGCCACCCCGGTGATGGCCCTGGTGGCGCAGTCGATGAACCAGGTCACCCACAAAGTGGCCAGCTCACCCTCGACGTCCACCTCGACGGGTACGTGCTTGTGGTCGCCCTCCCACACCGCGTTGCGGTGCGTGGCCGGCCGCTGTCCGAACACGTCATGCGCACGCCGGGCGGCTTCCCCGCTCCTGAGTCCGGCCCGCTCCCCGCGGGTCAGGTCCCGCCGGATCGCCCGGTGCAACGTGGACAGCGACGGCGCTGGGGCGCGTCCGGATCCTCGGCTGCCCGCTGTGCCAGCTCGGCATGGACCCGGGAGGCGTTGCCGCCCCATAGCGCCAGCAGTCGCCGGACCTCCGTGGTGACCGTGAAACGGGACGACTCCACCCGAGCGAGACGGTGATCCTTCCGGGCAGCGGCCAGCCACCGCCACACCGTCCGCTCCGACTTCCCCAACGCCTGCGCCACCAGGCGCACATGCGCGGCCGTCAGCTCTCCACGCCCGTCGAGGTCCAGCAGCCGGGGCATGGCCGCAGCACGCCCCAAGGCGGGCGGGAACACGGCCATCGAGACGTCCGCAGGAATATCACCACGGCTTCCCCGCATGCGCCACCCCTCTCTGCCGAGTCCGAGACGGCACCCCCGCCGTCCTGGACCCAGGTATCCCAGCTCCTCGGTACCGGGCTGACCGGAATCGGCATACGGCTGACAGCAACCGTTGCCATCCGTTACGGCTGCGCGCCTTTCCGGAGCCAGTCCGACTTGAAGCCGTCAGGCAGACCACTTCGCGTTCGACGGGCCGGCCGAGGCACTGGGATGCCACGCCATCATGGCTTCGATGCCGTTGCTGCCCGAGGTTCGTGTTTCCGCTGGTCGGAGCATGCTGAAGGCCCTAACTGGAGCATGTGGAGAAAAAGTTCGCCTGCAGCATCCGGATTCCTGCCCCGTGGCGCGTGTAGAGAGTGAGGGTGCATGAGCCCTCATCAACGAGTCGATGATGGGAGGCCGGTCTGGTGACCTGGCTTGAGTGGACGGGAGCGGGCGGGATCTCGATCCCGCTGGTGTGCCTGGCGTACTACGCGCTCCGTCGTACCAAGAGTGGGATGCAGATGTGCCTCAAGGCATATCTCCAGGCCCGCGCGGAGCGCGAGCAGCGCGCGACGATGATCGCGATGGCGACTGCGTTGCCGGATGGCGGAGCCGCAGCCCGGTTCGAGGAAGGGCAGCCTGCCTGGCTGTTCTGCAAGCATGCGGACCTGAGACGCTGTTGTCTTTCCGAGTCTGACGACTGTGTTTTCGCTGGTCAGGGGTAGGGGCGGCGTCGGTGTGGGAGTGATGGGGTGTCGTTTCGTCGCTCTCGTGGAGGCCGTGGATGCCGTCGGTTGTCGGACTGCTGGAACAGCACGAGCTTGCCGCTCGTCGTCGTGTGGACGGGCTGCGTGAGGAAGCGGACCGCATCCAGGCCGAGCTCGCGGTGGCCGAGCAGGAGTGGTCGGAGTGGACGATCGCCCGCGAGCGTGTCGGTGCGGTGCTGTCCGCGCCGGGCGGTGACTCAGCCGGCGTGGGCGCCATTGACGTGCCGGAGGGTGTTGTGACGGGAACCGAGGTGGAGGCGTCTGCACCTCTGGTGGTGAAGGCGAGGTCGCAGGTTCCGATGTGGCGCGAGGGGCTGGCCGGGACGGCACTGTCGGTGGACTACCAGCGCATCCTGGCCGCGATCGAGGATCGGGGCCGTCTCGGTCAAGGGCCGCTGACCTGTCAGGAGATGGCCACTGCGTTCGGCCTGGACGTGGTGCCTGCCAAGGTGGAGGGGCTGCGGTCGAAGGCGAAACGCCTGGTCGCGCGGGGCTGGCTGGCCGAGTCGGCACCGGGCCGGTTCACCCTCGCGCGGAGCGTGAGCGGGCCAGGCGGCGGGTCATGATCATGGTCATCGACCAGTAGATCATCGCCTCGGCGCTGCTAATGGATCGTTCGAAGTCACGCACCAGACGGCGGCTTCGCATCAGGTGGGCGAAGAGCCGCTCGACGATCCACCGCTTGGGCAGCACCACGAAGCCGCGCATGTCGTCGCTCCGCTTGACGATCGCCAGGACCAGCGCGAGCGCGGCCAGGCAGTGCTTGACGAGGCTGCCGGTGTAGCCGCCGTCGGCCCAGACGAGTTCCAGCCGGTGGTGAGCGTCGGTCACCCGCTCAAGCAGCACCTTCGCGGCGGCGCGGTCGCCGATGTCCGCCGCGGTGACCATCACGCCCAGCAGCAGGCCGAGGGTGTCGACCACCACGTGCCGTTTGCGGCCGTTGATCAGCTTGCCGCCGTCGAAGCCGCGGCTGTCGGCGCCGACGACGGCGTCCGCCTTGACGGACTGCGAGTCGATCACGCCGGCCGTCGGTTCCGCATCTCGCCCCGACTCCTCGCGGACCCGGCCGCGCAGCCGGTCGTGGAACTCTCTGACCAGCGCGTGGTCGCGCCAGCGGCGGAAGAACGCATAGACCCGGTCCCACGGCGGGAAGTCGGCCGGCATGGCCCGCCACTTGATCCCGTTGTCGACCAGATAGCGGATCGCGTCCAGCATCGCCCGGTGGCAGTACGCCTCCGGCTGCCCGCCCCGACCTCGCAGCCAGCCCGGCACCGGCAGCAGCGGCCGGACCACGGCCCACTCCGCGTCCGTCATGTCCGAGGGATACCGCCGAACACGCTCCGGATGGTCGGCCGCATTCCCGAACCGGTGAGCGACACAATCACACGACAGAGCAGCCGAGTTGAACTCCACCGGCGCGAGCACGTACAACTGCGGCAACAGGGTCTCCTGGATCTCGGTTGGCTTCGCAACCCCGAGCTACCAAGAGGCCCTGCCTTCATGCCCGCAGCCGGCCACGGTCACCCGATCGAGACTCCCGTTCGACGCCCACCCCGCACGATCGGAACGACAACAGCTACTGAGGTTCCCCCGAGATGCGGGGAATGGTGACAGCAGGTCAGATGGGTCTCATGAGAGGAGCCCAGACGATGCCTGCGCCGAGGAAGTACCCGCTGGAGTTGCGAGAGCGTGCGGTACGGATGTACCGGACTGCAGAGCCGAAGCCTGTGATCCGTCGTATGGCCGAGGATCTCGGGGTCCATCACGAGGCCCTGCGTAACTGGATCCGGCAGGCCGAGGCCGACACCGGCGAGCGCGATGATCTGCCCACCACCGAGGAGAGGGAAGAGCTCGCCCAGCTGCGGCGCGAGGTGCGGGAACTACGCCGGGCGAACGAGGTCCTGCGGACGGCCTCGGCTTTTTTCGCCGCACAGCTCGACCCGACCCGGCCCAGGTGACCGCGCTCCTCGACGAGCACCCGCACCTGGGGGTCGAGCCCGTGCTCCGGGAACTGCACATCCCCTCCTCCACCTACTACCGCTGGCGCCAGGCCGAAAAGGAGCCCTGCGAACGGAGCCGCCAGGACACCGAGCTGACCGGCCAGATCCGGCAGATCCACCAGGACTCGGGCGGCATCTACGGATCGCCCAGGATCCACGCCGCCCTCAAACGAGAGGGCGTCCACGTCGGCCGCAAACGGGTCGAACGGCTCATGCGTCAGGCCTAGCCTGGCCGGGATCAGCCCCCGCAGGAACAAGGGCTTCACTCGCCGGGACCCGGACGCAGACCTTGCTCCTGACCTGGTACAACGCGACTTCACGGCGTCCGCACCGAACCGATTGTGGGTCACCGACCTGACCATGATCTCCACCCTGGAGGGACCACTCTGGCTGTCGGCGATCCGAGATGCCTTCTCCCGCAGAATCGTCGCCTGGGAGACCTCCGCCCGCGCGGACGCCGACCTGGTCCTCACCTCGCTGGAGTACGCGCTGGCCAGCCGCGAAGTCGCTCCCGGCGAACTCGTCCACCACGCCGACCACGGCACGCAATATACCTCCATCAAGCTCACAACACGCCTGGTCAGAGCGGGAATCCAGGCGTCCATGGGCTCGGTCGGCGACTCCTACGACAACGCCCTCGCGGAGAACCTTTGGATGCTGATCAAGACCGAGTGCATCCGCGGCGGGACCTTCAACACCAGAGCCGAGGCCAACCTCGCACTCTTCGAATACATCGACGGCTTCTACAACCCCCGCCGCATCCAGAAACGACTCGGATACCTCAGCCCCATCGAGTTCGAAGAGAAGCACTACGCCAACCAGGCAGCAACCGAGCCAGTGAACCTGAAACCACGTCAACCCGCCCTGACCAGCTAGTCAGCCACTCCCGCGCAGCGGGGGAACCTCATAGGGCGGATAGACCCGGTTCATCAGCAGACACAGTTTCATCAGGTCGCGAACCTGTCGGGCGGCCACTACTGCGGAACCCAGGTCGTCACCGACTTCTCCGCAGCGACCGACGAACGGTTCCTCCTGGGACAGGCGCATCCACTGGCAGGCCAGGATGTAGCGCCAGACGTCGTCCGGATACCAGGTCAGTTCCTGGCGGTAAGAATCCAGCAGGCCGAGCCCGTCGTGGAATACGGTGCCTCCGGTCAGCTCGCGCAGTACCTGCGTCGGGGTCGTCAGCCAGCCGGACACCGACAGGCCGGCGGCTGGGTCCTCGCCGAGGTGCTCGGTGAAGAACCCCTGGAGGTCATTGACGTGAACCCAGTGCCGGGCTGGTGCGTTGTCGGGAAAGGGGAAGCGGACCGGGTAGCCATGGAACGTCTGCGGCAGCTCGCGGTCCAGCAGGGCATCCAGTTCGTCCGCGTGGGCGCGGAAGTCGCCACTGCTGAGGAACACCTGCATCCTGGGGCCCCAGGCGTGGTCGGTTGAGCGTGCGGTGTCGAAACCCTGTACTTCAGATCCCCAGCCGATCAGTGCTGCCGAATACGGCACCCTGTCCAAAGCCGTGTTCAGGATGGGGGCGACGACCTCTGCGTGAAACAGCCGCGCCAGTTCAAGACCGGGCAGGAAGGCACGTGTCATGGCCGCCACCCTGACAGAATGGTGCGGCCAGTGGCTAACCAATTGTCGCGTTGTCCTGGGCTTCGAGAAGCTCGTCACTGTGCTCGACTGCCCAGCGTCCGAGCGCCACCATGGGACCCTCGACGAGGCTCTGCCCCAGCCTGGTCAGACTGTACTCGACGCGAGGTGGCGCTTCGGCATGTGCGTGGCGGTCGACCAGGCCGCTGGAGAGCAAACGATGCAAGGTGTCGGTCAGGACCTTGTCGCTCATGCCGCCGATCGCGGCGCGCAGCTCTCGGCGTCGGCGCGGGCCCGCGCGAAGAGCCGCCAGCACAACGGGATCCCAGGTGTGGGCGAAGAGATCGGTGGCCGCGCGCAGACGGCAGTCAGCGACGAACTCGTAGCAGTGGCCTTCGTGATCAGTCATCTCGTCACCCATCTTCGCGCGGTCGTTGCGCACCGATCGGTGCGCAACGCCTTCCTTAATGTGACTGCCCATCTGACTGTCACTTGAGAGGAAGCATCGATGCGCATCGGGATCCTGGGAACAGGGACGCTGGCGGCGGCCTTGGGCGAGGGCTGGTCACGCGCAGGGCATGAGGTGGTGATCGGCGGGCGGTCGCAGGTCAAGGCGGAGAAGCTTGCTGAGCGGCTGCGCCACGGAGTGCTCGCCGTCGCGCCGCGTGAGGCGGTCGTCGGGCGCGATGCGGTGCTGCTTGCCGTGTCCTGGGACGGTGTCGAGGACATGCTGGGACTGGTGGGCGCGTCCGACGGCTTGCTTGAGGGGACGCCGTTGATCGATCCCACGAACGCTGTCGCGCATGGTGTCGGCGTTCTGCTCACCGAGCACGGCGAGTCGATGGCGAGGCGGATCGCCGGGCTTGCTCCGGGAGCTCATGTCGTCAAGGCGTTCCATCTCTTTCCCGCTGGTCAGTGGACGAGCTCTCCCGGCGGTGGCCAGTCCGACGTGACCGTGGCGATGTGCGGCGACGATTCTGCGGCACTGCATGTCGTCGGCGAGTTGGTGCGTGACGTCGGCGGGACGCCGGCGATTCTTGGGGGCCTGGATCGCGCCCGCCAGCTGGAGGAGGTGGCGGGTTTCGTCATCGGACTGGCGTTCGCAGGCTTCGACCCCAACTCCGCAGTGCCTCGCGTGCCCTCATCGCCGGTGACGGACTGACCCGTTGTCCGCATCCGACAGGGAGAACCAGTCCAGACCTTCGTGGACCGAGGTCAGCGCGCACTGATCGAGTCGTCCGGGATTGAGTATCCGCCTGCTTCTGGCCTTGTGCAGCGGTCAGGGTGCGCGGTCATCGAGCAGGGAGAGGAGGCGAGTGGCTTCGTCGAGAAAGCGTTGTCCGTCTTCCGTGATGGCGAGGGGCCGGGACCGTCCGACGCCGATGATGGTGACGCCCACGGTCTCCTCGATCCGTTTCAGTTGGTAGTTGAGGGTTCCCCAGGTAACTCCGAGCTCGGCAGCGGCGTCTTGAAGAGTGCGGTGTCTGGAGGCCACGGTCAGGTGATGTAGGCGCTGGACGGAGTTCTTGGTCCGGCTGACAGCGCGCATCGCGGGGGACAGATCGGTGTCGAGTGACGCAAAGGGGTTGTTGAACTGACTTGTGGGGTGTCGAGGGATGCCCCATTTGCTCACGAGTCGCATCACGTCGTCTTTGCGAACGCCCAGTGCGCGGGCGATGTCGGGTGAGTAGCTGTTGTCGTTCCGATCGTGCGGGGTGGGCGTCGAACGGGAGTCTCGATCGGGTGACCGTGGCCGGCTGCGGGCATGAAGGCAGGGCCTCTTGGTAGCTCGGGGTTGCGAAGCCAACCGAGATCCAGGAGACCCTGTTGCCGCAGTTGTACGTGCTCGCGCCGGTGGAGTTCAACTCGGCTGCTCTGTCGTGTGATTGTGTCGCTCACCGGTTCGGGAATGCGGCCGACCATCCGGAGCGTGTTCGGCGGTATCCCTCGGACATGACGGACGCGGAGTGGGCCGTGGTCCGGCCGCTGCTGCCGGTGCCGGGCTGGCTGCGAGGTCGGGGCGGGCAGCCGGAGGCGTACTGCCACCGGGCGATGCTGGACGCGATCCGCTATCTGGTCGACAACGGGATCAAGTGGCGGGCCATGCCGGCCGACTTCCCGCCGTGGGACCGGGTCTATGCGTTCTTCCGCCGCTGGCGCGACCACGCGCTGGTCAGAGAGTTCCACGACCGGCTGCGCGGCCGGGTCCGCGAGGAGTCGGGGCGAGATGCGGAACCGACGGCCGAGCGTGATCGACTCGCAGTCCGTCAAGGCGGACGCCGTCGTCGGCGCCGACAGCCGCGGCTTCGACGGCGGCAAGCTGATCAACGGCCGCAAACGGCACGTGGTGGTCGACACCCTCGGCCTGCTGCTGGGCGTGATGGTCACCGCGGCGGACATCGGCGACCGCGCCGCCGCGAAGGTGCTGCTTGAGCGGGTGACCGACGCTCACCACCGGCTGGAACTCGTCTGGGCCGACGGCGGCTACACCGGCAGCCTCGTCAAGCACTGCCTGGCCGCGCTCGCGCTGGTCCTGGCGATCGTCAAGCGGAGCGACGACATGCGCGGCTTCGTGGTGCTGCCCAAGCGGTGGATCGTCGAGCGGCTCTTCGCCCACCTGATGCGAAGCCGCCGTCTGGTGCGTGACTTCGAACGATCCATTAGCAGCGCCGAGGCGATGATCTACTGGTCGATGACCATGATCATGACCCGCCGCCTGGCCCGCTCACGCTCCGCGCGAGGGTGAACCGGCCCGGTGCCGACTCGGCCAGCCAGCCCCGCGCGACCAGGCGTTTCGCCTTCGACCGCAGCCCCTCCACCTTGGCAGGCACCACGTCCAGGCCGAACGCAGTGGCCATCTCCTGACAGGTCAGCGGCCCTTGACCGAGACGGCCCCGATCCTCGATCGCGGCCAGGATGCGCTGGTAGTCCACCGACAGTGCCGTCCCGGCCAGCCCCTCGCGCCACATCGGAACCTGCGACCTCGCCTTCACCACCAGAGGTGCAGACGCCTCCACCTCGGTTCCCGTCACAACACCCTCCGGCACGTCAATGGCGCCCACGCCGGCTGAGTCACCGCCCGGCGCGGACAGCACCGCACCGACACGCTCGCGGGCGATCGTCCACTCCGACCACTCCTGCTCGGCCACCGCGAGCTCGGCCTGGATGCGGTCCGCTTCCTCACGCAGCCCGTCCACACGACGACGAGCGGCAAGCTCGTGCTGTTCCAGCAGTCCGACAACCGACGGCATCCACGGCCTCCACGAGAGCGACGAAACGACACCCCATCACTCCCACACCGACGCCGCCCCTACCCCTGACCAGCGAAAACACAGTCGTCAGACTCGGAAAGACAACAGCGTCTCAGGGTTGGCGAACGGGATCGGTTTCGCTGGGGGCAAGGCAGCCGGCTTCGGAAGGTTCCAGGTCTCGTTCACGTTCCGGGCGAGCTTCCGTCGGTGATCGTTCCAGTAGTCGGTGAGTGCCACGACGGCTGGCTCACCGCTGTCGGCCAACCAGTTCATTGCGTAGGCGTGCCCCAGCAGATTTCGCATGAGGGGGGCCGCCTCCACGGTGTACCCCTGCTCGTACAGCGACATCAAGGCCTGGGCTGTTCGATTGGTGAACTGCCACCAGCCCATGAGCGGCCGGACGACATTCTGATGCTCGTAGAGCACGCGTACGCCCTGGCTAGTCACCTGATCTGCCGCACGCAGGATCACCGGCACTACTGCCCGACAGCGCCGCAAGCACTGCTCGTTAGACCCGAACTTGTAGACCACAACGAGCAAGCTTATTCTGCCGTTTGCCTGCGCGTCGCGACACGGGCCTTCCGCAGTGTTGTCCTGCGGTGCCGTTCGATCGCTACGCAGCGCTCGGAAAGTATTACTGCGCCGTCGGCGGCCTGGACAACGGTTCTCAAGCTGCCCACTCCAGCCCGAGGCCGGCGAGCGCGGCGAGCTTGTCGGGGGTCAGCTTGGCCCGGCGGCTCTTGCTGTTGCTGAGGAACACCCCGAGCTTCACCTCGCTCCCGTCCTCCAACTGCTCCACGTGGGCCCTGGGGACCTTCACAGAGCCCGTGCGGGCCTTGTACTGCGCCAGGGCCGCAATGCCCTTCTCGAAGGCGCTCACCGGCGCCGTGGACGGCTTGGCCGGCGCTTCGAGCTCCGCCGCCATCGGTACGACGCCGATAGTCTCCAGGCGCTCGCGCTGCCCGCTGGTCAGGGCTTCCCAGACCGCCGGGATCCGCTGCTTGTCGAGCCACTTTCCGATGTCCATGCCGTGGACGGTGACCCCGGGTTCGATGTACGCAAGGATGCTCTCCTCCGCGAGCATCTCGCGGACCACGGCGTAGTGCCGCTGCCATTCCGGTGGCCAGGACGGGTTCCAGTCCTCGTCCACGGCCTCCAGCGCCGTCTTCCACTCGGAGTGCCCGTCCAGCGCGCCGGGGCGGCGGAGGTTGGACAGCCACTGCCCCACCGGCCGATCCAGCATCGTCGCGGACCGGGGCGCGCAGAGGGTCCAGTGCTGGTCGTAGTACGCCTTCGCAGCCTGAAGGTTCTCCTGGAACCGCTCATCGGCGGGGTTCCAGACCATGCCGAGCTTCTCCAGCCGCTGGGCGCGCCGGCCGGTCATCTGCCCGGCCCCGTACGCCCGTCGCTGTTCAGCGACCCACTGCCCCAGCGGGTACGCACCTTCCTTGTGCCCGTACGGAACCCGGGCGTGCAGCTCACGCTCGGTGAACTTCTTGAGCGACGCCCAGCCGCGTGCCCAGTCCTGCTTCTCCGTGTCGATCACGTTGAAGCTCACCCAGTCCGCGACCATCACCGGGTCACGTGGAGCCGCAAAACGCAACAGGAGACGGGATTCTTCCTCACCTTCCTCGGGCGGCGGACCGATGTACTCGGACGGCCGCGCGACGTCCTTCTGAGGCTCTTGCGGAATCGCGAGCAATTCGATTGTCTCTTCATCGTGAGCGCGCAGACCTTCCAGCACCTTCACCAGAGGCCGATACGAACCCGAGGTGAACATATCCTCCGGCTTTTCACCGGGCTGGAGAAAAACCGGCACGATCAGAGAGGCAAGTTTCCCTTGTCCGGGCTTCTGCCGGAGCGCCCGGCCGATGGCCTGGACGATGTCGTGCGGCGCACCCTTCGGGTCCAGGAGCGCCACCGAGTCCACCGCGCGGATGTCGACGCCCTCACCCAGGACCCGGCAGTTCGACAGGACGGCCCGCAGCGCCGTGGACCCGAAGCCGCGCAGGACGTCGCGCCGGCGTTCCGGGACGTGCTCACCACACAGCCAGTCCGCCCAGATCCGCGCGGGGTACTTCTCGGGCCGGTCCGCGTGCAGCTTCGCCGCCACCCGCTGAAGCCCCTCCGAGCAAGCCTGTGCCTCTATCGTCCGGTGGTGGAAGGTGATGCAGGTCTGGAGGTTGTGCTGCTCCATGGTGTGCAGCAGCGCGGCCTGGAGTGCCCCGAGCCGCTCACCACGCACCTTCTCGCTGTGCCGCTCTTCGCCCATCAGCCGTTCCGGGGTGACGACCGGGTCCTGGAGCTCCAGCACGATGATCTGGTACCGCGCAAGAAGACCGCGTGACACCGCCGACGCCAGCGAGAGCTTGTACAGGACCGGCCCGAAGACGCGCTCGTCGTCCATGGAGGCCGCCATCTCACGCGGCAGCGGGTCGCGCACTCCCTCCGCCTCGCGGTTCGGCCGCTCCTGCCAGATCCGCGGCGTCGCCGTCAGGTACAGCCGACGGTGCGCCGGGATGACGTGCTGGTTGTGAATGTCGGCCCACGCCTTACCCATCGAGCCCGACGTCCGGTGCGCCTCATCGACCACGGCCAGGTCCAGCGGGGCGAGCTGCTGCCCGTAGACACCCTCGAACGCCTCCGCCAGCACCCCCAGCGACGCGTACGTCCCGAAGATGGTGACGGGCCCCTCGCCGTGCCACAGCGCCAACTGCACCGGGTTGGTGGTGGAGCGCACCTTCAGGTTCCACAGCTCCGGGTCGTCGGTGAGGCCGCACACCGCGACCGCCGGCCCCGTGTGCCCGACCTCTCGCCACGCCTGGACGGTCTGCGTCAGAAGATCCAGCGTCGGCACCAGAACGAGAATGCGGCCCTTGGGTACGAGCCGCTTGGCCGACGCCGCCGCGATGATGGTCTTCCCCGTTCCGCACGCGGCGTGTACCTGTCCGCGCAGGCCGTTGACGGGAATACCGCCCGGCGGGATATCGAGACCCCGCACAATGGCAGCAACGGCCTCGATCTGGTGGTCACGCAGTTTCACGGCCATTGTCTACTCGCCGTCCTGCTCGGTTGCACACTCATGATCAGATTCAAGAATCGTTCCGTCGTCTACCGGACCGAAGTCCCATGTGGTGTCGCAGTCGCCGCAATATCCGGACCCGTAGAAACTCACGCTCGCCATTCTTTTACACTCTCCTCAATTCGCACAGTGAGAAAGAAAGTCCGGCGCAGCATGTCGGGGCCGGGATAGGGTGTCTGATTCCAGACTCTACACAGGCAAGGTCCGTGATGCATCACCCGCGCGACAGGTTTGCCCCCATAGACTGATTCTTGGCCGAATCTCACCCCACACGCGCAGTTCATGCGGTATGCTGGCGGGGCATTGATGAACGTGAGCGGCCGGTTTCGAGGGTGGAGGGGGCAGGGTGGAGCGCAGCGGAGCCCGTCACTGCGGTGGGGCCGGCACTCGATCGGGCCGACGGCCCGTCACATCCCTTGCAGGGGCAGTGGTCAGGAACCCCAAGCCCTACACAGGCCCCAGCGTGACGCACCCCGCCCTGTAGCCAGCCCCGGTGACCGCGCTTGCGCGGCCACCTCCAATTCGCGCTTGCGCGAATTGGACTCCCTTCGGGAATTCCGCTTGCGGAATTCCATTCCGGCGCTTGCGCCGGAATTCGAATTGCGCTTGCGCAATTCGTGCGCTCTGCTGCGGCTTGCCG
>NZ_CP134613.1:0-125861 GCF_031844725.1 Streptomyces sp. ITFR-6 | reverse complement strand
TCATCGCTGCGCGATGGGAAAGTGAACCGGGCTGCTTCGCAGCCCGGCCGAAGTGATGGAAAGCCGCTTCGCGGCTTTCTGATTTCCGCTTCGCTCCAATCCACGGGCCTCCGCTTCGCTCCAGCCCGAACAGCGGGGCGGGTCCGCTTCGCTCCCCCACCCGGTTCCGGCTCCGCCGGAACGGCTGGCTACAGGGTGACGGTGCATCACCGCTGGTCTGTGTAGCATCCCGAGAACACATCTACCCCCGAGCCATGACACCCCATCACCCTGGACCGAGTGCCGGCCCCGGACCTGAGGGTGCGGATTCCGCTTCGCTCCACCCGCACCAGACAGACCATCACCCCTGCTCGGGGCGACTCCATCGCCAGGACGAGATCGCCTGAAACTCCCTCTGGTGAACACCGATCCACTACGATGATACCCGTGCATCAACCTCACATGCGTCACATCATGCATCATCGATGTGCTGTGTAGCATCCCGAACAGATTGCCACTGCCTTTGATGGCCGACCGTTCATTCCTGGATTCTCGGAGATCCGATATGGCGAGTGCAGAGAGATTCACGCTCCGACCTCACCAGATCGAAGCTGTGGATGCTGTCGTGCGCGGGCTTGATATCCCGCGACCGGCCGCAACACCTCAGCATCCGCCGCAGCCCCCACCAACACGCCCCCCACCACAACGGGCACCTGCAGCCCACCAAAAACGATCAACAAGGAGACTACTCCATTGGAGCCTTCAGCCTGATGACCAGCCAATTCTCAACCACTGACCAACTGCCCTCACCTCACTGTCCAGCCCCAACACCTCCGACCGCCACCCCGGACACCCCACAAAACAACGCCGAACGGCCCACTCAACCGCATCCACCACCCGGACACTGAAACGAGAACCACACCAGACAAGAACGCGAGAACGCCCAGTGGGAGAGGTTCGACGGATCGCCCGTGACGGATCCGCAGCGTTCTCGGGATTGTGCCAACCGTGCGCGGGTGCTGGCGGTCGGGTGCGAGCGGGACGCGCGGCGGGTTGCTGAGCTGTTTGCGTGGGCGGAGTATGCGGACCGTGCCGCGGCCGAGGCGGAGGAGCGCGCGGAGGCGGAGGCGACGGAGCGTGCCGAGGCGCCGGCCGACGTCCCGCTCGGCACTACCCCGGAAGCCACGGGGTCACGGGTTGTGCCCGTTGCCGAGTGCATCGCACGGGCGGAGGCGGAGGCAGCGCGGCTGGACGTGATCGCGCGGGAGCGGAACGCGTGGGCGGTCGACATGCGCGCGTTGTTCGTAAACGTGCACGAAGGATGCAACGTGTTGGGTGTCAATGTCGCAGACGCGCGGAGTTGGTCGAGCACTGCGGCATCCGCCGCAGCGTCCGCGGCGAAGGATGCCGACCGGGCACGCTGGGAGGCGGAGCGCTGGACGCGGGACGCCGAGCGCAGCGCAGCGGACATGGAAGCGGTGCGCGCGCGGACGGCGCGGCTGTTCTCCGGGGAAGGTGACGTCCGGTCCCGTTGGGTGTCGACGGACGGTCGTACGGTCGTCGCGCTTGCACTGCCCACCGAGGCGGACATCGTGACGGAGTCGGACGCGCGGTTCGCTGATGTTCTGTCCGGCGCGGTTGCTGCGAAGGATGCCGGACGGCCTTTGAAGTCGACGGATGTCCCCAGCAAGGCCAAGCACGGGCGCGGCCTCGGAACGGAGTTTAAGCAGGCCGTTGCCCGCGCGTCGCGTCCGCTGGTGCAGCCCTGGAAGGCTCCCCGCATTCCGGCGGAGGGGAAGCCGCTGGACGGCGCAGCGCTCGCCATCCTGGACGCAGATGGGGTGTGCGCTGAGGTAGAGGCGGCGCCCGGGGTGTGGCTGCCGCGCGCGGCTGTCTGTCTGTCCGAGACTGCCTCGGCGAACGGGTGGACGGTTGCGATGGAGCGGCACGGTTCCGGGATCGTCATCGTGCGTGCGGCAGGTGTGCTCGCACGGGCGGCCGGACCGGTGGCCGGCGAGGTCGTCGCAGTGTGGACGGCCGGAATGTACGACGCGCACCGGTCGGGTGCGTTGGTGGCTGGTCTGTGGCGGGACGGCGCGGCCGAGTTGTCGCAAGTGCTGACCACGATCGGTCAGAGCGCTGAGGCGGGAGAGATCGCGACAGCGGAGGCCGAGGCGGAGGCCGGGGCCGAGGCCGAGGCCGAGGCGGAGGCCGGGGCCGAGGCCGAGGCGGAGGCCGGGGCCGAGGCCGAGGCGGAGGCCGGGGCCGAGGCCGAGGCGGAGGCGGCCCGGGAGCGGGCGCCGCCTCCGCCCCGGAAGAAGGGAAGGGAAGACAATCTCTTCCCTAAGGGGGAAGAGGTGTCGGCGGCAGCTTCCGCTGACCCACCCCCGCTGACCTGCAGCGGAAGGGCTCAGCGAATTCGTCCTTGGCAACTCGTTGAGCAACTCGTCAAGCAACCTGTTACGCAACCTGCAAGGCAACCAGTTGGGCCACCTGCTGAGCAACCGCAGTGGATCCGCATCCGGCAACCCTGCCCGGGCCGACATCACTTCGCGGCGCATCTGTCGCTTATGGCCCTTCGCATACTGGAGGTGACGCCCCCGTATGACGCCCCAGGAGTCGAGGCCGCTCAGCCATCAGTCCCCCGTGGGTTCCGTAGGTTCCGGTGCCACGCTCGCCCAGATGACCAGCGTGGTCATGGGAGGTGAGGAGTCGTCGCCGGGGTCGTGCAGGGTCTCCATCTGGCAGGTCTCGAACCCGGCCTCACCGAGGAGCTTTTCCCATACGGTCGTGTCCAGGACCCACCGCTGCATGGTGCCAGTGCGGGTGGGGATGTCTGCGGGGCGGCAATCGGTCTCCGGCAGGGACCCATTGCGATAGTGGGCCAGAGTGGAGAAGACGAGCCGTCCGCCGGGCCGGAGCGCCGAGGCGGCGGCGGGGAGCGTCGTGCGGGGGTCGGTGAAGTCGACGGCCCCAAAGATCGAGTAGATGACGTTTGTGCTGCGGGGGTGCCGGTGCAGATAGTACGCAGCGTCGGCTTGAATGAACTCGATTCCGGCGACGTGTCCGTACAGGGCGCGGGCCTTGGTGTGCTGGGTGGGTGAGCTGTCGATGGCCAGCACCCGGGCCGCGGCCGTGGACCCGGCGACGTGGGCGGCCTGTCGGCCGGCGCCTGCCCCGAGCTCGGTGACGGTGCGTCCGGCGACGTCGCCGAGGATCTCGGCGCCGGGTCCGGTGCGCTGGTACCAGTCCCAGTACATCCGGGCATCGACGCTGCGGGGGGTGCCCTCGGGTGAGGGAGCGCCGTAGTGCTGCCAGAGGTCGGCGGGGGCTGCTGGGGTGGGTGAGGACGAATTCACCGGCCCATCCTGGCGCGCGGGTCATGATCGGCGTCGGATCTCGTTCCGATTCACCCCAACGGGGCCACCCGCCCCGGCGCCATAGTTCGCTTGTACAAGCCAAGTCGGGCGGCGGGTGTGGCGACGTCCCCCACCGAGCGGGCGGGGGACGCGCCGCTTCGTACGGGTCGTCAGTGTCCGTCCTCTCCGGGGCGGCACGGGGTGCACTTCGCGGAGTCGGCGGCCCACAGGGGGCGGTCGACGGTGAAGCCGGCGCGGGCGATCAGGTCGGCGGTCCGTGACACGGATCCGTCGCCCTTCATCTCGACCAGCGGCACGTGGTGCAGGTAGGCACCGCCGTTGTAGCGCTCGCAGAACTCCGCGTACGCCACGGTGTCCAGGATCATGGCGTGTACGCCGATGTCGATGATGCGGCCGGGCCCGAGGCCGAGGCCCTGGCCGCGGTGCTCGATGGCGGTGATCAGGTAGGCGATGGCCTGGCCGAGCACCCTCTCCGCCATGACGGAGTCGAACGGGTAATCGCGCATCAGCAGACCGACGAGCTTGGTCCACTGCTCGGCGGGGACGAAGGTGCGCGGGTCCCTCGACGTCGCGTCGGGGCCGGCGGTGCGGGCGGGGCGTTCCAGAACGACGGTCATCGTGCTCCCCTTTCGGCTGGCCCCCTAGGGCGGGGGCTCCGTTGACAGGACAGCACCGGAGACAGCCGGAACGCCTCCAACTCCCTTGGCATGCACGCGGTTTGCAGGTCCTGCACATGCTGTATACGGGGCCCTTCTGCCGCTCTACCGTGGGGAGGGCGGCCCCGGACCGTGGTCAGGAGGCGGGCATGAACTCGGACTCCGTATGGCACTCCGAGCAAGTGCGGGACCTGGTGGCCCGTCATGACGCCGGCCGGCTGATCCGGCTGGGCCGGGAATCGCGAGGCTGGCGGCAGCACGACCTTGGGGCCGTGGTCGGGTGCTCGGCGTCCACCGTCTCCCGGCTGGAATCGCGCGGCAGCCGTGCCGAGCTCCGGCTGATCAGGCAGGCAGCATCGGCGGTTGGTATGCCGTCAAATGTCCTATCGGCAGCTCTGGGCCTATCAGCCCCTCCCGCCACTAGAGTTGCGTCGGTCGGTCCGCGACCCGAGGAGGACCCATTGCGCCGCCGCACACTGCTCGCCACCGCCGGGGCGGCAGTACCCGCAACCCTGCTCCTCGCCGTGGATGAGGCCCTGGCCGGTCCGCTCGTTCCCTCCGGTACTAAGGCGCCGATCGATGGCCGCCTCGCCTCCGCGCGGGCCCTCTTCGACGCAGGGCGGCATGCGGCCCTCCTCGGCCTGCTGCCGGAGCTTCTGGGCGATGCTCACGACGCGGCCCGGTCGCGGCAAGACCTCGATCACGCGCGGTTGTCGTCCTGCTATGCGCTGGCCTCGCAGGTCCTGATCAAGATCGGGCGGCACGACCGGGCCAGGCTCACCGCCGACCGGGCCACGACATACGCAGAGCTGTCCGGATCACCGCTCGCGGCAGCGGCCGCGGCCCGGGAGCTGTCCATCGTGCTGCGGCACCAGGACCAGCCCGCTGCCGCTCAGCGTCTGATCCTCCAGGCCGCTGCCGGGGTCGAATCCACCGGCCTCGGCACCGCGCCGCAGCGAGCGGCGTACGCGCAGATGCTGTGCACCACGTCCTACACCGCCGCCCGCGCGGGCGACCGGACCCAAGCCCTGGCCATGATCGAAGAGGCCCGCCGCGCCGCCCGCAGCCTCCCCGAACAGCCTCCACGGGGTCGCCTGTTCCCGCTGACACCGGCCGCCGTCGACCTGTACACGGTCGGGGTTCACTGGGCGCTCGGAGACGCCGGCTCCGCGCTGCACGCGGGCAAGAACCTGCACGCCGACCAGTTCGCGACCGCCGAGCGCCGGGGCCGGATGCATACCGACCTGGCCCGCGCCTGGTGGCAGTGGGGCAAGCCCGCGGAAACCGCGCGGGAGCTGCTCGCTGCTCTGCAGGCTTGCCCCGGCGAGGTACGCGACCGGCCCGCGATTCAGGAGATCGTCACAGAGCTCTCGTCACGGCACCCACACACGGCGGGCGTGCGGGCGCTCGCCGGGAGCGTCACGCGCCCGTAAATACGCCGTAGGCAATCAGCCTCCTCTCTCGCCTCAGGCGGGTGAGTGGCACCTCGCTGCTCAGGACATGACCTCGTGTGGCGCCGCTGGCACGGAACGATCCGGCCGCAGGTCGAGGTCCTCGCCGGAAGCCGTCGGCACAGCACCCTCACGCTGACCCTCATGCGGCAAACCCCTGGCCGTCCGCGTTCCTCGGCAGCGGGTCAGCGTCTGTTGTCCCGGTTCTGGGTGGGTCGGCATTTGGGCAACCCTCTGACCTGCGCATTCGGGGGTTTGGGTCAGCGATCGGGTCAGGGGCGCTGAGCAGCATTCACGACATCACCTGAACGGGAGTTGTCGTGAATGGAACACGGGTCTTTGAGTCGTTGAATGCCGAGTGGGCGCTGGTCTGCGCCGAGTCCGAGCCGGGCGAGACCGTGCTGGGCTGGCTGCAGGAGGGCGGGGTACTGCTCGGCGAGTACGCGGCAGGCGGTCTCGGGGATGTGCTGGCCGAGTTGGAGCGCCGGGACCGGGCGCAGGGGCGTGCGCACAGCGACCGGTGGCTGCGGGTGCTCCTGGAGCGGGCTGCTGGTGAGGGTGCTGGGGCGTTGCTTGCGGCGCGGGTGGTGGTGCAGGCGATGGTGCCGGGTGCGGTGCGGTTGACGCAGCGGTTGCGGGCCAGCCGGGATTTCGACGAGGTCGGGCAGGTTGTCGCGGCTTGCTTGTATCAGGTGGTGCGGCGGTATCCGCTTCGGCGGAAGGGCGGAGTGGCTGCGAATCTCCTGCTGGAGACGCTTCATCTGGCGAGCCGTGAGCTGAAGGCGGAGGCGGCCGAGTTGAACGCGGTGCCCTGGCAGCCGGCCCCTGATTCGGCAGTCGTGGCTGGTCATTTGGTGGCGGCGGACGATCCGGCGGCCGCGGCCTGGCAGGCGGTCCTTGGCCAGCAAGCCGTGGCGGCCGGGCTGGTAAAGGACGACGAGGCCGCGGACGATGCGCTGGTCGAGCTGCTGGTGTGGGCCGTGGCCGTCGGACGGCTGGATGCGGAGCGGGCCCGGGCGATCGTGAAGGAGTCCCGGGCCGGCGCCCAGGCGAGCGCGGAGCGGGACGGTGTGTCCGCGGTTGCGTGGCGCCAGCGGCGCAGCCGGACCGTGCGGCAGCTTCGGGCCGTTGCGGATGAGTGGGTGCAGGCGGCGTGATGAAGGTTCCTGAAACTTCTCCGCTTCGGCTGTCACATCTGGCACCCGGCCGCTCCTTGAGTCAGGTGTGTGGCGGAACTGCTGCTGCACCCGGGCTTGGAAGAGGTGGGCGGGACATGACGGATCCGATGCTCGTAGCGGAGGACGGTGCGGACATGGCGCTGCTGATGCGAGCGCACCGGCGGCTGCGCGATCTGGCCGTGCAGTTGGAGTTGGCCCCGTTCGCGGAGCAGACAGCGGCGTCGATGCGCGCCTATCTCGATGAGGAGGCGGCGACAGCGCAGTCGGCGTTCGCGCGCTGGGTCGCGCTGCCGCAAGAGGTACGGGACAGGGCGGCAGCGCGGGTTCGGCAGGAGCAGCTGTGAGGCGCCGCAAGAAGTACACGGAGGATGTGCTGCCGGCCGAGGCTGGTGGTTGGGCGCTGGGTTCTCTGGGTGCTGCGGCGAACTCGGTGACGGTGCTCCGTCGCGCTGCCTGGGTGCTGATGGTGGCTGGGCCGGTTCTGGCCGTTTGGGCGCTCGTGTCCCGGCCCTCCGTGACGGTGTCCGCGGCTCCGGTGCGTCAGGAGCAGCCTGTGGCGGGGCAGCCGGCGGGGCCGGGCGGGTTCGCCGAGTTGTTTGTGAGCGCGTACCTCGCGGCTGGGCAGGGGACCGAGGATTCTCTGGCGCCGTTCCTGCCGAATGCCCGTGATGTGAGCCTGACGGCTGATCCGGGGGTGCAGCGGGCGCAGGAGCTCGCGGCGGTGCGGGTGCGGCTTGTCTCCTCGGGGTACTGGTCGGTGACCGTGGCCGCCCGGGTGGTCCCGGTCGGGGCCGCGGACGGGAAGAAGAAGGTGGAGCCGGGCGAGGCTCAGGTGGGGCCTGTGCTGCGGTACTTCCAGGTCCCGGTCCGGACCGGGGAGGGTGGCGCCCTGGCGGCGGCCGCGCTCCCGGCCGAGGTGGGCGCGCCGCTGTCCGGTGGGGCTCCGTCGCTGGCGTACGGGCAGGTTGTTCCGGTTCGCGGTTCCGATCCGGCCGCGCAGACGCTCACCGGTTTCTTCGCCGCGTATCTCGCGGGCAGCGGCCAGATCGATCGTTACCTGTCCCCCGGTACGGCGGTGGCTGCGGTGTCGCCCGCGCCGTACGCCCAGGTTGAGGTGGCACAGCTCGCCGAGGTCGGCACGAACGACCCGGGCAGCGCCGATCAGCAGGCAGCTCCTGCTGTGGACGGTGCGCGCAGGGAGCTCCTCGTCGATGTCACCGCGTCCGATGCCAGCGGGCAGAAGCGGCCGCTTACGTACGCCATCACGATCGCCGCGCGGGACGGGCGCTGGGAGATCGCTTCCGTGGACGGAAACCCGGTGCTGAGCAAGTCACAGGCTCCGGCCGAGAAGAAGGAGACCTCGCAATGACGTATGTGACGTTGGCCGTGCTCGATGACCTCGACGCCCTCACCGCGAAGGGAACAGGGATCCTGGCCGGGACGGTGATGGGCTTCCTGTGCGTGTTGGCGGTGGTGCGTACCTGGTCCAAGACGAATTCCGTGATCGCTGCCGGGATGGCCTTCATCGGTGCTGTTGCTCTGTGGTTCGCGGTGATGAATGCCCCGGTGTTCCGCGACAGCATCGGAGTGGACATCGCTCCGACAGGGGCCGCCAAGAGCGCCGGTGCGGACCGGGTCGTGGTCCAGGTCGTCGATCCAGCACCGGGTGACCTGCGGTGAATGAAATCGTCGCGGGCTGCGCCGCATTGCTGTTCGCTCGGTTCGCAGTGTCGTATGCCTGGGCCAGGATCCGGTCCCTGTTGTGCTCAGGTGCGGTGCTCGTCGGCGCAGTTTCGCTGTGGCAGATGGTCGGTGGGCTGCGGTGAGCGGCACTGGTGCGGCGCCACCGGCAGCGGAGTTGCTGATCGGTCGCTCGTATACGCGAGCGCGGCGTCATCCGCTGATGATCGGGAAGTGGCCGGGTGGCCGGGGGCGGATCTGGGGCGGTCCGTACACGGTGGCGCAGGTGGTGGTCCTGGCCGTGTCGCTGGCCGGGCTGGTGCTGACCCGTGGTGTGTGGGCGCGGTTCGGGCTGTTCAACTTCGTCATCGCCTTGGGGCTGCCCTACGGGCTGTCTCTGCTAGTGCGTCATGTGCAGGTCGACGGTCGTAGCCCGCTCTCGGTCGCCGCAAGCGGGATCGGGTTGCTGACGAGACCGGCCGCGGGCCGGCTGGGAGGGCGCCCTCTGCGGGCCCTTCGGGGCCGTCATCAGCTGATCGGTGTCTGCTCCCTGTCGTGGGCACCAGGGCCGTCACGGCCGAGGGTCCCCCGCCGCGCGGAGGGCCCGGCCCGGGTGGCGAGGTCTTCTCGGCCGGTCGGTTCGGCGGGCATAAGGCAGCCGGGCAGCGGCCCTGTGGCCGGGGCGGGGAGGCGGCCGGTGTCGGTCGCCGCGGCTCTGGTCGCTGCTCGTCGCAGCGACAGCCGGTCCGGCATGAGCGAAGCGCAACAAGCACAGCGAGAGGTGTGATCTGCGATGCGGCTGCCGATCCGGCATGTGGCAGGGAATGTGATGTGGACCGTGCACGGTCAGGTGTGGGCGGTGTACCGGGTGGCGGGGGCGGACGCTGCGCACGCTTCACGGCGGGCGAAGGAGCAGCGGCTGGGGCAGTTGGAGGCGCTGGTCAAGGCGCTCAAGGGCGAGTCGATGCTGCTGAGCCTGTGCCCGGCGGTTGATCCGGCGGGGGTGGTCGCGAAGATGACGGCGGGGATCGACATGGTGGCCTCTCCCCGCTACCGGCAGGCGACGGCTGTACTGCGGGATCAGCTCGATCAACTGGAGCTGACGGGGCGCACCGACTGGCTGGCGGTTCCCCTGCCGATGGGGCGGGGCGAGTCGGTGCGTGAGGCCTTCGCGGCGGCGCGGGCAGATGTGGCTCTGCAGCTGGGGTTGCTGCCGCGTCCGGTGTCCGCGCAGGAGGAGGACGAGCGCCTGGCGCAGGCGCAGCGGATGGCGTCCGTGTGGCCGGCGGGCATTGCCCTGCGTGAGGCAACGACGGCCGAGGTGCTGTGGATCTACGGGCACAGTGCGCGTCGCGGTGTGCTGGAGCCGGCGCTGCCGGAGGGGGCGGGTCCTCGGATGCGGGGACGGGGCCGGGGGGCGGCGGCGTTCGGCCAGGTGGTGCTCGCCGAAGGCGGCAATCTGCTGGAGGAACTGGACGCGGGTGAGGGCGGGGACGTCAGTCCCGGCCGGGGTCATGCGGGCCGTGGGAAGAGGGTGCGGGGCAATCCGTTCGCGCGGCGTTGGCTGGAGGCGACGACCGAGTGGGGGCCGTCGTATCAGGTGATGCTGGCGCTCTCCGAGATGCCCGAAGCCTTCGCGTTCCCCGGATCGGAGTACCTGACGTCGCTGGACGCGTTCTCCTTCCCGGTGGACTGGGTGGTACGTCTGCACGTTTCCTCCGGTGCCGAGGCGGAGGCCAAGACCCGGCGTCAGGCCAACGAGCTGGCCAATCAGTACAACGAGCTGCACAACGAGAACACCGGCACCGGTGTCCCGGCCACCGTGGACAAGGCGGTGGGCGGGCTGGAGGAGTTCCGCGAGCGGCTGACCGCGTCCCGGACCGAGGTCGAGGTCCGGGCCATGACCACCTTGTGTGTCTGGGGCGGTACTCCTGAGGAGGCCGAGCGGCGGGCCGGTGAGATCACCGGACACTTCGGCGGCAACGAGTACTCCTTCGTCTCGCCGCGCGGCGAGCAGGAGAACCTCTGGTACGGGATGCTTCCGGGCACCCGGACCCCGCAGGTGATGGCCCAGTACGCGCAGTATCTGGTCGCCAAGGACTTCGCGATGGCCGGCCCCTTCTCGGGTCAGGGGCTCGGCGACAGTACGGGGCCGTTGTTCGGGCTGCAGCTGGCCGGGGGCGGGGTGCGGCCGGTGCTGACGGACTGGGAGCGCGGCCCGAGGGAGAACACCTCGGCAACCGCGGCGTTCATCGGGGAGCTCGGCGCCGGCAAGACGACCGCGATGAAGTCGGCGGTGTATTCCGTGCTCGCGGCCGGGCGTCGCTCGCGTGGCGGGTCCAAGCGCGGCCGGGTGGTGATCGTGGACCGCACCCCGCGGCAGGAGTGGCTGCGCTATGCCCAGGCGTGCCCGGGTGAGACCGAGTGCATCACCATCGACGATCACGCCACCGTCTCCCTCGACCCGCTGCGCACCTTCAAGGGCCGGGAGGCACAGCGGTTCACCGAGTCCTTTCTGACGCTGTTGCTGGGGCTGGCGCCTATGAGCGATGAAGGCATCGCCCTGTCCGAGGCGGTCGAGGCGGTGCTGGCCGAGCCTCATCCCTCAATGCGGGTCCTGGTCGAGGAGCTCACCAACCGCGGCGCGTCCGGGGACCCTCATTCAGCGATGGCGGCCCGCCGACTGTCCGCGGTGCGGCGCAAGGACCTGGCCCGGTCCGTGTTCGACGAATCCCTGCCTGTGGTTCGTGGTTCGTCGGCTGATGCGCTGGTCTTCTCGGTGTCCTCGCTCACCCTGCCCACCAAGTCCGAACTGAACAGCGGCCGGCTCGACAAGCTGGAGTTCGAGAAGGTCTTCGGGCGCGCGGTGATGTACCTGATCGCCGCCCTGTGCCGGAAGATCGTGTACGCGGACCTGAACGAGTTCGCGCTGGTGGTGTGGGACGAGTGCTGGTGGCTGACGTCCAGCCCCGAGGGCCTCGCCCTGGCCTTGGAGCTGGTGCGGGACGGCCGTAAGCACGGCGCCGGCGCCCTGTTCGGTGCGCATGACGACGAGGACATCGGCTCGGCCGATACCGAGGACGGGCAGATCCTGCGCGGTCTGATCCCCCGAAAGTTCGTCTTCCGGCACACCGACACGAACCTTGCCCGGCGGGCGCTGGCCTTTCTGGGGTGCAACCCGGACGACGAGGACCTCCTGGCGCTCGTCACGACGGGGCTCTCCCCCAACAGCCCCGATCTGAACGAGGAGGAGCGAGCGGCGCGGGCCGGTGAGTGCCTGCACCGCGATCTGACCGGCCGGATCGGCGCGATGCAGGTATCGCTGCCCGCCGACGAACAGGCCGTCGCTCACATCCACTCCCAGCCCATGACAAGCACCACGGCATGAGCCGGCGGGCCGCCGCACGGGCGGGAACACCGACATCACCGCGCCGTGGCCGGTGGGTACGTGCATGGCGGGGGGCACGGCGGTGGCTGCGCCCCGGGCGCAGCATGGTTGCCGGCCTGGTGCTGCTGGCGCTGTCGTGCCTGACGTCGCTGGTACTGGCCACCGTGTCAGCCACCGCCGCCCCGACGCCCACGCCGGCTCCGACGCCTTCGGTGGGCCCGACGCTCCCCGGCCCGGACAACCCTCTCAAACCGAGCCCGCTCGTCCCCCAGCCGAGCCCCCCTGTCCCCCAGCCGGGCACCTCGGCCCCGCCGGAGGACTCCCCTCTGATCAAGGACGCGAAGAAGGAGGCCAAGAAGCAGGAGAAGGCCGCCCGGTCCGAGTTCGACAAGAAGGTCGAAAAGTACAAGAAGGACCGGGCCGCGCAGGGCGGGGTACTGTCCGCGTTCGAGGTGACCGACCGTGACGGGAACCCGGTCAGCTCGTACCGCATTTACGCCGACACCGGGGACTGGAACGACTGGGACCTGAGCGTCGAGGGGTTCCTCGTCGAGATGATGTTTCTCGGGAACAAGTGGCTCGTCAGCTTCGCGTGCTTCCTGATCAGCTGGAGTCTGTCGTTCTCCCTGGCCGGGCTGCTGCTGAAGCCGGCACTGCAGGTGTCCTCCTCGCTGTATGGAGGGGTCATCGTGCAGTTGGGGCTGCCGACCTTGTTCCTGACGTTCACGATGGTCGTCGCGTCCTGGCATCTGCTGTTCGGGAACCGGGTCCGCGGCTGGGGCGAGATGGCTGCGGCCCTGGTCATCTCCGCGCTCGCGCTCGGCGCGCTGGCCTCGCCCCCGCAGCTCCTGCTGAGCAAGGACACCGGCGTCGTGGGCACCGTGCGGTCCCTGGCCGTGGAGACGGCTGCGCTGGTCCTGGACAAGGAAGCCATCGACACGAGCCGTCCGACCACCGACAACGAGTGGGAGAAGAAGGCGACGGGCGGGAGTGTGGGGGCGCAGGTCCGTTCCGCGCCGAGCGCGCTTGCCCGGCCCATCACCGACGCTCTGGTCGACGCGTTCGTGGCACGGCCGGCGATGCTCCTGTCGTACGGGCGGACCTTCGACGGAACGTGTGGAAAGAGGTTCCGCGATTCACGGATCCAACAGGCCGTGTTCGACCAGATGATCGACGAGAAGATCAACGGGCCGAAGGAGCAGGCCAAGTCCGCACTCAAGTACTTGCCTCTCACCTTCGGGGTGCCGCTGCCCGACAAGGTGAACGACTGGCTGGTCGGCACTGCCGTCGACCTGACCGCCGAACAGGTCCGGGAGCAGCTCCAGGCATCCGGTCCCATCAAGGCGTTCGAGAAGGCCTGCGCCCCGCAGGCCAGTGCGCTGAAGAAGGCGTCGATGGACAAGGTGGGCGGCGCAGCGTTCATGCTCCTGGCCGCGTTCCTCACCTGTGCGTTCATCGTCGTGCTGGACTGCGGATTCCTCTTCGCCCAGGTGCAGATCGCCATCGAGGCGATGATCGCGAAGGTTGCCCTTGCGGCCGGGATCCTGCCCGGCCCCGGCCGGGCCTGGCTGTGGGACCGGGCCGCTGCCATCGCGCGCGCCCTGGCGCTGATGCTCGCCTGCGTCGTCGCGCTGTCTGTGTTCATCGTCATCGTGAACACCGTGCTGAACACGCCGGAGAGCGACCTGCCCGGCGGGGTCACGGTGCGGTTCATCGTGCTGGACGGTGTATGCGTCGCCGCGTTCATCTACCGCAAGAAGCTCGCCCGCTCCACACGTGGAATCGTCGCCCGCACCCGCGACCGCCTGGGCAACAGCCCGCTCGGTGGTAAAGCCTCCCCCGCCTCCGTCACCCCGCCGCGCCGCACAGGTCTCGGCAGGGGACTGCTGCTCGGCGGGCTGATGCTCGGTGCCGCGGCCGCCACCGGGGGCACCGGCGCCGTCCTCGGCGGCGCCGGCCGGATGGGATCCGCCCGGCTCACAGCGAGCCTCGGCGGCCGGCTCGCCCGTGGCGGCGGCCGCGCCGTCGCCGGGCTGACAAAGCTCACTGGCCGTACCGTCCAGGCGGGTGCCAAGGGCACCGCGAAGGCCGGGGTTCTCGGCCTCAAGGCCACCGTCGGACTGCCGGTGTACGGTCCGCGGGCCGCCCGCAGGGTCGGCGCCGCCGCAACCGCTCTGCCCGGCCAAGCAGCCGGCCGGGTATCCAGCGCCGTGCAGAGCGTCCAGCAGAACACCCAGGCTCTGAACCGAAGCTACGTCCAGCCCGCACTGCAGCTCGGCGGGGAGGGCTGGCACAACATGCGGTCCCTCGGCCGAATCGTCCGCGGGCGGCCGGGGCTCGGCAGGTACACCCCGCCGCGGCCCCCCAACCGGCCGCAGACCCGGCCGACCACGCCCCGCCGCACGCCTGTTCCTCGGCCCACCCCACCACCGGCCCCCGTAATCGCGCCGGTCCGCCGGCGCCGCCCCGCTCCGCCCCGTGTCGCACAGCCGCCCGCCAGCACCGCGCAGGCGCTCCTGCAGCAGCGCCTGCACCGCATCCGCCAGGCCAACACCACCCCTGCCCCGCCCGCCCCCACGCCTCCGCCCACGCCCCGTCCCCGACGGGCACCTCGCCGCCCGGGCCGGCCATGAACAACACGCACAAGAGGCTGCTCGGCTCCGCCGGCTGCCTCGTCCCGGTTGTGACCGTGCTCGGCCTCCTGATCCTGTTCATCTCCGCCGTTGCCAACGGGGCCACCGGGCACAAGGAGGACCACCCATCCGGTGCCACGGGTGCCGGCGGTGCCCCGGGAGCAGTGGACGGCATCGACCCGGTGATGCTGTCCGCCTACACCCGCGCCGCTGCCAGTACCCGCACGGTGCGGCCGAAGTGCACCGGCATGCGCTGGTCCGTCATCGCCGGCATCGGCAAGGTGGAGTCCAACCACGCAGCAGGCCGCACCATCGCCGTCAACGGCGACATCACCCCGCGGATCCTCGGCGTGCGGCTCAACGGCTCCGGAATCGGCGGAAACACCAGCACGTTCTCCGACACCGACCGCGGCCAGCTCGACGGTGACACCGCCTACGACCGGGCAGTCGGCCCGATGCAGTTCCTGCCCTCCACCTGGAACGGCCCCAGCGGACAGGACGGCAACAACGACGGCATCAAGAACCCGCACAACGCGTTCGACGCCGCACTCGGCACCGCGGTCTACCTGTGTGGCACCGGGACGACCGATCTGTCCCGGCCCGGCCAGCTCCGCAAGGCCGTCTACCGGTACAACCACTCCGACACGTACGTGGACGACGTCACCGGTCACATCACCGAGTACGACCAGATCCCCGCCGCCGAAGCGGGCGCGCCGACGACCGCGACCGGCCGGGCCCGCGCCGTCATCAATGCCGCCCTCGCCGAACGAGGAACCCCCTACGTCTGGGGCGGCGGCAGCACCACCGGCCCGACCAAGGGTGGTTACGACTGCTCGGGCCTCATGCTCTACGCGTTCCACAAGGGCGGGGGCATCACGCTTCCCCGCACCTCCCAGCAGATGCGGAACTCCGGCACCCAAGTCGCCCGCTCCGACATCCAGCCCGGCGACCTCATCGTCATCAACAACGACGGGAACTGGGGACACGTCGGCCTCTACGCCGGCAACAACACCATGATCCACGCACCAAGACCCGGCAAGACCGTGGAAACCACCCCCACGACCGGCTACTGGGAACGGTACGACTGGGACGTTCGACGCGTCCTGTGAGGTGTTGCGCAGCTGGCCGTGACCACCGCGGTCGCGCAAGAAGGGCGCCGCCCAGAAGCAGCTGACGGCTCGGTGTGTTAACGGCACCGTCTCTGACTCGTTGAGCGGGGTGAACTACCCGCAAGGAGATCTGTGGTGCAAGACCTACACCGCGAGGTGATCGAAGGGCACATCGAAGTACGCCGCGTCGGCTCAGTCAGAGAAGGTGGTGGGCTATCGCTTCCCGGGATGCGGCGCGGCGCGCAGGACGGACCGCGCCGCGTTCATAAACTCCCGACGTGCGTTGGTCGCTCCCCGGACGGACTCTGCGAAACCGGCGTAGTCCGGCCACTCCGAGAGTCCCGTTCTGGCGCGTATCGCCCCGCACATGGAGTGGAGGGCATCCTCCAGGTTGATTGCCGCCTTGTCGACGGATTCGGGGCCGAGGATCTGTACCCGCTCCAGCACCGTGAATGCGTCGACGCTGAGGTCGTCTACCTCCGCACGGACCTGTTCGCCCAGCTGGCCCCAGACGTCCTGCATGCCGTCGTGCTCTGCCTCGTAGCGAGCACCGAGAACTTGGTTCTCGGCTTCTTCCTCGATCATCCGTCGAAGGTGCTTCACGACGGTGTCCCAGGCATCCAGAACGGCGACATACGTCGCCTGCCGCTGCCCGCGAAGCCACTGTTCGTGCTCGACCTGCGCTTCGTCGCTCACCTGCCGGCGCCCCATCCTCATGCCGATGAGACTGCCTGTCACACCGACGACACCCGCTACTCCGGCCGCTATGACGGCCGCTACCCCCTGGTCCATGGACGTCATCCTGCCTCCTTTGTCCCACTCAACGAGCCCTTCGACAGCGAGCGAGATTCAAGAGGGGGGCATGCACAGGTGCTTAACGCCCTTGGGCCCTGGGTCCTTCATGTCGGCGAGATGGCCACGTCTCGCCTCGGTATGCCGCCGCCCGCTGCCTTCTCAGGATTGGTTGCCGCTTCGCTGTCACGTTTCGGGCCGGCGGACTCCTTGTGTGGGTGAGAGGCGGCAACAGGGCTGCCCGGTGCGGGAGGTACGTATGCCACGGCACACCACAGAGTTCCAAGGAACCCCACTTGCCTTTGCGATCGCAACGATATAGTTTCCTTGCGTGAGCGCGACAACGGCACAACTCGCCCTATTTGCATGCAACTTGGAGACCCATCACCTCTCGCCCGTCATTTAGATTCGCATATCGCAACACATCGCGAAGGAAGGGGAAGCACTCGTGGACGACCTGTACGCCTCTGCCGAACGGGAATCGGGGGCGGTGACCTCCTACCCCCGCCCGACAGTCCTCGACGGCGCACGGGAATCCTCGGCCCCATCCGGCCACGCCGGATCAGCAACCACCACATCCGCGGGTCACGCCTGGCCGCCTCGTACACAGGACGTCCGCCGGTACGGCACCCTCATCCGTCTGATCGGCCTCTTCACCGACGAGGACCTCACCACCGTCAGGGATTCCCTTCCGGGCCGGCAGGTGACTCGCGACGGTGAGGTCATCACCGTCTGGCCTGCCGCCACCCGTCACGTCGCTGCTCACCACGACGGCCTGGTGATCCTGCGTGGCAGCGCCTTTGACACCTGGTCAGTGGGTGCTCTGCGTGCGTCCCACCCCAGTCAGTTCGTCAGCCACGACGGCGACACCGTCACGATCTGGCCTGTCACGGTCGATCCCACCCAACTGCGCCGATGAGTCACCGATGACCAGAGCAGTGCCCCGAGCCCGCCGTTGAATCCCTACCCTCGCTGACCGACCTCGGCAGAGACAACGCAGAAATCTTGCCCACGCCCCTGTCACGTTTCGGGCCGGCGGACTCCTTGTGTGGGTGAGAGGCGGCAACAGGGCTGCCCGGTGCGGGAGGTGCGTATGCCACGGCACACCACAGAGTTCAGGTACGAAGCACAGCGCAGTCGACTGGACAGGGATGTCGAAACAGTGATCAGCCTGTGCGGGTGGCTCGTCGCGGCGGTGTTCGTGGTCGGGTTCATCCGCGGATGGTGGTGGGGCGGGGATCTGCACAACCTTCCCTGGGGACTGGGCGGCCCGGCTGCCGAGGCGGTCGGCGAGCCGTGGGGCCGGCCGGCGTTGCCGGTCCTGGCCGCGGCGCTGGGTGCGGTAAGCGCACGCTGGGCGTGGCTCGCTCTGGCTGACCTGGTGTGTGGGATAGATCCACGGGCCCGGCATCGCGGGTGGCGGCTGTGATGGGGCAGCTCTCGTCTGTCGGCGAGTTTGATCCAGGCTGGCTGCCGGAGGCGCTGTGGGGTGTCCGGTGGTGGGTGCTGGCCGGGGCCGCGGCTGCCGTGTGCGTCTGGGGGTGTGTGCGGTGGTGGTGGCTTCGGCGGGCTCGGGCCATCTTGCTGGATCGGTCGGTTGTCGCTCTGGTGCCAGCTGCGGGCTTCGACCCGTCGCTGGAGGAGATCGAACGGCACGCGGCGCGGCTCGCGAGGGTTCCGGCGGTCGTGGGGTGGGCGCCGGAGCGGGCGGTGGGGGTGCGGATCCGGCTGTCCAGTGACGAAGGCCGGCTCTCGTACCGGTTGGAAGGGCCGGGACGGGCGGCGGCGCTGCTCAGGCTCCGGTCGTATCCGGATGTCGATGTCGTGGATCCCGGGGTGCGTCATGAGGCGCCCCAAATCCGGTTCGACGGTGTGCCGCCGCTCGGCAGGGACGATCACGAGGGAGATGAGGACGAGTGACGATCCGGCTGGAGAAGGCTTCGCGCGACGAGGGCGTGGGCGTGGGCGTGGATGAGCGTACGGACGTGGAGGTAGGAGAGGCCGGGGGCTTGTACGTGGCTCGGGCGGAGCTGGTCCTGGCCCGGCCCGACCATCGTCAGCTGACGGCTGCCGGACTGGATCCCGACCCTCTGCAGTTGATGGCGGCTGCGTGCGCTCACGCGGACAGTGAGCACGGCGAGCACGTTGAGCTCGTCGTGGATCTGGTGCCGGTGTCCGGGCGGCGGGTGGCGCGGTGGCGGCGTCGGCTAGTACGGCGTGCGCAGCAGCGTGGCCCATCGGCGTTCGGCGAGCAGCTGGCCGGCGCGGATCGGGCCAGGGCTGGCGGGCGGATTTGGTCCCAGGCCGTCGCAGGCCTGAGCGGGGGCGGTTCGCGTGATCGGCAGGGCCGGACGTCGGGGCGGGTTTCCCGGTCGTCGGATCTGGCCGAGGGGGTGGGGAAGTTCCTGCCGGGGGCGGATGCCCAGGTGTTCGCGGTGCAGGTGATGGTGCGGACGGTTGCTGCTCATCCGGCGCAGGCGCAGGGGTTGCTGCATCAGGTGATGGCGGTGATGGATGCGTGGTCGGGTGAGAACTGGTGGCGTCCGGTAGGACCGCGGGTGGGGGCGTGGCGCCCGTACAGCAGCGTGTGGTGGCGCCGCGCGGGGTTCGAGCGGCGTTTCGCGTCGGGTGAGTTCGCGCCTTCGCGTCGTCAGTGGGTGACCTCGCGGGAGATCGCCGCGCTGCTCAAGCCGCCGTCGGTGCACTGCACGCCGACGAACGTCGTGCGTACCGGAGGTGTGGTGCCCTCGGCGCCGTCGCGGTTGCCGGAGTGGACCGGGCAGCGGGGTGTGGTGCCGCTGGGGCTGGTGACCGGTGCGGACGGGCGGGTACGGCTGGGGGCTGTCCCGCAGGAGGATGTGCTGTTCGGCGCGAGCCTGGGGCGATCGGGATTCGGGAAGTCGGAGCTCGCGCTCCTCCAGGCGCTGACGCTGGCGTACGCAGGGTTCGGCGTGTGGTTCCTGGATCCGCACGGCGCCGCGGTTCAGCGTGCGCTGCCCTACCTGACGCACCCGGCCATCGCCCACCGGGTGCAGCTCATTGATGTGAGCGTGAAGGATCCGGCATCACGGATCGGTGCGTGGAACCCGCTGTCGATGGAGGGGCGGGACGCCACACAGGTGCAGGACGTGGTGGGCGCGGTCGTCGGTGGCCTGGCCTCGGCTCAGGGCTGGGGCGACCGGGCACCGCGGGCGAGGGCGATTCTGTCCCACGCCGTGCAGGTCCTGGCCCATCTCGCGCTGCTGATGTGCGAGCAGGGCCGGCCCGACCTGCAACCCACCCTGTTCTCGATCACACGGCTGCTGACGGATGAGCAGTGGCGGGCCCAGGTCCTGCAGCGGCTGCCGCGGCGGCTGTCGCGCTTCTGGCAGCAGACGTTCCCGAAGTACGAAGGAACCGCAGTGCCGGTCGTGACGCAGATGCTGGAGCAGCTGGAGACCTCCGATTCCCTGCGGGCCTTCCTCGGACAACCCCGCTCCAGCTACAACGTGCGGCGCGCGATGGACGAGAACAAGATCGTGCTGCTGCGCTGCTCGGGCACCGGGGGCGGTGACCAGATCATCACGAGCCTGCTGCTGTTCGATCTATTCCTGGCCGGGCTCTCCCGCGAGGGAGTGCCTCCCGAGGACCTGGAGACAATGTTCGCGTTCGCGGACGAGCTGACTGCAATCGACGGCGCTTCACGCGGGTACGTGGCCGCGATCCTCGAGCAATTGCGGAAGTACGAGGTACGGCTGATGGGTCTCACACAGATGGTGATGCGGCTGTCGGAGGAAACCCGGCAGGCCTTGATGCAGAACCAGTCCCTCCTGTCCGCCAGCGGGGCCGACAGCGGTGAAGCCGCCTTCGTCACCAAGCGGCTGGCCGGCGTCGCTCCGGCAGTACTGGAACAGCTCGCGAAGTACCAGTACGTGGTGTCCACGATGCTCCACGGGGAGCGCTCTTCCCCCTTCCGGGTGCGGGGGGTCGCGGTCCATCAGGTCCTGGCCGACTACCGCCGCCCCGACCTCCTGACCACCCTGGACGCCGCGATCGACCACAGCCTGAGGCGCAGGCCCGTCGGCGAGATCCTCCGCGTCCTCGATGGGGACGACGGCCGGCTCCCGGGCCTGGACGACCTGCTGCTCGCCCATCTCACCAGCCGCACCCCAGCCGGGCCGGCCCGGACCACCGGACGAAGCGAGGTCGCCTGATGTCCCTTGCCACCCCACAGGCCCGCACGGCCGGTCTGTCCCGCATCGGACAGCAACTGCTGCCGATCCTGTATCAGCACCGGCTCGTCGCCACCGGTCAGCTCCACCGGCTCCTGACTCCGCACACCCGGCGCCCGGTCTACCTGCTGCGCCAGCTCGGCTACCTGCGCTCGATGGGACTCGCTGAGTCCACCGACCGACGCGTCAGCCAGATGGGACGCTGCGAACTGCTCTGGTACCTCACCCCGTTGGGCTACGAGGTCGTGGAGGCCAGCGACGAGGTAACCGCTCGGGCGTATCGCATCAGTCCCAGAGCAGCCGCCTCCCAGCTCCAGGAGCACACCCTGGCCGTGGTCGAGACCGGTATCGCGTTCTCCGAGTGGGCCGGCCGCCTCGGGGACGAGTGCGGTTCGCTGGATTGGGAGCCGGAACTCGCGCACCGTGTCCGCGACGGCGACAGCCGGCTCGGCGACGACGCGTTCCTCGTGCCGGACGCGGTGCTGCGCTACACCCGCACCACACCAGAGGGCCGTCGCCAGCTCCTGACGTTCTTCCTCGAAATCGACCGGGCCACCATGCAGGTGGCCCGCCTCGGCCGGAAGCTCGGTACGTACGCCCGCTACGCCTCCTACACACCGCAGCCGACGGGACGCCGTCAGCAGGCAAGTACCCGCGAGGCATGGCGCGAGCGATATCCCGCGTTCCCTCGCCTCCTGATCGTCCTGTCCGGAGCGCCTGACCGGGTTTTGAAGCGCCGGGTCGAGGACCTGCAAGCGCTGGCCTCGGCCAACCTCGGCGGCACGCAGGGAAGCCAGCTGCGTGCCGGAATCACCACCGCCGAACTCCTATACAGACACGGCCCTTTCGCACCCATCTTCACGCCCGTGTCGGGTAACGCCGAGCCCACCGACGTATTGCTGACACCGCATGCCGAACCGGGAACGAGGAAGTGAATAGGAATACCTCGCAATTGCCGATGAGTCGACAAAGTCGGCCCTCCGCATCCGCGATGTTTCCCGTTCAGCTTTCGCACCGTGCCGCACACGGAACACGGAATCCCTGGCACCGGAATCCCGCCAATCGGAATTGTGGCGATTTGCGGCGCACACCATGGGCCTGAACTGCACGAACTGGATGGGAAGTTGGTCGAACTTTGCGTAGCATATGGAACCAGACCACACGGTATCTTCTGGATCACGTCTCACGCATGCTGCCACCCGCAGCACGCACCGCAGGTCGGGGCACCGTGGCATACACATGGGGAGGCACAGTGACGCAGTCAGTGCGACCGAGGAACTCGAACATTCGCAAACGAAACCGTGTGGGCTCGGTAGCCCTGCTCGTCACCGCTTGCGCACTCACGACCGCAACCGGATGCAGCTCCGATAACGAAAACAACCCGAAAGCGGCCCCTTCACCATCCGCTTCCGTGAAGCAGACCCCGAGCAAGCCAGCGGACCCCACCGAGACGGCCAAGGCCGAAGCCATCACCACGTACAAGAAGTACTGGCGGGAGATGGAACGGGTTTACGCAGACAGCCGCGGAAATTCGATCGGACTGAAGCAGTACGCGGCTGGAGCCGCCCTCGCCGGCGCCACAGCGGACGCCACGGCCATGCATGCCAAGGGCAACATCATTACGGGCCGAGTTGCGGTCGTCACGCCCACCGTGACCAAGGTCGACATCGACCGCAAGATTCCCAACGCGACGATCTCCAGCTGCCTGGATGTCACCAAGTGGACGGTCGTCGACACCGCCACCAAGAAGCCGGCCGCCCTGCCCTCGAACCGGCTGACCCGCTATGTAGTGGTCTCGACCGTTGAGCGCTGGCCCGAGGGATGGCGGGTCATCAAGGATGAGCCGCAGGGGCAGAAGTGCTGAGCCGCAGCCTGTCCGCCGCCATGGCCCTGACCGCTCTCACGGTTCCGGGGATGGCCCACGCGCAGGACGGCCCCGGCGGAGGCGCAGACGATTGCGGGCTCTACGTGTGCGTGACGGCCGAAGACCCCGGCACTCCAGGCAGGAGTAGGCCTACCGGCACGCGTAACGAAGCGGGCAGGTCAGCAGGCAGCTCGAACTCCACCCAGAAGACCTGTACGTACAAGCTCGCTGACCCGCAGCCTCCGTCTGGAGGTCTGGACTGGGAAGGGCATGAGCCGGGCGACGGCGCAGTGTACGAGAAGACCTGCATGTACAACGGAGATGACAGCTTCACCATCACAAGCATGGTGTGGGCAGCCGATCCTCCCGCGGCTCAAGTTGATCCCGCCGTCGTGGCCCAGCAGGCCGTGGACAAGATGCTGCTGAAGGGCCCGCAGATCGGCATCACTCCGAAACCGGGTGGTAAGGGAGTGGTCGGGATGCCGGTCTACATGTGGACCGGCAAGGGGCCCGCGACGTACGGGCCCAACCAGGCCTCTGCCACGGCCGGAGCTGTCACCGTCACGGCTACTGCGAAGGTCAGCAAGATCGTGTGGACGATGGGGGACGGTACAGCCGTCACGTGCACGACCGCGGGAACGCCGTACAGGGCGGAGTACGGCAAGAAGTCGTCGCCGGACTGCGGCCACCGCTACACCGCCCCGTCCTCCTCCACTGAGTCCGGGAAGTACCACGTCACCGCGACGTCGACCTGGACGATCGACTGGACCGGCGGCGGCCAGACCGGGCAGCTCACCGAGATCCGTGACAGCACCGTGGACATCACCGTCGCTGAGGTCCAGGTCCTCAACTAACACGTTCTCTTCGCAGAATCCGAGAGGCAACACAGCATGGAGTCCCCCGTCGCACCGCCGGCGCCCCGGCCCGCCCCGGCTCGCCCTGACATCCCCATCACCACCACGGCCCCGGTCAAGCGGGAGCGCCGTTGGTCAGTGGTCGCGCTCTGCATCGTCCTGGCGGCTGTCGCCGGGCTCGGCGCGGCGGCGGCGGTCACGTCGGCCGGCGACCGTGCACGGGTTCTTGCCGTCGCCCGGGATGTCCCGGCCGGGCAGGCGCTGACGGATGACGATCTCACCGTGGCGGAGGTGTCGGCCGATGCGCATCTCGCGCCGGTCCCGGCCTCCGCCCGGGGCAGCATGATCGGAAAGCGTCCCGCCGTGGATCTGCGCAGGGGCGGGCTGCTGACTGCCTCCCAGCTGTCCGCCGGCACCGGACTGGGCGACGACAAGCAGCAGGTGGGTGTACAGGTGAAGCGGGGCCAGGCCCCGGCCGGCGCCCTGGCCCCCGGTGACAAGGTGCTCGCCGTCACCACCCCGGCCCAGGGTGAGCAGCCCGACGCCAAGGGCGCCGAGGCACCTCCGTCGTCGATCAACGCTGTCGTGGTCTCCGTGTCCCGCCCGGACGCCTCGGGCACGATTGTGGTCAACCTCGCCGTCTCCCCCACCGACGGGCCACTGCTGGCGACCAGGGCATCCACGGGGCGTATCGCCCTGGTCCGCGAACCGCGGAGCAACTGACGATGCCCGTAACCGCTCTTGTCTCGGCCAAGTCCTGCGGCGTCACCGCGTCCGCGCTCGCCCTGACCATGGCCTCGGCACGTCCCTCGCTGCTCGCCGAATGCGACCCGGCCGGCGGCACCATCCGTGCCGGGCTCCTGGACGGACGCGCCACCGCGGGGTACGGCCTCTACCACCTGGCCGCCGCCGAGCGCACTGGGCACGATGCGCTCGCGAATGCATTCGCCAATCACCTGTGGCCGCTGGACGAGGCCGGGCACCGCAAGCTGCTGCCCGGTCTGACCGATCCCGCCCAGGCGGCGGCGCTCGGCCGTACGTGGCCGGCTCTGTCGGATGTCCTGCACGTCCTGGCCGCCGAAGCCGGATACGACGTGTTCATCGACGCCGGGCGCCTCGCGCTGGAGTCCGGGCACCTGCATCCCACGCTGACTCCCGCACCGCTGCTGCATCAGGCCGACCTGGTCCTGCTCGTGGTCCGCAGCACCGAGCAGTCCCTCACCCTGGCCCGCCACGTCATCGACCCTCTGCGCACCGAGCTGCAGGAACGCGGCTCGGGCGCCGACGCGCTGGGTCTGCTCCTCATCGAGGGCGGTACCTTCCGGGCCCACCAGGTCAGCGACGCCCTTCACGGGGTGCCGGTGCTGGGGGTCCTGCCCTGGGACCCGGACACCGCCCAGTACCTCACCCTGGGGGGTCGGCCGCCGCGCGGCTACGCCCGCAGTCCCCTGCTCCGCCACGCACGCACCGCGACCGAACAGATCGAGGCGGCCACCTCGCGCCGCCGAATCCAGCAGGAGTACCCGCCCCGTCCGGCGAACCTGCAGCTGGCGGGTGTGCTGCAGCAACTCGCTGTACAGCGTGGAGGAAGCCGTGGCTGACACCCACCAGAGGCCCGGCGCCAACGGGCATCCGGACCCGCTGGGCCGCCAGGAGCTCGCTTCGCTGCTGTCCGGGCATCTCGGTCAGCGCCGCGCCCCTGCACCCGCACAGTCACCGCAACCGCCGGCCGCCGCCCCGGCGGTGAGTCCGGCCGCTGTGCCGCGTCTGGCCGGACTGCCCGGCGAGCTCCCGGTGAGCTGGGACGTGATCGAGGCCCTGCAGAGCGACGTATCAAAGGCTCTGAGCGAGGAAGATCCCGACAAGCACCTGCCCGAGCCCGACCGCCGGGCCCTCGCCCGGTCCCTTGTCACCACCGCGGTCGCGGACTGGTCCACCAAGCACGCCCACGGCAACACCCCGCTGACCGCCGATCAGGAAGGAGCGATCGGCGCCGCGGTCTTCGATTCCATGTACCGCGGCGGCCGGCTGCAGTCCCTCCTGGACGAAGACGGGGTCGAGGACGTGATGGTCGACGGGCTGCGCGCCCATGTCGAGTACCACGACCGGCCGCGTCGCACCGTGGAGAAGGTCGCCGACAGCCACGAAGAGCTGATCACATGGGTCAACCGGATGGCGCGGCTGTCCGGCCACGGGGAACGCGCCCTCACCCAGGCCACGCCCATGGTCGGCTTCCGCATGCCCGACGGCTCCCGTGTGACCGCCT
This sequence comes from Streptomyces sp. ITFR-6, assembly GCF_031844725.1. Taxonomy (NCBI): domain Bacteria; kingdom Bacillati; phylum Actinomycetota; class Actinomycetes; order Kitasatosporales; family Streptomycetaceae; genus Streptomyces; species Streptomyces sp. ITFR-6. The sequence goes on along the minus strand of NZ_CP134613.1, from coordinate 100,420 downwards.
CGCTGCTCACCACCAGGCCCTCCGTCGTCATCCGAAAGCACCGCATCCGCCAGCACGGCATCGCCGAACTCGTCCAGTGGGGGTCGATCAACCCCCTGCTGGAAGCGTTCCTCACCTCCTGCGTCCACGCCAAGATGAACGTCCTGGTCGTCGGCGACATGGGCGCGGGCAAAACGTCGCTGCTGCGGGCGCTGGGCCGGGAGATCCCACCAGCAGAACGCCTGGTCACCCTCGAATCCGACCGTGAGCTCTACCTGGACGAGCCGGGCCCCAAGCCCGGCCCCGTCACCTACGCGTTCGAGGCGCGGCAGTCCAACGGCGAGCGCCACGGCGACAAACTGGCCGGCGAGGTCACCATCGGCGACATGTTCGCCACGGCGCTGCGCTACAACGCGACCCGGGTCATCGTCGGTGAGGTCCGGTCCACGGAGATCGTGCCGATGCTGCAGGCGATGTCCGCGGGCGGGTCGGGATCGATGTGCACCCTTCACGTCCGGCGGCCGCACGCCATCATCAGCCGCCTGGTCCAGCTGTGCACCGAGGCAGGCATGGCGACCGAGGCCGCGCACCACCTCATCGCGTCCTCCATCGACGTCGTCGTCTACCTCACGTACCTGGACGAGACCGCGCTCGGCGGCAAGAAGCACCGGTACGTGTCGCATATCTACGAGATCCACGATGTCGTCGGGGAAGGCGGGCGCCCCACCACGTCCGAGTTGTTCGCCCCGCACGAATCCGAAGTTCGGGCGGTGTACAAGAACATGCCGTCGTTCATCGGCGAGCTGGAGCGCACCGGCAAGTTCGCCAGGCAGTGGCTGACCGAGAACCCGCACGGCTGGTGGGGCCCGCCCCTGCAGACAGTGAGCACCCGATGACCACATCCCAAATGGCCCTGGTAGCGGCCTGCTGCACCGTTCTCGGCCTGCTGGCCGTCCTCGCCGCGGTCCGTGAGTTCCGCGGCCGTTTCCTTGACCCGGTCAAGCCCGCCTCGCGTCTGTCGGACCGGATCGAGCGTGCCCGGTCCGAGCTGCCGGAGAAGTGGCAGCACCGCTGGCGCCACCTCGTCATGGCGGCCGCGATCGTCGCCCTGGTGGTGTGGGCGTGGACGGGGTGGCCTGTTCACGGGCTCCTCGCCGGAGCTGCCGTGCTCGGGTTCCCGTTCATCCTGAACCCGGGCACCGCCGCGGTGCACCGCATCGACCGACTCGAAGCGCTGGGGCAGTGGCTCAACCATCTCGCCGGTGTCCACACCGCCGGAATCAGCCTGCCCCAGACCATCCGGGCCTCGGCGAAGAACGCCCCCGCACCGATCGCCGCGAACGTACGGGCCCTGTCCGAGCGGCTGCGCTCCGGGGTGGAGGCACACACCGCGTTCGCCCTGTTCGCGGACGAGCTCGCCGACGGCGTCTCCGACCACGTCGTCCTGCTCTTCCAGAGCCACGCCGTATACAAGGGGCCCGGCCTCTCCGACGCGCTGGAGAAGCTCGCGGTCACGATCCATCAGCAGGCGGCCGATGCCCGCGACATCGAGGCCGACCGGGCGAAGGTCCGCAAATCCTCGCGCATGGTCTCGGTCGTCATCTCGATCGTCGTCGTCGGGTGCATGCTCAATGAGGGCTGGTCGGGCTGGTACCAGTCACCGCCCGGGCAGATCGTGCTGGCCGTCCTAGGCGTCATGTTCGCCTGGACCTTGTCGTGGCTGCGTCGCATCGCCCGCACCAAACCCGACCCCCGCCTCCTGGCTCCGCTGCCCACCGTTGCGCTGCCGACGGCGCCCGGTATCGCAGCACCGCGGCGGCCGGACACCCTGCCCATCGACGTCCCGACCGGTGGAGGTGCCCGGTGATCCCCGTGCAGGCCGTCCTTCCCGCAGCCGCAGCCGGCGCCCTGATCGGCCTTGCCGTACGGGCAGCCTGGCCGGCCAAGCCCGACCTCTCCTCCGTGCTGGACCGGCTCGACGTCAACAAGACCCAAGCCGCGCTGCCGTCCGCAGCTCCCGCACTCACCAACTCGCTGAGCGAACGCGCCGGGAACAGGCTGCTCGGCGAGCTCGGCGGCCGGATCGCCCTGCCGCTCAGGGACCTGAACCTGCTCCGGATCAGCCCGGCCGAACACCTGGGCAAACGCGTGCTGTTCTCCCTGTACGGACTGCTGCTCCCACAGCTGATGCAAGCGCTCCTCGCGCTGGCCGGGGCAGCGTTCTCCTTCACCATCCCGCTCGTCGTCTCGCTCGCCCTGGCAGCCCTGTTCTGGATCCTGCCGGGCCGGGAGGTCGCCCGGAAGGCAGCAGCCGCCCGCCTCGTGGTCCGGCACGCCGCGGCCTCGTACCTGGAGCGCGTCGCGCTGGCGCGGATCGCGAACTCGGGCGCAGCCCAGTCCCTGACCGAAACCGCAGAAGTCGGCGACGGCTGGATCTTCGTCAGGATGCGGCAGGTCTTCCACCAGGCCGACCTCGCCGGCGTCACCGTGTGGGACGCCCTCAAGCAGCTCGGCGACGAGCTCGACATCCCCGAACTCACCCGCCCCGCCGACACCCTGGCCCTCGCAGGAGACGGAGCAGCCGTCTACGCGACTCTGCAGGCTCAGGCGCGGCAGCTGCGGATCGCGATGCTGTCCGACGCCAAGGCGCAGGCCAACGAGGCCTCAGCCGCCATGGTCCTGCCCGTCACGTTCGGCGTCGTCCTCATGCTCGTCTTCGTCATGATCCCCCTCACTTTCACCATTCTCGTCAGCTGACCCGAAGGACATAGACCGTGAACATCGAAGCGCTCACCCTGCTGCTCAAGGCCCACTGGCACCGGCTGAAGACCGCCCGAGACGAAGGGCAGGGCACCACCGAGGTCGCCGTGATCACCGCCGTCGTCATCGTCGTGGCCGCCGGAGTCGCCCTGGCCATCAAAACCAAGGTGGCCGAGAAGGTCGGCATCATCAGCGGCGGCTGACACAAGACCACGGCAGGCAGTTCAACGGGAAGGGGAGGGCAGGCGTGAGAACCCGGCTACGCAGATACAGGCGGCGGGCATGCGCCCGGCGGCGCGACGACCGCGGGTTCGCAAGCGTCGAATTCGCGGTGCTGGCCCTGGTGGTGCTGGGCCTGGTCTTCACCACCATCCAGGTCGGCCTGTACTTCCACGCCCGCAAGGTGGCCCAGTCCGCCGCACGCCATGGAGTCGAGGCAGGGCGGGCCTTCGGCTCCGGCGAGGGTGACGGCGTTGCCGAGGCGCAGGACTTCCTTGCCCGGTTCGGGGGCAGCGTCCGCGGTGCGAGCGTGTCCTCGGCGGGCAGTACCGCCGAGGAGGTCCGCATCACCGTGCGCGGCAGCGTCGCCACCCTCGTCCCCGGCCTGGAGCTCCACGTCACCCAGTACGCCGACGCTCCCGTCGAACGCTGGACCACCCCGTGACCGCCCGCACGCACCACCGCCGAGCACTGTCTGTTCCGCGTCGTGACCGGGGCAGCTACGCCGTGGAAACTGCGGTTCTCGCCCCGGTGATGATCGCGTTGCTGCTGCTGATGGTGGCGTTCGGCCGGGTGATCGACGCCGAGGGCGCCGTGGACTCCGCCGCCCGTGCCGCTGCCCGCGCCGCCTCCCTGGAACGCGATGCCGGCAGCGCCCAGAACGAGGCACAGGCCGCGGCCTCGCGAAGCCTGGAGGGGGAGGGCATCACGTGCCGGACGTCCAGCGTGACGGTGGACACCGCGGGCTACTCGCTCGATATCGGGGCCGCCGCCAACGTCACGGCGACGATCGCCTGCACCGCGGACCTGTCCGACATCGGTCTGCCCGGCCTGCCTGGCGGCAAGACGCTCCGCGCCTCGTGGACCAGCCCGATCGACACCTACCGGGGGCGTCAATGATCCACGGACTCCACCAGCGGACGACCGCGCGCCACAGCGCATGGAGGCGGCGTGACCGCGGCTCCATGTCGGTGTTCTTCGCCCTGACGACAATCGCCATCCTGATGGTGATGGGCCTGTTGGTCGACGGCGGCGGCGCCCTGAACGCCGGCAACCGAGCCACCTCCCTCGCCCAGGAAGCCGCCCGCACAGCCGGCCAGCAACTCGATCCCGCCCAGGCCATCGAGGGCACCGCCATCACCATCGACCCGGACGCCGCCATCGGCGCAGCCCAGGACTACCTCGCCGCCGCGAACGTCCAAGGCGACGTCAGCATCGGCGACAACGGCCAGACGCTCCACGTCACCGTCCATGACAGCTACACCGCCCACTTCGCCCAGTTCATCGGCATGGCAACGATCAACGTCACCGGCACTGCCACGGCCCATCTGCAGACCCAAGCTGGAGGCTGATCCCCATGGCCCACCGCATCCCCGCCCCGCTGCGCGCCGTCGGTGCCCTGTTGCGGGCGCTGCTCGGCCTGGCCCTCCTGGCGGCCCTGGTCGGCGGCGTGCCGTATCTGCTGCTCAAGGTGGGCCACCAGCCGGCTGAGCTTTCCGGCGGCCTGGACCTGCTGACCCAGCAGGACGACGGATCGCTGTTCCTCGTAGTCCTGACCTGTATCGGCTGGGTGGCGTGGGCGGCGTTCGCGTTCTCCGTCCTGGTGGAGATCGTGGCTGTGCTGCGCCGCCGCTCCGCACCGCGCATCAGAGGGCTGGGCGGGATGCAGTCCCTCGCAGGCGCCCTGGTCGGTGGGATCTTGCTGCTCGCCCCGACCGTCGCCTCCGCCGCCACCCTCACGCCCGCAGTTGCCGCGACCGCGACGCACAACGCCGGGCAGGACGCTGCAGGAGTCTCGGCGAAGCACGAGAGCACCCGCCCGGACGAGGCAGGGCTGCGGCACACCGTCACCTCGGTCACGGAGTCACCGTGGGAGCTCGCGCAGACATATCTCGGCAGCGGGCCCCGGTGGAAGGACATTGCCGCCCTCAACCCCGATATCCCCGAACTCGCAGCCGGCGACCAGTACCTGCCCAAGGGCGCGATCATCACCCTGCCCGCCGACGCACTGCGCCCCGCCGCGACCACCACCGCTCAAGCCTCCTCCGCCGCCGCCAAGTCAGCAGGCCCCACGGCCGGGGCACCGGACAACGCAGACGAACCTCAGACGTCGTACACCGTCCAGCCGGGCGACTACCTGTCTAAGATCGCCGAGGACAAGCTCGGCGACGGAGACCGGTGGCCCGAGCTGTACGACGCGAACGAGGGCACACAGCAGCCGTACGGGCAGGTCTTCGACGATCCCGACCGGATCTATCCGGGCCAGGAACTCGCGCTGCCCGTCAGCGCCCCGCACACCGGAACCGACCCAGCCGTGAAGCACCCCGGCTCCGATGCCGACTCCGCCGAGAAGGCGCCCACCACCGGCGAGCACGAGGAGTCGGCGCCGCCGAAGGCGGACACTCCATCGCCCTCGCGATCGGCCCCGGTATCCGAATCACCGTCAACCGCCGCGCCCTCCCCCAGTCGCACGGCGCCCTCCCCCACCGTGACACCCGCACCCGACACCCGGAGGCCGGCACCCGGCACACCGACCCCGTCGCCCGTCTCCGCCGCAGAGGACCAGCAGACGACGACCGGGATGCGGGCCGGCATGATCGGTCTGGGAGCCACCGGAGTCCTGGCCGCCGGACTCGTGGGCACCCTGGCCACCCGGCGGATCCTGCAGCAGCGCCGCCGACGTCGCGGACGCCGGGTCCCGATGCCCTCCGACCGGACCGCCCTCACAGAAATCGCGCTGCGCAGCGCGGACGCCGGCGTGGAACTGGCGGTGCTGGACCGCGCTCTGCGGACCGCGGCCGCCGCCCTCGCCGAGGAAGGCAGGCCGCTGCCCACGTTGGCTGCGGTGCAGCTCGGCACCGAGGGGGTCCGGCTGCACCTGGGCTCCCCCGTCCCGGCGGTCGCCCCGTTCACCACTGACCCGTCGCAGAGCACGGTGTGGTGGTGCCCGGCGGATTCCGGGGAGCTGCTGCCCCCCGATGAGAGCCGCGAAGTCGACCCGCCCTATCCGGGGCTGCTCGCGCTGGGCGAGGACGACCAGGGCGCGATCGTGCTCGTCGACCTCGAACACATCCGCGCGCTCCACCTCACCGGCGGGCTGCGCACCGAGGTCCTGCGGACCCTCGCGTTGACGTTGGCGCTCTCACCGCTCGCCGAGCAGCTGGACATCGCGGTCGCCGGGGAGGAAACCGCGCCCGGTCTGGCGATGTTGGACAGCGACCGGGTCACCCCGTACCCGGACCTGGCCGGCGCTGTACGGGCGCTTCAGGCTCATCACGCGGAACAGCAGCTGGCCCTGGACGGGCTCGGTGACGGGGCCGGTCTGGCGTCGGCTCATGAGGCGCAGGCCGGAGATCTGTGGCCGCTGGTCGTCGTGGCCGATCTGGATTCATGCCCGGCGCCCGAGGGAACGCAGACAGTTCTGTGGGAGGTGCTGGGTCAGCAGCTGCGGTCAGCGGTGGCCGTGGTCACGAGCAGCACCGCCGTGCCGGAGGACGCAGACAGGGCGTGGTCGGTGGACACCGATCTGTCGCACGTCACCGTTCCGGGTACATCGGTTCGTGTCGCGTTGTCGGTGTGCTCCGATGCCGAGTACGCCGACATCCTGGATGTCGCGCTCACCGCGGATGCACCCGGCGACGTACCCGCCCCCGTACAAGAGCCGGCTGCGGCTGCGGAGACGGTAGAGAGCCACGATTCCCTCTCCGTGCCCCTCCCGGATTCGCAGACAACCCCCGGCATCATTACCGGGGCGGTCCGTAAGCCGGGGCTGATGGCCGCATTCGCCGACCTGGACGACGACCACGACACCGAGGAACAGGCGCCCGATGAGAAGGACGTCGAGCAAGGTCCGGAGCCGCTGCCCACTGCGTCGCAGTCACCCGGAACGCCTGTACTGCCGGCGCTGCCCAGCCCCGCTCCCCGGGTCAGCTCGCGGATTCCGGTGCCCGCCCCCCCTCAAGACGTCACGCCCGCGCTCGATGCGGCCCTCCCGTCCGAGCAGCCCGGCAAGCCCGCCCCTGCCAGTGATCCGGACCGCCCGCTGGTGCAGCTCCTCGGGACCGTCGATCTCCTCGGCGCCCGCGGCTCCATCAAGTCCAACCGGCGGACCCTCGCGCTGGAGATGACGGCCTGGCTGGTGGTCCACCCCGGGGCGAACCACCATCAGCTCGATGAGGTCCTCGCACCCGGCGGACTCGTCACCCGCGATACGCGCAACACCCGCCTCGGAGACGTCCGCCGGTGGCTCGGTACGGACGACCAGGGAAACAAGCATCTTCCTCACGTGAGCTCCCAGCCGGACAAGCTCTACCGGCTCGTCGGCGTGAACTGCGACTGGAGCCGGTTCCAGGAACTCGTCCACGCCAGCCGGACTGTCGACGGCCTGGACAGCAAGGTGCTGCTGCGCCAGGCATTGGAGCTCGTTCACGGCCGGCCCTTCTCCGGAATCCCCTCACGCCGCTACGCGTGGGCAGAGTCGCTCGCCCAGGAAATGGTCTCCGCAATCGTGGACGCCGCCGACGAACTCGCCGAGGGATACCTGGGGGACGGTGACGCACGCAACGCCCTGTGGGCAGCTACCCGAGGCCTGACCGTGGCACGGGAGATGGAGTGCCTGTGGCGCCACAAGTTCCGAGCGCTGTCTCTCCTCGGTGAAGAGGCCGCGCTCGAATCGTCGATCCGGCAGCTCGACGAACTACTCCTGGAACTGGGGTCCTCCATGGACGCGGAGACCGAGCAGGTCCTGCGGGTGCTGTAGGCCGACCGCCAATCATCAGTGCACCCGTTTTCCCGGGCGTGCGATGCCGGCGGCCGCGGCCTCACGCCGTCTTCCTCCGCGATTTGCTGGCTTCGCGCTCCTCGGATGCTTGAGCCAGCCATCCGGGGTGGGCCTTGTTGATGAGGTCGCGCAGGTGTTGGACGTTCATGCCTGCCTCCCGAGCAACGGCGGAGACGTGACCGTATTTGGTCGAGGTCATCGCTGCGGTGATGGCCGCCTCGTACAGCTGAGCCTTGCAGTCGTTGGCAGCCTTCTCTGCCTTGTCGACTCGTTTCCGAAGCTCTGTGAAATCCGGTTCGTTCATGGGGCGAGGATGACACGCCCACTACTCAACTTCAAGTATCACTTAAAGTTGACTGTCATCCTTCGTGCTCCGCACGACCCCAGAGACGGCGGAACGGCAGTACCGTGGTGGCCACTTCTCGCGCGGGGGCAAGACATGCACGACGACGGCACGGACATCGGTACCCGGGTGCGGGCCCTGCGCGAGTTCCGGGATCTGACGCAGGAGGGTCTCGCGGCACGGGCCGGGGTCTCCATCGACACCGTCCGAAAACTCGAGCAGGGCGCGCGGACGAGTGCGCGGATCACGACCCTGCGCCGTCTCGCCGCCTCGCTGGATGTCCAGCTGGAGCGGCTGGTGGGAACACCCACGGTCACACAGCGCCTCTCCGAGCCCGGGGGTGGACTGCTCGCGCTGCGGGACGCGATCCAGGACCCCAGCGGCCTCCCAGGAATGGAGGAACCGAATCTGGAGGACCCGCCCCCGCCGGCGGAATGGACTGCCCAGGTCGAGGCCGCTACCGCCCTGTACTGGGAGGGCGCCTACTCCGAACTCGCGGGGGTTCTGCCGCTACTGCTGCGCGACGGGCGGGCCGTCAGCCGTGATCACGACACCGTCCCGGTATGGCAGGGCCTCGCGCTCGCCTATCAGCTCGCGGCGTCGCTCTCCACCCAGGCCGGTCATCCGGACTGGGCATACACGGCAGTCGAGCGTCAGCTCACCGCAGCCGGCCGCGCCTCCGACGCCCTGATGGCGGGCATGGCGGTATCCACCCTGTCGTGGGTACTGCTACGCCAGGGCCGGTGGGAGCAGGCCCAAGCGGTCGCGGAGCGTCGGGCGGACGAGTTGGAACCCTCGCTGCGGAGGGGGGAGCCAGATCATCTGGCGGTGTACGGGAATCTGCTGATCGCGGCCGCGACTCCGGCCGCCCGGCGCGACCAGTTCGACGAGGCGATGCAGCTGCTCACCGTGGCGGAGGCCGCGGCGACCCGGTCCGGCCCCGTCCGCGCTTACGGGAGTGCTTTCTCCGTGACGGACGTCCGGACGCAGCGGGTCAACATCGCGCTCGCGGGCGGCACGGGCCGCCCGGCCGAAGCGCTCGACGCGGCGGCCGGCATCGACGTCGCCGCGATCACCCGGCCCGTGCACTCCGCCTCTCACCGGCTCGACGTCGCGCAGGCCCGGCATCAGACCGGCGACAGCGCCGGCGCTCTGGCCCAGATCTTGGAAGTCGAAGCGGACCAGCCGGAATGGATCCGCTATCAGACGCTCGCCGCGTCCACAGTCCGGGAAATGCTGGAGACGGAGCGGCGCCGCAATGCGACGCTCCGTCGGCTCGCGGCGCGCCTCGGTGTCGACCCGTCGCTGTAGGACGTGACGTCCTACCCCGTGCCAGATCAGCCCTTGGAGTAGTGGACACTGCCCCTGGCCGGTGACCCTGCGTAGAGATACGGTCACACCCACGCGGGCCGGGCTCCCGTACCCCGTCGGGAGCCCGGCCCGCTCCCAACCCGACCGTCGGGGGTCACTCATGTCCGACACCACCGCACGCACTCACGTGGTCGTGCCTCCGGTGAAGGAGCTGTCCGACGCGCAGCGGCGCGGCGCCTTATGCGTGTGGTGCGCCTCCGGCCTACCTGCCGGGACCGCCCGCAGCCTCGGCGAACTCCCCACACCAGACGGTGGGTTGATGTATCCGCGGTGCTGCGAGCGATGCTGGAGGAAGCGCTGATGACGACGATGTCCACGCTCATTCCCCTGCCGGACACGGCCGGGGAGAGGGCCTACCGGCGGTGGTACGGGCACACGGTGCGGTGCGGTACATGCCGGGCGGGCGGCCCCTGCTCCGTCTCCGTTGTACTCGGCCGTGCCTGGCGGAGAGCGCGCTCATGAGCCGCTGCCCGTACGGGCGTCACCCGTTCCCCGAAGAGGACGAGACCGGCGCCTACTGCGACGCACACGGCGTAACGATGCTGTGGCGCCCTCCGCCGGCAGACGACCCCGCCCCCGCCGCCGCAGACCGGTTCCCCCACCAGGACCCAGAACCAAAGACCCACCCCGGGCAGTGACCGGGTGGTGCCGGTGACTTCCGAGGACACCGCCGGTGAGCGGGTGGCACGCTGATCGACATGACCGAGCCGCGCCGCCGGGTCTACGGATCCGACCACGACGACCCCCACCCCTACGCCGAGACGGGGCACGACTATCGGGAGCTCACGGGCGGGCCGCTGGACGGACTGCTCATCGATGTCACCGGGTGGACGCAGGAGCAGATCATGACCGGCGCCTACCTGATCACTGCTCACAGCGCGTACGGGCCGGGCGGCCGGGCAGCGTACGCACCCACCCTCAGCCGTCTCGACGGGCCGTGGGTGTGGGAAGGCGACGTCCCCTGACATCGCGCTCCCAGGCGCGTCCTACGGTGGAGGTATGCCCGACGCCTCCCGAATCCCGGATCCTGTCGACGCGCCCCCGGTCGTCGTGACGACGCCGGAGGGCCAGCGGCTGCGGGGGCGTCTGTACGCGCAGCGGCAGACCAAGGAGGGGTGGGTGGTGCTGGTGGGCCTGGTGCTCTGGCAAGCCGTTGACGACGTCCCCGCCCCGGGCGAGTACCGGTCATGGACGCCTGCTGAGCACGTCCACCGGATCGAGGGCGCCACGTATGACGCCGTACCGGTGGAGCGGCTGCCCTCGTACATCGAGGCGCCCGCTCCCCCGGTCAGCCGGGTGGAGCCTGCGGTGGCGTGGCGCGTGACAGTGGAGCGTCGCCGTACGGACGTGGACGTGCCGCCGCGCACAGTGGTCCACCGCGCCGACTGCTGGCAGGCGCAGGACACCCAGCCCGGGGCCGAGGACATCAGATCAGAGGCCGAGGCGCGCAAGGCAATGGCGCAGCCCGGCGCACGGGGCTGCATCCAATGCGGTACCGATGTGTTTTTGGTGTGAGCTGAGCCGACGCGCGACGCGCGAGACCATGGGCGGTGTCGACTCCGCCCGTACCACCCGCACCCTCGAAGAGCTCCGTGACCAGCTCCGCGACCACCGCCACATCCCCGCCGTGGCCGACTTCCTCGACTACGCGGGCTGAGGCACGCCCCCCCCCCGTTATGTTTTTCGCGGTCCTGCAATGGGGCCGCTGGCCTCCGGGCCCGGCATGACTGTGTCCCCCTGTCGAAGACATGACCTGGGGGGTGGTGTCACCGGGCCCGGGGGTGTTCGTCGGAGACGCTGATCAGAGGTCCGGCCACCGTCCGGTCCGGCGCAACGCCGGACAGTTCGCGGGCGGCAGGTCTGCATAACGTGGATGCGCGAGCACGACACCCGAGCCGAGGCCAGCACCGTCAAAACCCCTGGAAGGGCGCGATGTTCGAGATCGAAGACGTGGGCGTGTTCCTCGGCCTGGACGTCGGCAAGTCCGCCCACCACGGACACGGACTCACCCCGACCGGGAAGAAGGTTTTCGACAAGCCGCTGCCCAACAGCGAACCCAAGCTGCGGGCCGTGTTCGACAAGCTGACCGCGAAGTTCGGCACCGTCCTGGTCATCGTGGACCAGCCCGCCTCCATCGGCGCCCTGCCCCTGGCCGTCGCCCGCGACGCAGGCTGCCGCGTCGCCTACCTGCCCGGCCTGGCCATGCGCCGCATCGCCGACCTCTACCCAGGAGAGGCCAAGACCGACGCCAAGGACGCAGCCGTCATCGCGGACGCCGCACGAACCATGCCGCACACCCTGCGCTCGCTCGAACTGACCGACGAGATCACCGCCGAGCTGACCGTACTGACCGGCTTCGACCAGGACCTCGCCGCCGAGGCCACCCGCACCAGCAACCGGATACGCGGCCTGCTCACCCAGTTCCACCCCTCCCTGGAACGCGTCCTGGGACCGCGCCTGGACCACCAAGCCGTCACCTGGCTCCTGGAGCGTTACGGCTCCCCGGCCGCCCTGCGCAAGGCCGGCCGCAGCCGGCTTCGTGGAACTGATCCGCCCGAAGGCCCCACGCATGGCCGCTCGACTGATCGATGAGGTCTTCGACGCGCTCGACGAGCAGACCGTCGTCGTCCCGGGCACCGGCACCCTCGACATCGTCGTCCCCTCCCTGGCCGCTTCCCTGACCGCCGTGCACACCCAACGCCGGGCTATGGAAGCCCAGATCAACGCCCTGCTGGAGGCCCACCCTCTTTCCCAGGTCCTGACCTCGATGCCCGGCGTCGGCGTCAGGACCGCCGCTGTCCTGCTGACCACCGTCGGCGACGGCACCAGCTTCCCCACCGCCGCACACCTGGCCTCCTACGCCGGCCTCGCACCGACGACAAAGTCGTCGGGCACCTCGATCCACGGCGAACACGCACCCCGAGGCGGCAACCGCCAGCTCAAACGCGCGATGTTCCTCTCCGCCTTCGCCCGCATGAACGCCGATCCGGCCTCCCGGACCTACTACGACAGACAACGAGCCCGCGGCAAAACCCACACCCAAGCCCTCCTCCGCCTCGCCCGCCAACGCATCAGCGTCCTGTCCGCCATGCTCCGCGACGGCACCTTCTACGAATCCCGGACACCGAAGGACATCGAGCTCGCCGCATAACCCCAGCAACCCGAACCACACCAAACCCGACAGGGCCGCCTTGACGAAGGACATAGAGGCACCCCCCTGTCTCTGCTGATCCGCCGTACAAGACGTGGGAGGAAAGTGCCGCTGTCCTGGCGGAGGCCGTGGCGGCTGATGGCCGCCCGGGAGGGTCGGCGGACTGCGACCACACGCCCCCGGGCGACCGGGCTGCCGACGGGCGGGCGGGATGGGGCCCGTCACCAGGGACATGCTGGCCACGGTGCCGTACGGTCTCGCCGCGGCCCGGCTCACCCCGGGCCAGCAGATCAGGCTGCTGGCCCGGGGGCTCCGCCGTCACCCGCGCCCGCCGAATCCCAGCGCCCGATCCCTGCGCTATGCCCTCGGGCTACGGTCCGGGGCGGCCACGATCCGCGGGCCGGGCATACCCAGCCGTTACTGATGGCTGGCATTGATGAAGTCGATGGCGTCCTGGACGGTGACGATCTTCTCTGCCTCTTCGTCGGTCATCTCGGTGTCGAACTCCTCCTCCAGCGCCACCACGATCTCGACCAGGTCCAGGTCGTCCGCGCCGAGGTCTTCCACGAAGCGGGCATCGGGAGTCACCGCTTCTCGCGTAACCCCCAACTGCTCGACGACGATGCGCACGACCCTTTCCTCGATGGTTGCCAAATGCATCTTCACCGGGGGCACCTGCACCGCCACCTGCGCCGGAGCCACCGGCACCGTCGCGGCACCGGCCACGCCTGCCGCCCCCGTCACGAACACAGCAGCTGCGGCTGCCACCGCAGCAAAACGACCTCGCACGTAAAGCCTCCTCATCGAGATGCACCATCCGCGAGCGGGCTTCGACGCGGCTCCGTACCCTGCCGGACACCCCGCTCACCGAATGGTGAAACGATCATGCGGCCCGGAGGTCACCACCTGCGGCGCACTCCCGGCCCCTGCACGGGCCGTCCGGCAGGTGAGCAGGAGCGCCTGCCGGCAGGGCAGTGACCTGCGCAGACGAGAGGAGTGAAGCCGTGGCCCGCAGCCTTGACGACGACGCGCCCCGCCGAACCAGCGACGCCGATGACCAGCTGAGTGCCGAACAACGGCAGGCCGAAGCCGACGAACACGCCTCGCTGCGCGAGCTGAGGCGCAAGGTGAGGCAGACGGAGCGGGACCTGGTGCGGCGAAGGAGAAGGGTCCGCACGGTGGGCGTGGCCCTGACCGTGGCCGGGGGTGCGGTCCTGACGGGCCTGTTATGGACCGTACTGGCCTGGGGCTCACCCTCCCGGTTCCTCCGGGTGGACATCACCTGCGCGGCGCTGGCGCTGGTCTCGGGTGCGGTCGCCTGGGTCGCCGCGCCACCCCGTGGCCGGCCGAGCCTGGCCAAGTTGGAGGACATGCTCGCGACGAACCGTGAGGCCCTGCGGTTTCTCAGCGCGCTCATCCACCCGACGCTGAAGGAGCGGCGCAGCCTCTACCGCGAGGACGTGGCCGGGGTGATCGAGCAGCACCGGACGGATAGCCGTAGGTACCGGCTCATCCACAACGTGCTGCAGAACCTCAGAAGCTGTTTTCGAGGGCGAGGGCTGTGAGCGCTGCCTTTGGGGCCACCCGTTTGGCGGTGCGGAGTGAGCGGATATGCCTGACGGGGGTGACGGTGGCAGTGTCTGCAGATCTCCGTCAGAGGAGTTTGGTCATGATCATCAAGAAGTTGCACGAGGCGGGTTTGCGTAGTGATCACGCTTATACGGCTGCTGTGGTCTCGATCGGGCTGTCGTTCCTGTCGTGGACGGCGTCGGTCAAGGGAGAGGCAGCGGGTACGGACCGTGCTGACCGGTGGGGGATTTTCGTGGGTGAGTGGGCGCCGACGTTCTTCGGCCTGGGACTCGCACTCGCGCAGCACGAGAAGGACTGACCGGCCGCTGGTTCCGGTGGGGTCGGCCGGTGGCCGGCCCCACCGGCGCGTCAGACGTCGGCCGCAGGTCCTGCTGAGTGACGGCGTCCCTTGCTCGTGGCCAGGCGTCTGGTCATGAGGGTGATGGCGGCCCAGGTGAGTTCCGAGTGCTGGATGAGCCGCTCGTAGTCGCGGGCATGGCGGCGGGCGTTCATCATCCAGGCGAGTGATCGTTCGACGACCCAGCGGCGGGGAAGGACGACAAACCCGGTGGTGTCCTTGGGCCGGGAGATCGTCTTGATCGTGAGGTTCAGATACTTCTTTGCCCAGGTCTCGAGCTTGCCTGCGTAAGCGCGGTCGGCCCAGACGAGCGTGATCTCGGGATGGGTCAGACGGAGGCGGAAGAGGACTTCCTTCGCGGCGGCGGAGTCGCTCCGGCCTGGCCTGCCTGCGGGACACCATTACCGAACGCGGCTGGCCGCCCCTGATCTGGACCTGGAAGGACGGCTACAAGTTCTGCGCCGACCCCGCCGAGCCTGTCCACACCACTGATCAATCGCTGCTGCTTCACGTGAACGAAGCCTCTGTGTGGATGCTGCTCGGGTCAGTGATGTGTGCGGCGGTATGCGGCGGCGCTGGCGGCAATGCCGGATCCGTAGCGGGCTCGAGCGCGGTCGAGGGCGGCTTCGAGGTCGCGGGCCTTGCCGTCGCCCGTGTCGAGGGTCAGTTGGTGAACAGCCTGCTCGGCCGGCAGAAGGCGTTCGGCCCGCAGTGAGATGGCGCGGAGGCGGGCTCGTTGGAGGCCGAGGCGGTCGAGGAGTTCGAGCCCGGTGCGGGTGAGGTGCGGGGTGTGGGCGGTGGGTTCGGTCAGGGCCCGGGTTCGGGTGGTGGTGGTCCGGTCGGCGTAGCTGACGGTGAGGGTGAGTGCCTGGGTGATGCTGTGTTCGGTGCGGAGTCGGGCGCCGAGTTCTTCGGTGAGGCCGAGGAGTGCGGCGTGGTGGCGGGCGGGGTTGAGTTCGTCGTGGCTGTAGGGGTGTGTGGCGCTGATCGAGCGGGGTGCGGCCGCGGGGGTGACGGGTTGTTCGTCGTGGCCGTGGGCGCGCTCGTGTATTTGGCGGGCGGGGGCGCCGAGGACGCGTTGGAGGGTGAGGAGCGGGGTGTCGGCGATGTCGCCGATGGTGTGGATTCCGTACCGGGTAAGGGACTTGGCGCTGGCGGGTCCGATTCCGGGGAGTGCTACGGCGGGGCGGGGGCGCAGGAACTGTGCGGTGTCGTAGGGGGTGGGGCCGATGACGGTGGCGGTGCCGGGCGGGGAGACGGCGGCGGCCATCGTGGCGATCGTGCGGTTGGGTCCGGCGCCGGCTGATGTCTGGACGCCGTGCAGGGCGAGGATCCGGAGGCGGATGACGTCGACGAGCGCGGCGGGGTCGCGGGCCCAGTAGCGCAGGGCGCCGGTGAGGTCGAGGTCGGCGGACCAGTCGGCGGGGTGGGCTTCGATGCGCGGGGTGACGGTTTCCAGGACAGCGAGGAGCTGGTCGTAGAGCCCGGGGGGCGGGTCGGCGACGTGGAAGTGGATCCGGGCGATGGTGCGGGGGCTTGTGGTCATCCGGCGCTGCCCTGGCTGGTGTGGCCGAGCCGGTTGAGGTCGGCGGAGCGGGTGCCGGCGGGCTGGAGGTCGGCGTAGGGGTGGAGCCGCGCGCCGGCCGTGCCGTTGGGCAGTGTCCGTTCCGGTCCGCCCGGTGCCGGGGTGTTCTCGGGTGGTGTGGTCTGGGCGGGGGTGGGGGCCGGGGTGGTGCGGCCGAGGAGTTCCAGGACGCGCTGGGGTCCGTGGTCGCGGCGGGCGGTGGCGAGTTCGTCGAGGTCCCAGACCATGTTCCCGACGACGGTGCGGCGCGGGCCGCGGGCCTCGACGGTGCCGCGGACCAGGAGCATTCCGTTGTGGAAGATCGTGTGGGCGCAGTTGTCGTGGCTGTCTTCGAAGAAGGCGATGTCGACGAGTCCGAAGCCGTCTTCGAGGGTGACGAAGATGATGCGTTTGCCGGAGGGGATGGGGGGTGTCTGGGTGGAGGCCCGGACGCCGGCGACCAGGACCTGCTGGCCGGGGTGCATGGCCTTGAGGTGGGCGGCGTCGGTGGCGCCGATCTCGCGGAGCAGGCGGTGGTGGTGGGTCATCAGGTGCTGGGAGACGTCGATCTTCAGGACACTGAGCTCGGCGTCCATGACGTCGCGGCTGGACATCTCCCGCAGCCCGGACGGGCCGGCGGTGATGAGGGCGGGGTCCAGGGGGAGCTGTCCGGTCCCGGGGCGGGTGCGGGTGTCGCGGTGGAGTTCGGTGACCTGCAGCAGCAGATCGCGGCGGGTCAGGTCGCCCTTGACCTGGTCGAGGGCGCCGATCTGGATGAGGCGCTCGGCGGTCGGCAGGGCGGGGTGGGCCCGCTGCCAGAAGTCCTGGAGCGAGTTGTAGGGCTGCCCGGCGGCGATCTGCGCGACGTCGGTCTCGCTGATGCCCTTCACCGAGGACAGCGACAGCCGCACCCCCCACCCGGTGGCGGTCTTCTCCACGGTGTGGGCGGGGCGGGAGCGGTTGATGTCGACGGGCAGGATCGGCACGTTGTGGCGGCGGGCGTCGGAGACGATGACGCGCGCCGGCCACATACCCGGGTCGTGCTCCAGGAGGCCCGCGTAGAGGGCGGCGGGGTGGTGGGCCTTGAGCCAGGCGGACTGCAGGGCCGGGACGGCGAACGCGACGGCGTGCGCACGGCAGAACCCGTACGCGCCGAACGAGGCGACGATCTCCCACACCTCGTTCAGCACCGCGGTGCTGTAGCCGCGGGCCCCGGCTTCCTGGCGGAACCAGGCTTCGAGCTTCGGCAGGCGGATTTCGTCGGCCAGGGCGCGGCGGGCGAATTCGGCCAGGGCGCGGTCGCAGCCCGTCATCACGGCGAGGATGTCGATGATCTGCTCGTGCCAGATCGTCACCCCGTACGTGTCGCTCAGTACGGGTTCGAGGTCGGGGTGGGGGTAGGCGGGGGCGGCGCCGTGGCGGGCGGCGATGTAGAGGGCGGGCATGCCGCCCTGAACGGGCCCGGGTCGGAAGAGGCTGATGTCGGCGATGACGTCCTGCGGATCGCGCGGTTGCAGTCTTCCCACCAAATCTTGCTGGCCGGGTGACTCCAGCTGGAACATTCCCACCGTGTCGGAGTCCTGGATCAGGGCGAACGCGAACTGGTCGTCCAGGGGGACCTGGTCGGGGTTGTCGAGGTCGATCTGCCGGCCGGTGGTGCGGCGGATCTCGGTGACGGCGTGCGCCATCGCCGACTGCATCCGCACCCCCAGCACATCCAGTTTGAGCAGCCCGAGGTCTTCGACGTCCTCCTTGTCGGCCTGGACCATCGGGTATCCGCCGGGTGTCGGCTGGACGGGCAGCCGGTCCAGCAGGGTGTTGTTGGACAGGATGACCCCGCACGGGTGCATGGCGATGCCGCGCGGCAGTTTGTCCAGGCCCTCCGCGAGCTCCCACAGCGGGCCGTAGGAGGCGGCGTCGGCGGCCAGGTGCCGCAGCTCGGGCAGGCTGTGCAGGGCGTCGCGGATGTCGCAGGCCCTGATGTGCGGGAAGGCCTTCGCGACCTGGTCGACGACGTGTGGGGGCATGCCCAGGGCCAGGCCGGTGTCGCGCAGGGCGTGGCGGGCCCGGTAGGTCTCCGGCATCCCGGTGACCGCGACCCGGTCGGTCCCGAACCGCTCGATGATGCGGTCGTAGACCTCCAGTCGGCGCGCGGACTCCACATCGATGTCGATGTCCGGCAGCGAGGAGCGCCGCTCGGAGAGGAAACGCTCGAAGAGCAGGTGGTGTTCGAGCGGGTTCGCGGTGGCGACGAACAGCGAGTGGTTGACCATGGATCCGGCGCCGGAGCCGCGGGCGGCGACCCGGATTCCCATGTCGCGGACGTCCGCGACGACCTGGGCGACGGCCAGGAAGTAGGGCTCGTAGCGGAGGCGGCCGATGATGCCGAGCTCGTAGTCGAGCTGGTCCATCGCCCGGCGGTCGTGGTCCAGGCCGCGGGCGAGCATCCCGGCCTCGCACCGCTGCTTCAGCAGCCGCATCGCCCCGCCCACCCCCGGACCGGCGCCGACCACGGACGGCTCGGGGAAATGCGTGCGCCCCAGCCCGAGGTCCGCGACCGGATCGATCACACACTCCTCACCAGTGGCGGCGGTCTCGGCGAGCAGCGCGGCCGCCCGGCCAGGACCCATACCCGCGGCGCGGCAGATCTCCTCGGCCGCGGCCGCCATCGCCTCCGGGCCCTTCAGCCACCGCTCACCGCAGTCCAGGCGAGACCGGTCGATGGGGCGCAGCAGGCGGGCGGAGTCCAGGACATCCGCGAGCCGGTGCTGGCCGGGATCGGCGTAGCGCACCGCGTTGGTCAGCACGGTGCGGATGCCGAGGCGGTCGGCCAGGCCCAGGGTGTGGGCGGCCAGACGGAGCGATCCCGGGCCCAATCCCTGCAACCCCCACCACAGAACGTTCAGTCGCAGGTTCTGCCCGGCCACCTCCCGCCAGGGGGCCAGGAGCTGCTCGGCGAGATCCGGGCGGCCGGCCGACAGCGCCCGCACCGGCTCCGAGGCCGGGCCGAGCAGCACCGTGAGGCCCTGGCAGGCGAACTCCTGCAGGACCGGCCAGGTCGCGGTCGGCGGCCCGTCCCCGGCGGTGGCGTGTGCGGCGGATACGAGACGGCACAGGCTTCCCCATCCCGCGCCGTCTTGTGCGAGCAGGGTCACCCGCAGCGGGGCCTCCATCACGTGCGCTCCCCCGCGCACCGGGGTGCGCGGCCGGGGCCCGGCCGGTGCCGGCGCGTGCGGGGCGACCGCGATGTCGACGCCGAGGACCGGCCGTACGCCGGATTCGGCCGCGGCCTTCGCGAAGCGGACGGCGCCGGTGACGGTGTCGCGGTCGGTGATGGCGAGCGTCTCGATCCCCCGCTCGGCGGCCCGGTCGACGAGGGCGTGCGGGTGCGAGGCGCCGAAGCGGGCCGAGTAGCCGCTGGCGACATGCAGCTGCACCCCACCATCCATCACACCCTCCGAACCCATAACCCCCAAAACAACCCAAACCAACCGTCTGGAACACCAGAATACTCGAACAAGAATCGAACACGCGACTCATGGTCGTGCTCTCATGGGGAGAAAAACGGTCCATTTAGTCAGATATGAGCTCAAACTGCGCATCTACCTGGTGGAGCCTGGATGGCCCGCACCGTCCGCGATCCGGCGGCACGGTGGGGACGACCGGACCTCAAAGCCCCCTGCCCCGGATAACCACGGGGCGCGAAAGGGGGGAGCCGTCCGTGCGGAGGGTCATTTGCTGCCGCTACGCACGACGTCTAGGAGCGTCGCCGCAAAGGAGCCATTCTTCCTGGTCCTGGTTTCAGCCTCGGGGTGATCGAGGGCTCCAGGGCAAGGCGTACTGGACTCGGCGATTCCCGAACGGACTTGCGGCTGTAGTGATTGCGTAGCTCTGTGTGCACGGACTGAGCTAGGGTCCTGATTTACCGGAGAGGTCCCGAGCCAACGGCGTAGGAACCTGCCTCAGGACCTCTCCGTCTACATGCAGTTGCGAAACGAAAGGAGACTGAGATGACCCCTGTTCCGCATTCGCCTGGCCAAAGTGTTCAGTCCTCGACCAGTGGGCTCGAACGTAGCACGGAGCCCGTGAGGGCTGTAGGGCGCAATGAGTGTCGACTGGTGAGGCACCACTTTGTCGTGACGGGGCCAGTGACCCCGGAAAGGGGCCACTTCGGCGCGTCAGGTGCCGGGCTGTCTGCCCCCTGTCGCTCTGACCTGTGAGATCGTTCCCGGTTTCGCGGGAGCTCGGCACGGCCGGCCCGGCGTGCGCCGTTGGTTCCGCACGGCGCCCTACGGGCTCGAACCGTCCTTTCGTTTCGCGCAATCGCGTGAGCCGAGAGAACGAAATCGCCCGTTAAGAGCTACCCAGCGGTCAGACGTTCCCTTCCTCCCAAATCACCTAGTACGACGGAATGCCATGTCCAAAAGCCGATCTGACCAGATCGAATGCAAGAACTGCGCCCACCCCTTCGCCAGGAGGAGCCCGACCGGGCGCCGCCCCGAGTACTGCTCCGCGCAGTGCCGTTCTGCCGCCTTCCGCCTCCGCAACGCGGAGACCGAGGAAGCCGACTTCTCCCAGGATGCCGAGCGCATCGGCCGGGCCGTCGCCACCCGGGCCCGGATGGTGGCCCAGTCCTCCTCCCGGTCTCTCCCCTTCTGGCCACTGGAACCGCTGCGGCACTCCGTGGCGCTCAAGAGGGAACTGGACGACTTCATCGCCGTGTCCGTCCGCGAGGCACTCGACCGCGGAGCGCAGTGGGAGGACATCGCCGAGGTGACATCGCTGACGGTGAGCCAGCTGCAGAGCCGGTACTCCACAGACCAGGTCTCCAGGACCGTCAATGCCCGCCGTGGCCGGCGTCCCCGCAGGCCCGTGGCCCCGGCCGCAGAGGTCGCCCTGGGATCCGCTGCCGACGACGAGCCGAACGGGCGGAACCCGCAGGAGTGGGGACCCCGAGACGCTCTGGCCCGTGCCCTCTCACACCTTCACCGCTTCAGCGGACTCCCGGTCCGTACGGTCGCCGTCCGGGCAGGCCTCTCGCCCTCCTACGTCTACCGGCTGACGACAGGAGAGCGGCGCCCGTCCTGGACGAGCGTGCGCAACTTCGTGCTCGCCTGCGACGGCGACCCCAACGACCTGGTCGACCTGTGGAACGCCGCTGAGGGACAGGAGCAACAACCGCTGCCTGACTCGGGCTTCGAAGTGGCACTGGCCCGGTTCCAGGGTGCCCTGCGCGGCCTGCACCTGGCAGAGGCCCGCCCGGACCCCGATGTCCTTGCCGACGCCCTGCCCAACGTCCACTGGCACGAGACCGCGGTCATCAAGGCCATCCTCGGAGCGCCCGCGGCCCACCATGCCGGGGAGCTGAGCTGGGCGGCCACCCAGGCGCTGACAGTGGCCCTTCGAGGCGATAGCGATCGGATCCACCGCCACTGGACGGCACTTCAGGAAGCCGCACCCCGGCCGAGCCTTCTCACCCAGGCCTTCGGCTGACCGAGCACCGGCACGCACCACTCACCACAGCACGCCACCACGGAGCAGCCGCTCCCGTTGCGGCCTTCATGCCCTACTGGAGAACCCGTTGTCCACCACCAACCGGCCAGACTCCGACCTGCCGGCCCCGGCGCCCGAGCCGCGCCCGGCGATCCCCCTGTGGGGCATCATCTCGCTGATCACCGGTGGCCTGATCGTCCTGATGCTAGTCGGCGTCGGCACGCTGTACATGGCCTACGAGCATCCCTCCACCGCGACACCCCTGACCACCGCAGGAGCAGTAGTCGGCGGGATCGTCACGGTCGTCGCCGCCATCGCGGCCGTCATCACCATCATCAGACGGTAGAGGAACAGCTTCATTTCGCCCCGGCCGACCGGGTCCCATCACCAGCGGCTGCTGTGCCAGCAAAGCGAGCCGATCGGGTACCTCGGGCACCAGCCCTGGGGTCCGGAAACCGACTTGTCCCAACAGGCAGTGTCCCAACAGCCAATAGATACACGATCGTTGAAGTACATATCGTGCTCCCTCTGCGGGCGGAACCCAGGACCAGGTCCCGCCCGTCCACGAACAAGGGGGATACAACCATGCGCATCAGCGCGCCCAGAAAGGCCGTCATCGGTGCCACGCTCGGCACCCTTCTCCTCACAGGCATCAGCACCGCGACCGCCCAGGCCGCACCGGCGGAGTACAGGGTCACCGTCGTCCAGGCCCCGGCAGTCAAGAACGTCTACGTCAACACGCTCGCGGCCGCGAGTTGCAAGATCAACACCATCACCCTCACACGCACCAGCATGTGTATGGATGTCGGCGCCCGCGTTGACCTGCTCAAGAACGGCAAGCCGGTCGGCTCAGCGACCTTCGACATCAAGCACTCCATGACGCTGAAGACCAGCAAGCTGAAGTGGACGGAGAGCTTCACCGTCGGCAAGGCAAAGCTCGCCAATGCCGGGGGCATCCGCATGAACTTGTCCGTCGGCGGCGGCAAGGGCGTCAAGACCGCCGTCAAATTCCCGCAAGGGTCCACCCTCGGCGCCGCCCACAAGGGAACCATCGGGTACGCCGCCACGGTCGGGAAGAAGAAGCAGCTCACCAGCCCGGCCTCCTACCGGTTCACCTTCACCAAGCCCGGCTACACGACCGGCGGTTTCACCTACAACTCCGGGAAGTACCGCTGCGACGACACGTTCTGGGGACCCAAGAAGCGCACCAAGAACCCCGGCTGTGTCTTCCCGTCCGCCTCTCCTGTGTTCAGCCTTTCCCGCAGCGACGCGAAGGTGAAGCAGTCCGCCAATCACATCCTCGATGCCCAGCGCAAGATCGCTGGTCACCCGGGCGCCTCTACCCCGCTGCACCGCATCACGAACGAGAAGACCATCAGCGCCCACCGCAAGGCCATGTGTGCCAAGGTGCGCAACCCCGACCCCAAGAAGTACGACTGCGACGAGTACCCGTTCGCCGCAAGCAAGGAGGGGGGCAACCCGGCCCGCGGCAGCACCCGTATCATCTCGGCAGGTGACAACCGCAGCGCCGGCGCCCGCCTCGGCGGTTTCTACAAGGCCCAGCGTGTCCTCAACGGCGACGGCTACTACGTCGGCATCAAGTAGATCTAGATCGCGCAACGTGCTTCGCAGGTCCCGTCTACCCTTCCGAGATGTAATCGGCAGGCACGGCAAGCACGATGGGGGTTCTCCATGCAGCGTTCCGACTGGCCGCTCCTTGAAGGCCGAACGCGGCCTCTCAAGACAAAGGAGTGGGGCGACCTGACCGTCATGGACCCCGACGCCGGCAAGGAGCCGCGCGGACGCGGGTTCCTGGCGGCCGAGAAGGACTGGCTGCGCATCGACGCTGGCGACGCCCTGGAGAACCCCATCGTCACCCTCTATGCCGGAGATGACCCGGAAGTGGAGAGCAGCTGGGACACGGTCGAGGAGATCACCGTGACCTCCACGACCGGGTTCCTCGCCCTGTGCGACAGCGGATACAAGCCACTGCGCAAAATGAATCTAGCCACCGCAGGCACCGGCCCCTACCTGATCCGCGTCCACGCCAGTGACCGGTCGGTAGACGGCAGAAAGCCCCGCTTCCTCATCCAGGTCATCCCCGGCGAGCGTACGGGGGCCGAACCTGAGCCGCCCTGCCCCACGATCGAGGAGTTCACCGGCCCGCTTCTGGTGCGGACGTCCTTCTCACACCCAGATGGGTGGGCACGTCTGCTCCAAGCCCTCGAAGGAGGCAGCGACGCATACGACTCGCTCGCCGTCATCGACAACCGCGCTTACGCGGACTTCACAGCGGACCAGATCAAGGCACGGATCGGACACGACAACGAAGGCTGGCCCGACAGCACTCTCGTCCTCATAGCCGACGAGCGGGCACTGGCCTCCGCAGAGCTTCCGCTCCTGGCCGTGAACAACCTGCCCGACGACAACGACGAGCCGTTCAGGATCACCCTCGCAGCGGCCGGATCCCTCGCTGTCAACACGGAACTGGGCAACACGAACTTCGCTGACTGGAGCCACGGAGCCGACTCCGACGGCGTCTACCGTGAAGAGCACTACTGACAGCGTTGTGGGGCGCGTATCGGCGTACGCCGATACGCGCCCCACAACTGTCATCCACCTGCAATCCCCTGGGGCAGCCATATACCGGCCGGCCCCAGGCCCGGCCGGTATCGATGATCTAACTGTTCACAATGGGATATCCCCGGACAATCCAGGGACAGGAACATGCAGATCGCCTTGGCCCCCTACGCCGGCAGTCCCCCGAACGCGGTGGCGGCCCGTAACCGGTCCTCACGGGCACGGCACCCCTTCTCAGAACACCGGTGAGACGCTGGCCTCACGGCACTCGCACAGAAGATCGGAGCAAATCCTCTCGTGGGCCAGCACGGCCAGCACCGCGATCTGGAGACGCGTCTGCTGTTCCAGCTTCTCCACGATCCGTGCAATGTGGGCCTTCACCGTGCGCTCCGAGATCCCCAACTCCTTTGCAAGATCGCGATTCCCTGCACCCGTGCCCACCAGAAGAAGCACTTCCCTTTCGCGGACCGTCAGCTTCTTGAGCTTCCATGCCCCCCGTACCGGATAGGCGCCCATCCTGCGGTAGGCGCAAGTGTCGCCTCCCCCATCGGACCGTTCGGTCATTCCGGTCCTTCCTGACCACTGCTTCTCCCCCGGAAGACCCCCGTGGCCCCGGGCACGGCAGCAATCATTCGAAATGTAGCGGTCTGCACTGACAGCCGGGGCTCTGTTCGAGGGATCTCTTCTACGACGGGGAGCGGGAGTTGGTGGAGCAGCGGCCAATACTTGTCGCCGTCCAGCTCCACAAGACCGCGCGCTGCGAACAGGCTAGGAGCAGCCTTGTGTCGGCGGCCGCGCGGGCCCGGGCTACTCTACGAGCCAGCAGCCGCTATGGCGGCGCTGCCCTGTTGAGAGCGGGGCGTCTTTACGCCTACGTGGCTGGGCTCAATGGTCCGGGGGTCGACGGCCTCTCCGGGGGCGCCCTGCCGGTAGACGCCTTCGGGGTCGGAGTCCCGGTCGTGGGGCAGGAGGAAGAACACCCTGCGTCTGTACAACCCGCTGTCCGGGTCGGCTTCAGCCTCGGCGCCGAGCTCGATGTAACCGATCATCCTGCCGTCGCGGGCGTAGCGGGGCTTGTTTTTGCGACGAGGTGTCTTGTCCAGGGCCTGGCGGACGTAGTCGAGGTGTTCGAGGTCTTCGAGCCACACCACGTTCGCCTCGTGGATGAGGTCACTGTCGGTCAGTAGCGAGCTCATGGCCGCGACCTCTCCTTCGTCGGCGTGCACCGAGTGGGCTGGCGCCTGCGTGATGTATCTGTTCCCTGAGACGGGGCAGAGCAGTCGTGCTCGCCGCCTTGGGGGCTCGGGGCTCGGAGGGCGTCCTGGGTTGAAGGCAGGGGCGTCAGGCGGCGGAGCGTCCTGCCATCGTAAAACGGATCGGTATCCAGCAGCAGAGGGCTCTGCGCCCGCGCAGGCGGGGCAGCGTGCTGGTTGTTCATTCTTCTGCCGCCAGAGCGAGGTTGGGGTAGAACTTGCGGCCGTTCGATTTGATCATGTCGGCCGGTGAAGCCAGTCCGACCTCCTGTCGGACCCGGGTAGCGAAGGCGCGCGCAGTGCCGGGACGGATGCCTTCGCTGTTCGCACACCAGTTGCTGTAGGAGGCGTAGAGGAGGCCCTGCTCGGCGCGGAGATCGTTGTTGTCCGGGTCGTGGATGCAGCACTCGGTCAGGAAGCGGCCGATGTGGTCCTCGGTGTTCGCGTAGGCCGTGGTCGCGATACGGACGCGGTCCGGGCCGGCGAGGGTATCTCGGGTGGAGAGGTAGCGGCGGGCACCTTCGGTGAGCCAGTGCAGGATGCCGGGCCCTTCGTCCTTGACGAGTTCCACGGCGAGATTGTCGATCTTGCGTTCGTCGGGAACGATGCGCTCGAAAGGGAGCAGGCGGATGCGGCGCCAGAACGCGAAGCCTCCGGTGGAAACCTCGGGGCGGTGGTTACCCAGGAGCCACAGCTTGTGGGTGGGCGTGAAGGAGAAGTAGTCCTGCCGCATCCGGCGGGCCTTGATCTTGTCTCCCCCGGTGAGGAGCCGGACGCGGGCTTCGTCGAAGCGGTCGTTCGGCTTGAGCTCGCTGCACACGATCAGGCGTCGCCCGTGGAGTTCGGTGAGCTCGGTGGAGTGCTCGGAGAAAGCGCCCCGGTCCATCAGGAAGCCGGGCGGAGCGGCGTCGGCATAGTCACCGAGGATCTGGATCATCACATCGAGCAGGACGGACTTCCCGTTCTTGCCCTGGCCGTGGAGAAAGGGCAGGACCTGGGCTCCGACGTCTCCGGTGATGGAGTAGCCGAGCAGCAGGTGGAGGAAGTCGATCATCTCCCGGCCTTCGGGATCTTCGCCGAAGGTGTCGTTGAGGAAGCGGTGCCAGCGAGGGGTCGGCATCTCCTGTGGGGCGACGCTGGTGGCCCGGGAGTGGAAGTCACGGGTGGGGTCGGGCTTGCGGATGAGGCAGGTGCGGAGATCGACCACGCCATCGGGTGTGCACAGAGCGTAGGGGTCACCATCGAGAGTGTCTGGATCCACAGAGAGGTCGGGGGACGCCTTGGCCTGGGTGAGGAGTGCCTTCATGCCAGTAGTCGACATAGTGCGCTTCTTGTGATGGTGGAGTTCCCGCTCGCTGAACAGGCCGCGGGGGTCGGTGTCGGGGATCTCCTCGGCCATCTCCCCTGCTGCCCACAAAGCTGCTTTCTCGCCCCCGGTGCGCTTCCAGCGGTAGCCGTCCCAGGAGTACCAGCCAAGGCCCTCCACGTGCCGGAACCGGTCGCGGTAGAGACGGACGAACAGCTTGGCGTTGCCTCGGTCCGTGAGGGTTCCCGGGATTTCGCCGGGCGGGAGCCATGCTGCCGGGGTGGGGGCCGCCTCGGCAGCACCGGTCTGGGTGGGAAAGGGAGGTGTGGGAGCTGTGACGGGTTCAGCAGCGGATTCGAGGGCCAGCATCTGCTGAGCGGCGGCAGTTGCGTCAAAGCGCGGGCTTTCGGCGCTGCTGCTCATGAGCGTCCTTTGAGGTGAAGCGGTTGGGCGGCCCCTGCTGCGAGACCGTCGTGAATGATCTTCTCGTTCCGGGAAGTGTCCTGGGGGCGGGCCGCGTGGTTCCTGGCTGGCGTCTTCCGGTCAGGGGCCAGCGGGGGAACTGGCCAGCCGTTTCCTGCACACCAGCGGGCGAGCGCAAGGGGCGGCACTGCTTGACCCGGTTCTGGGGTCGTCTCACTGCGGCGCCGCACGTAGTTTTCCTCGTCCGTCAAGTTTGCATGCCAGTTCAGACCCTCAGCGACGAACCTGCAAAAGAGCAGGTCAGCGACGTCACACCCCGCGAGGTAGGGACTGAAGGGACTCTCTTTCGGAATGAGTGTAGGCCGTCGTCACCGGATCTCCCGCGACGTATCCCCCCGCGCGCCGTCATTTCGTTACTGAGTCCCTTCAGTCCCTGTCTGCCCCTGCCCGGAGGAGGGGCACCGTCCAGGGTGGGCCGGGGGAACTAACCGACCCTCGGTGGAGCTGTCCAAAAGGGAAGAGGGCCTGAAGGGTGCGCCAGCCATTCAGTCCCTGCCTTCAGTCCCTTAGCGTTTCCGCAGGTCAAAGCTCCTTCAGCAGCTAGACAGGGACTGAAGGGACTCAACTTCCTCATTATCAGCCAGCTGAGTATCGAGAAGGAATGATTCATGCGCCCGCACATACGCGCCCATACTCAGGCTATAACCCTTAACTTCAGTCCCTTCAGTCCCTGTTCAGGTCGCCGAACCCACTGTGACCTGGTCATTTACACAGGGACTGAAGGCAGGGACCGAAACTGAAAACGGCAACTCACTTGACCTCGGTCCGAGCGCCCGGCTGCGGCTTGTGCTGGGCGGTGTCGTAGTGACAGCCCTTGCATGGGCGTACGAGGCGAGCCCGGCAGAGCGCTCCCCGTTCTGGGAAGAGCCACGACAACCCGGCTCAGGGGCTGAGAGTCGGGTCGCCGTCCGAGCGCTGTACGGCGGCCGCTGTGCTCTTCTTGAGGTAAATCCGTGCCCTCGATCGGATGACGGAATGCCAGCATCCTCGCTGCGAGCAGAGAACGGCTGCTACATCACAGGACGTGATGATCTCCCTGATGCGACGTGGACTGCCCGCGCTCGTCCTCGCCGCTCTGCCTCTGCTCGCGTCCCCCGCCTCCGCCGGTACTCCGACGACCCCCGTCCCGACGAACGAGCTGCCCTTTACCTCCTATGCCCCGCCCCAGGCTCCCGCCGGCGCCCCCGGCTCCCGGGTGGTGCTGGCGCTGTTCGACGCTATCGACCGGCTTCCGGTCGCCGAGGAGCACCGCGAGGGCTACCAGCGGACCCTGTACAAGCACTGGAACCCCGGGCTGAACGCCGCAGACGGGTGTAACACGCGGAAGGAGGTCATCCTGGCCGAGGCCGTTGAAGATCCTCTTGTCGAGGCCGGCTGCAAACTGTCGGGCGGTTCGTGGCGCAGCGCATACGACAGCCTGGTGGTGACCGACGCGGCGAAGCTCGACGTCGACCATTTCGTACCGCTCGCAGAGGTGTTCGACTCCGAGCGGACGCCGTGGAGTGCCGAGCGGCGTGAGGCATACGCGAACGACCAGGGGTCTGCGGATACCCTGATCGCGGTCTCGGCAGCTTCCAACCGGTCCAAGAGTGACAAGGACCCGGCGGACTGGATGCCCGCGGACGGGACCTACCACTGCGCCTACGCCGCAACCTGGGTGGCTACAAAACTGCGTTGGGACCTTGCCGTCGACGACGCTGAACGCCAGGCCCTCCTCGGTACAGCGGAAGACTGCACCGGCACCACGGTTACCTACCAACACGTTCCCTAACACCACGGCGATCGGCGTAATGCTGGTCAGGGGGGCGACCCTCTCGCTTGAGATGCCGGCACGCGTAGAAGCTCGTATTCCTTGACAATTCGACCGATAGGGATCCTGGCGGCGACGACCGCGAGGTGCTGACCGTTGTAGATCAGCACCCCGCAGACGCAGGTCGCGCGTGGTATCCGGTGGAGACGTCACGCCGGACGAACCCGCCTGGGCGGTGATCCCCGAGCTCGGCTGCGATGGTCTCCGCATGACGGGTTTCACTCGTTAAAGACCCCGTTGGCACAGCGAATACGGTGCCCCTCACAGCGTCCCGGATTGTCCCCGGCACGCATGATCGTTTCTCCGCGGGCAAATACCCCCGTCCGGCCCAACGCCCGAAGCAGTCCAACACCGATGCCAGCACGTCTGCCCCGAGCCGAACCAGAGCTCCAGCGGAAGGAGGCGCTGTCCGTACTCGAGAGCCGCAGCAGATCGAACGCCACGAAGTGCACCGGCGATTCCACCTGGGTCCGCTGGGCTGGAAGCAGCCGAGCGCTGGCTCTGCGCAGGCGTGCCGTACCCAGCGAAACCCGTTGGGGCGGGGGCATCGTTTCTGCCGGGCGGGCCGGTACACGTGAGGGTGAGCAGGGGGTCGTCTCAGGTTCGTAGGTCGTTGTCCTGCGGTTTCGTGCCTTCATGACCACATCGAAACGCAGCATGACCACCGCCGTCCTGGCACTCGGCCTGCTCGCCCTGGGCACGCCCGGGCTGGCCGCCCCTTCGATGGCCGCCGTGGTGCACTCCACGCCGGCCGCCGCCGAGATCGACTGCCCGGACGGATACGTGTGCATCTACCCGGAGATCAACTTCGGGGGGCAGCCGTGGGTGAAGCGCGCCGTCGACGGGAGCGTGAAGGAGCTGCCCTCCGCGATCCGTGACCGGGGCAGCTCGATCCGCAACAACTCCGGGCGCACCGCCCGGGTGTACGAGAAACGCAGCTACTCCGGACGCTGGGTGTGCGTCACCAAGGGCGGCGGCTCCATCCACGACCTGCGCGGCTACAACCTCAACGACCAGACCCGCTCCCTGCGGATCAACCGCAACGACTGCGGCTGAGTCGTTCGTCGCAGCAGACCGCTCTCCTCGGCGGCAGGCGAAGCGAGGTCCGGCCGGCCGGCTTCCGGCCCGGCGGCTACGGTCGGTCGGTCTTCGTCGGTCCAACAGCACACTGTCTTGTTGTAGACCTGGTAACCGCGACGAGCCGCGCGGCTCGCGGTCCCGGTCAGCCGAGCGGTAGGCGATGTGTGTGAAAGTGGGGACTGCGACCCCTTGGATGAGGCTGCCGGCGCCTCGACGGGTGTCCTCACTCGCGCGTGCGGCGGCGGTTGCTCTGGAAGACGTGATCGCGGCGTACAAGGGCAGCGGCGCGGTCCCGAGCTGCGGGATCGAGAGTGACGGGCGCCTCGCGGATGGCAGCCAGGAGGTAGTCGGTGCCGATACTGAGGGTGACCGTCGGATCGTGGCATATCCCCAGTCCCGCACGGTCGTTGACAACGGCCACGATCAGGGCCTCGGTAGCCGCACGCCTCGCATAGCCCACCGGCCTGCTGCTGCCCGCATTCCTCGCATCCCAGTGCCTGACGGACTGCGTTAGCGTCAGCCGCGGGCGCGCACTCCGCCCGTTCCTGGTCAGCTCCCGCCGAGCACAACGCCCTGGAACACATGTGATGCTGCCCTCGATCCGGACGACGAGGAGGTAGAGCGGGGCCCGGTACTCGGCGTACCGACGGCGCGCGTCGGTGGTGTCCGAGTCGTCGGATCTTCACCCTTAACTGCACTATCCGGAGAACCGTTGGGGTGTGGGCTCCGGTGGATATATGTGAGCTCGGGAGTGGCCGCCTGACCTGGTCACGGGGCTGCGCGGGCACCGGACCAGGTCAGAGGGCGTGTCAGTTGGCGAGGCTGAAGCCGCCGCTGGTCGCCGTCGCGATCTTGTCGACTCCCGTCAGGCCGGTGAGCGTTGGTGACCGGAGTGCTGCTGTCGGTGGTGGTGCCGTTCTGTACGGGCACTGGCGCGGTCAATACCTTCCGGACGGCCGGTGCACTGCCCGCTCTCCAGCGGGGATGTCGGAGGTCCTCGCGGTCGAGAGAGTGACGCTGTCAGCCGGCCGGCTGGGGTGAGGCGACGAGTTCGATTTCGAAGTGGTCGGTGTTCTCCAGGTAGGCGGCGTGCTGCTGGGGGCCGCCGGCGTGGGGGTGAGCGTCGGGGAAGAGCAGTGTCCAGCCGTTTTCCTGGGCTTTGGCGGTGAGTAGATCGACGGTGTCGGGGGTGTCGATGTGGAAGGCGAGGTGGTTGAGGCCGGGGGCGAGGCGGTCGTGGTGGTGCTGGGTGAGAGCGGGTGACTGCTCGAATACGAGGTAGGTGGTGTCCAGTCGCCAGCTGCGCCCGTTGGCCCAGGTCTGGTGGAGGGTGTATCCGAGGGTTTCGAGGAGCCAGGCCCAGTCGGCGATGGCGCGGTCCAGGTTGGGGACCCAGATTTCCACGTGATGGAGTGATCCGTGTTTCGGGGCCTGTTCGTCCTGGGTGTCGCTGGGCATTCTGTCCTCCTGAATTCGGCTGCTGGCGGTCTGGGCGGGTCGGCAGCGTATACCGGATCGTGTGGTTCCGGTCTAGACGGCCGGTTCAGTCATTTAAGGCTGCAAAAGAGACGCTTCAGGGATATTCCTCGCGGGGAGGGTCATGGCGGGCAGTATGCCTTGTACGGGTGCCAGGGCACCGGCACTTCGCGTCCGGTGGCGTACCGCGCAAGGCCCGAGCTGCGCCCGAGGCTGGGGGCGTTGTGCCGGTTCTGCTCTGTTCCACTGACACGGCCGCCGGCCAGGTGCCCCTCGTCCTCAAGCACGGGCCTTGCGCCTGCTGGCCTTGGGCGTCCGTCCGTGCCGGGAACGGCCCGCACGGTGCGCTCCCGGCCTTGGGTCGGCGGGGCTTTGCGGCGAACGGCAGCACGGGCAGCCGTGTCTCCGAGTTGGATTGGGTCTTCGGGTGGGAGCGGGAGCGGGAGCGGATCCGTGTCGGCCGGGGTCCTCGCGGGCTGGGAGTCGTGTCGAACGAGGACGGTGCACCTCAGTACGAGTACCTGGACGTCGTTACGGGCCCCGGCGGTGCCTGTCTCGCCGGGCTGCCTTCGTCCATACCCTGGCCGGTCTGACGCCCGCGGGCCAGGTGCCCGGCGCGCCGGACCGTTTGTGCCTTTCGCGGGAGTTGGCCAGCGGTAGCGACGGCAGGAAGAACGATGCGCGAGAGTTCCGGACCCGGGCAGGAGCCCGGCTCCCTCGGCAGTACGGCGCATGCCCGTGCACTCGATGCGCTGCTGGGGGCGACCCGGGCCATAGTGCTGCGTGCCGTCGCCCAGCGGCCGGGCAGCACGACGGGGGAGATTTCGCGGGCGACCAGGGTCGCTCCTGCGACGGCGTCTCACCACACCGGTGTGCTGCGGCAGGCTGGCCTGATCACCACGCAGCGCAGCGGCGGGAGCGTGCATCACCGGCTGGCCCCGCTGGGCGAGAGCCTTCTCGGTCAGCGGGGCCAGGACGTCTGACGTCGCGGGAACCAGGCACTCCTGGCGCCGTGCACGGTTGTCCCGGGACTGTGAGGACGTGCGGTATGTGGGGCTGGCGGGATGGTTGGTCCGGGGCAGGACGGATGGGGCAGGAGCGAAAGGGCGTTGCCTCTTGCGTATTGCCGCAGGGTGTGCCGAATTCGAGCAGGATCGAATAGCTTGCGGCCCTGAAATCGTGCCTGCACACTGATGAGCGTTTCCCGCAATAGGCTTTTGCAGCAGGGCAGTTACTGATTCGAGGGGACAGTCATGTCCGTGACTGATACCGGCAGAACGGCAAATTCCCAGGCGGGCACTGCGACTATTTCGCAGATGTTCAGCACTCCGGTGGCGAGAATAGTGTGCCCTTTCGCTGCGGACATCAATGCCCTGCTCGCGGAACTGGTGGTGGAGCGGGCCGGCGGGTCGGGCAAGACGTTCAGCTACAAGGCGGAGACGTCGGGTGAGCTGACCTCGTGGGGGGATCCGTCCGTGGACCGTCTGACCCGCTGGGTGGCCCGCGCGGCCCACCAGGTCGTGGAGGCCCTCACCGGCAAGACCCTGGCCGCCGCGTACACGGAGTCCCTGCACCGGGAGGCCGGCGCCGCGGAGGTGGGCACGGAGCGGGAGGCGCGGGTGGGGGTCGCGGTCTCCCGCAGCTGGGCCAGCGTCTACCGGCTGGGCGACGACCATGAGGCCCACTTCCATCCGAACACCGCTCTCGCCGCGATCTATTACGTGAGCGCCCCGAAAACGTGCGAGCTCGATCTGCTGGACCCGCGCCCGTACGTCGACTATTTCGATTCGGGGATTTCGTTCGCCGGGGATCGTCACCGCGTGCGGATCAGCTGCCTGCCCGGAGAACTCGTCATCTTTCCCGGCTGGCTCCGTCACGGCGTCCCGCCCTACACCGGCGACGGCGAGAGGATCTCGCTTTCCTGGAACCTCAACTACGCCGTCCACGGCTGAATTCCATCCGCATCACCATCACAGGGAGAAACCATGCGCAACATTCAGTTCTTCTCGACCGACACCGATGACGGTGTGGTCTCCGTCGTCGCCAAGACAGGCCCCGGCGAGCACCGCAGGGTCGCGCAGATCCCGGTCGGCAACGCTCCGCGCGGCGGCGTCAAGTTCACCAAGGATGGGCGCGGTTTCGTCTGCAACACCAGTCAGAACACCATCTCGGAGATCGACGCGGTCGCCCTGACCGAGGTGCGGCGGATCGAGGTCGGGCACGGGCCCCGAGGACAGGGCATGGTGCCCGGCGACCACTACCTGCTGGTGTCGAACTCCGGGTCCAACACCATCTCGGTCGTCGACCTCGAACTGAACACCGAGGTCCACCAGATCCCGACCGGCCGCGACCCGCGGCACATGGGCATCAGCGCCGACGGAAAGACCGCCTGGGTGTGCGTGTGGGGCGAGGGCTACGTCAGCAAGCTCAACATCAGCGCGCTGGGCTCGGACAACCCGGCCGCGATCACCGAGATCAGCCGGATCCCCGTCGACCGCGAGGCACACCCCTACAGCCTCGCCATCGACCCCAGCGGCCGGAAGGTGTTCGTCGCCAACACCCAGGCCACCTTCGTCACCGTGATCGACGCCGAGACGGACGAGACCCACAGGGTCGATGTCGGGTTCATCGGCGGCCGCGCGGTCGCCTTCACCCCGGACGGGCGCCACGCACTCGTCACGGTGGAGTCGATCAGCCGGGTCTACGTCATCGACGTGGAAACCCTGCAGGTGGTGCGGCACGTGCCGGTCGGCCCGGGTCCGCGCGGCCTGGTCATCGACCCCGGCGACGACACGGCCTACATCACCAACTTCGCCCGGGCCAACATGATGCACAGCGGGGACAACCATCCCCTGTACGGCCCGAACACCCTGACCATGGTCGACCTGACCTCCGCCCCGCTGGACCGGGACGAGGGAACGTTCACCTACGAGGAGGTCCACGTCGGGTACGGACCCTGCAGCGTCGTGCTGTTCGACCTCGACACCCTCTCCGCCGAGGAACGGGCACGCCGGGCGGAGCACGCCAGCACCGACGCCTGACCCCCTGTATGACCGTGTCCGCCCCCGCCCCGTGCGGCGGGGGCGGACACGCCCATGCCCCCCGACAGAAAGCGCACCCTTCGTGCCGATGGCCGACATCACCTTCTGCCCGCAGCAACCGTGGGCCCTTCCCCCTGACAAACTACGGGTCGACCGGGCCGCAGCACGGGCCGAGCGGGACGCCTACGAGGCCGGCTTCCGGCACAAACGCATCGCCCGCCTCCCCGCGGACTGCCCGCCCTGGGTCCTGGGACAGGAACTCGGCTGGACCGTCCGCTCACCCATCACCGCGACCCTGACCCCGCTGGACGACACCGACTTCGGCGTCCCGGACGAAGAGAACGTGCCCGATGTGGCCCGCAGGGCCCAGCGCACCCAGATGTGGAAACACGGCCGGGCCTGGATCGCCACCGCGAACACCACCTGGCTGCGGCTGCACGACTACCGAACCCCCCACGGCTGGGAGTCCATGTTCCTGCCCAACGGGGCAGGAACCGTCGAGTGGCGGCTCGGCTGGAGCGCCCGCATCCCCGACCAGCGCTTCCTCATGGTCATGCCACCGCCCACCCCACGACCGCACCTCGACGTGCCCGTCGGCATCATCGCCGCCCACACCCTCAACGCAATGAACGGCCCCGGCGGCATCAGCATCGCCGTACGGCCCACCGCCCCCGTCACCCTCCACCGCGGCGACCCACTCGCCCGCATCGTCCTCCTGCACCCCGACACGCTGCGCGCCAACGCCACCCACACCCAGCCCGGTGAAGCCTCATGACCCAGACCCAGACCGCCGCCACTCCCCCACCGGCCGGCACGCGCCGGCTGCTGACACGCATGCCGGTACTGCCCCTGCTCACCATCGCCTTCCTCACCCGCGTCACCGTCGCCGCACTGCCCATCACCCTCCTGCTCACCCTCGCCCACACCTACGGATACGCCCGGGCCGGCGCCGTCAACGGCGGCTACACCCTCGTCCTCGCCTTCCTCGCACCCCTGCGCGCCAGAATCCTCGACCGCTGGGGCACCGGCCGCGCCCTGGTCCTCATGGGCGCCACCACCATGACCCTGATGACCCTCGTCGCGATCAGCGCCGCAGCCCGCTGGCCCTGGTGGACCACCCTGCTCCTGACCATCGCCGCCGGCTCCACCACTCCCCCGCTCAACGCCGCGCTACGCGCATCCTGGCGACGACTGACCACCGGCCCCGACCAGCTCAAAGCAGTCCACTCCGCCGACTCGATCCTCGAGGAAGCCGGCTTCGTCCTCGCCCCCCTCACCGCCGGAGCCGCCATCGCCCTCCTCGGCCCCACCCGCGCCTACGAAGCGACCGTCGCCTGCTACCTCCTGGTCGTCACGGCCTACCTCACCGCCGCACACCACTACAACCTCACCCGCCAACCCACCACCAACACCGACGCCCTGTACGATCCGGGCCGACGACGCCGGAAGGCCTGGCTCGGCCCGCTCGCACAGCCCCGCATTCTCGCCATCATGCTGCCGCTGTTCGTCATGGGCACCGTCTTCGGCGGCACCGGCGTCCTCCTCCCCGCCTACGCCCAAGCCCACCACGCCACCACATGGATCGGCCCCCTGCTCGCCGCCACCAGCACAGGCGGCGTCATCGGCGGACTCCTCTACGCCACCACCCCCTGGCACCAACCCCTCTGGCAGAAATACCGCCTCCTCACCCTCGGCTTCGCCCTGCCGGCCTGCTTCCTCGTCCTCGCCCACCCCCTCTGGCTCCTCGCACTCCTCCTCCTGCTCTGCGGCCTCTTCGTCACCCCGCTCTTCATCAACGCCTTCCTCCTCCTGGACGCCACCGCCACCGACGACATCCGCATCGAAGCCAACACCTGGGTCGGAGCCTCCACCGACATCGCCAACGGCATCATCGCGATCATCATCGGCACCCTCACCGCCCACCAGAACTTCAACACCGCCCTACTCCTGCTCTCCAGCTGCGCCACCGCCGGCGTCCTCATCGCCCTCACCTCACCCCGCCACGACCACCCCCCAGCACACGCCGAACCTCAACCACCGCTCGCCGGCCCCGCCACCGACCACGCCCCCAGCCCCTCATGACCCGCCCCGAGACGCCCGAAGTCTCCCTGTCCCTGGCACAGGCCCGCCGAATCGCGGTCGCCGCCGCCGGCCCCACCACCACACACACCGATACCGCCGCCGTCCTGACACGCCTGAACGCCGTACAGCTCGACACCATCAACACCCTGGCCCGCGCCCACCAACTCACCCTCGCCACACGCACCGGGACCACCACCGCGGACATCGACACCGCACTCTGGGACACCACGGATCCGATCGCCTTCGAATACCCTGCACACGCCCTCGCGCTCGTCCCGCTCCACCACTGGCCGCTGTGGGCCTTCCGCCGCCGCACGAGCCGCAACCGTCACGAATACCCCACCCCCGAACTCCGCAAGACCATCCTCGACAAGATCAACACCCAGGGGCCCCTCACCCTGCGCGAGCTCCGCACGGAACACGAGCCGACCGGCTGGAACTGGGGACCCACCAAAACCGCCGTCGAATTCCTGCTCTGGTCCGGAGAACTCGCCTGCACCCACCGCACCGGCTGGCAACGCCGGTTCAACCTCCCCGAGCGCACGATCCCAGCAGAGTTCCTCACCGACGCCCTCACGGACGAGGCCTGCCTGACGACACTGCTGACCCATGCCGGCCGGGCCCTGGGAGTGGCCACCTGCGACGACCTCGCCGACTACCTCCGCATCACCACAGCCACCGCACGACGCCTCCTGCCCGACACCCCACTCCTGATCACCCGGGTCGAAAGCTGGAACAGCCCGGCATGGACCCACCCCCACACCCTGCCCACCGCCGACCAACCACACGACCCCGGCCAAGCCATGTTCCTGGCCCCCTTCGACAACCTCATCTGGCACCGGCCACGCACCACACGCCTCTTCAACTTCACCCACACACTCGAGGCATACAAACCCGCCGACCGCCGTGTTCACGGCTACTACGTATGCCCGCTCCTCGCCGGCGACCGACTCATCGCACGCGCCGACCTCACCCGCCACCGCGACACCCTGACCATCAACCGCACCAGCTTCGAACCCGGCCCCCACCCTGCCGAAACAGCGGAGTACTTCGCCCGCGCCTGCACCCGCATGCAGGAGACCACCGCACTATGCCGCACCGTGATCACTGACACCGCAGCACCACCCACGACCGTCAAAGCCCTCAACCATGCTCTGAACCGCGCCGGAACCGGCAACCTCCACCCGTGACAGCAAGAGCCGCACGAAGC
Organism: Streptomyces sp. ITFR-6; assembly: GCF_031844725.1. Taxonomy (NCBI): domain Bacteria; kingdom Bacillati; phylum Actinomycetota; class Actinomycetes; order Kitasatosporales; family Streptomycetaceae; genus Streptomyces; species Streptomyces sp. ITFR-6. Next base: position 62,512 of record NZ_CP134613.1, on the reverse strand, counting down.
GCGAGCCTTGGCTCCCTGCCGGGCCCGGCGGTTCGACCAACGCGGTGCGCGGTGAGGGCGCCAGGTGTACGGAGCGGGGCCGGGAAGCTCACGGTGGTGCCGTCGGTGTCCCACCGGTCGGCCTGCCTCGGCTCATCGATCCAGAGCTGGAGCTCGATCCGGCCCTGGCCCTTCTCGGGCTCGGGGAAGAGCTGCCAACGGCCGGGTGTCGGGGTTACGCGGGACTGTCGGTGCCGTCCGGGGTGTCAGCGTTCAGTTCGGTGTGCTGCGGGGTGAGGTGCTTGTACTGGTCCGGGGTGGGCGGCAGCGCCGCGTGGTCCGTCTCCGCGGCTTTTGTCTCGGCGTACTTATCGGTGTCGGCCTTACGACTTCGACGGCCGGCCTGGTCGGTGAGCCGGTGCCGGATCTCGGCTCTCTTCGGGGCGGCCCAAATCTGGACGAGGTGCTCTTCCAGGACCGTGTCGCCCTCATCCGCGTAGACGTCGCCGGCGGCGGCTGCCGTGTCCCGGCCGCGTGCGTGGATCCGGAACCTCCACCACTGGTACTCCTCCGGATCTCCGAGGAGGGGCACCTCGTCCAGGTCGTCGGAGAGGGGATCGCCCACCAGGGGGCCCTCAGCCGGGAAATACAGACTGACCTCGACGACCTCGTCCCAGCCTTCGCAGTCCAGCGGCGGCTCGACGCCGGTCACGTCGAAAACGACATCGACGTCGCCATAGGAGGTGCCGGTCAGGACCGAGGCGTAGGTCGATTCGTCATTGACGCGGACCAACCCATTTCCTTCGAGCCTGACGTCGATGCCCTGCTCCGGCGCCTCGGCATCCGTGTCGACCATGACGTACTGATGATGCGAAACCCGCACTCGGCCTGGCCCCTGAACCGCCATCACTCCCCGATCCTCCACCTCGGACACCATGCTGCGGTCCCACACACCCGAACCGGTGCGTGGGACTGCGGCATGAAACACGCGTGTCGCGTCAGACCGCGACCCAGAAGCCATCCTTGTCCATGACGCGCTCCTGCTTGTAGAAGCCGATGATCCGGCCCCCCTGCTTGTCCTGTTCCGTGGCCGGGACCATGGCAATTCCACGACTGGCCGCCGGCAGCGCCGTGCCGCCTTTCATCGGAGCACCCCCGCGTCGGCGGGGAGGACATCCAGGGTCACGTCCTCACCTCGGACGACGGCGGAGCACCCCCGCGTCGGCGGGGAGGACGAGAACCGGCGCAGGCCCTCGAATCCGATGGCCGGAGCACCCCCGCGTCGGCGGGGAGGACTTGAGCTGGGCCCACCGCAGATCCTTGGCCACCGGAGCACCCCCGCGTCGGCGGGGAGGACGTGCTGAGCACCTACAAGGGCAAGTGGTACACCGGAGCACCCCCGCGTCAGCGGGGAGGACGTTCCAGGAGTTAGCCGCTCCTGGCGGTGAGCCGGAGCACCCCCGCGTCGGCGGGGAGGACGGCGGGTGCTGATCCTGTCGGCCAAGTACGGGCGGAGCACCCCCGCGTCGGCGGGGAGGACGCACGCCACCACGGCGACGACCGCCTCGGCGCCGGAGCACCCCCGCGTCGGCGGGGAGGACGCCATGAAATTCCGGGGCGTCGTCGGGCAGATCGGAGCACCCCCGCGTCGGCGGGGAGGACGCTCCCGCGCCGGAACGCGCCTGCACCGAAGGCGGAGCACCCCCGCGTCGGCGGGGAGGACGCCCTGTGCTCCCAGTTGATCGCCTCCACACGCGGAGCACCCCCGCGTCGGCGGGGAGGACGCCGCGATGAGCGACCCGCGTTCCATCTGCTGCGGAGCACCCCCGCGTCGGCGGGGAGGACGGCGTCGGCCTGGTGACGACTATCGTGGGCGCCGGAGCACCCCCGCGTCGGCGGGGAGGACGTTGACGTCGCCCTCCTCCAGGGTTTCGGCCGCGGAGCACCCCCGCGTCGGCGGGGAGGACGCAGGCCGACCGCCGCGCGCTGTACATCCGGACGGAGCACCCCCGCGTCGGCGGGGAGGACCAGGTACACCCGGCCGGTGCTCCAGCCGACGACGGAGCACCCCCGCGTCGGCGGGGAGGACCGGGTCAACGACCTCGCGCCGGTCGCCGAGTACGGAGCACCCCCGCGTCGGCGGGGAGGACTTCTCGGGGTCGTCCAGGAGGGCGGCCGCGATCGGAGCACCCCCGCGTCGGCGGGGAGGACTCGTCGTCGTGGGTGAGCACCCAGCGGCGGGCCGGAGCACCCCCGCGTCGGCGGGGAGGACGAGCCGGAAGGGGCACCGAACCTGTGGTGATCCGGAGCACCCCCGCGTCGGCGGGGAGGACGCTACCTCAACAGCGGGCCCGGCCGCGAAGTACGGAGCACCCCCGCGTCGGCGGGGAGGACCCCCTCCGCGCCCGCGTCGGAGTCCCCCACGGCGGAGCACCCCCGCGTCGGCGGGGAGGACCCGACGTGCACGTCCGGGGGGAGGTCGTGGACCGGAGCACCCCCGCGTCGGCGGGGAGGACCCGACCCTGCCGCCGCGTCCGAGAAGGGGTGGCGGAGCACCCCCGCGTCGGCGGGGAGGACCGGTCGTGCTGCACTCATACGGCCAGGACCACCGGAGCACCCCCGCGTCGGCGGGGAGGACGCGAAGACGTCGGCCACTCGGTGGCCGAACTTCGGAGCACCCCCGCGTCGGCGGGGAGGACCCGAACACGATCACCCACGACAGCCGCAGGACCGGAGCACCCCCGCGTCGGCGGGGAGGACAGCGCCTCCCTCCGGATCGACGACGGCGACAACGGAGCACCCCCGCGTCGGCGGGGAGGACGAAGGCCGTCGCACCCTCGCCTTCGACCTCTACGGAGCACCCCCGCGTCGGCGGGGAGGACGGCGATGCGGCCCGCCGTGAAGTTCGCGTCCGGGGAGCACCCCCGCGTCGGCGGGGAGGACGTGCAGCATCCGGTCGTCAGCCGCCCCGGCGTCGGAGCACCCCCGCGTCGGCGGGGAGGACACTTGCTGACCTGCACCTTAGGAGGGGCTTTGCATTTCCTTTGCCTTTGGTGCGGCGGTCATACGGATCAGGGTAAGGCCGTCGAAGTCGGTAGGGACGCGGCGTCGGGTGCCGGCGGTTCGGATGGCGTAGCCCTGTTCGGTGGGGGCGGGGTGGACGAGGACGGCGGCGCCGTTGCCTACGGTGTCGGTGACGGCTTGCCAGAGCTTGTCGCGGACGCGGGCGGAGACGCTCCCGACGAAGATGCCGGGGACGACCTCGCTGGTCCAGCGGCTGAGTGCTCCGCGCAGGTGGTCCGGAACGGCCGTGGTGGCGATGACGAGCATGGTCGGCATCATTCACCTCGGGCGGCGTAGTTGACGCCGGCGGGCAGGACGCCGGCCTTGGGGTCCCAGAGGTGGACCATCTTGACGTCGCGCTTCTCCTGCGGCTCTTCTTCGTCGGCCGCTCCGTCGGTGGCGTTCGTGGAGCGTGGTGTCAGGAGCCTTTGGACGTCGCGGACGATGCGCGGGAGGAGCTTGAGGAGCCGTAGGTCTTCGCGGAAGCGGCGGCGTGCTTCCTGTTCGGGGTTGTCGGAGTTGTGGAGGGCGAAGGCCAGGGGGAGGGTGGTTTCGGCCTTGTAGAGGTCGGCGATGTCGTAGACGAAGGAGTGTTGCTTGCCGGTGTGGACGAATCCGAGGGCGGGAGACAGGCCGAGCGCGAGCAGCGCGGCGTGGACGATGCCGTAGAGACAGGCGCTGGCTGCGGACAGGGCGAGGTTGACGGGGTCCTGGGAGTCCCATTGGTCGGGATGGTAATTGCGGCGGAAGCGGCCGATGCCGTGCTGCTGGGCGAGGATCTTGTAGAAGGCCTTCATCCGCTGACCCTCGAGTCCGCGGAGCTTGTCGAGGTCGACGGCCTCGGGAAGGTCGGCGTCCTGGAAGCGCATGCGGTACATGCGGACGGCGACGTCGAGGCGTCGTTCGGGGGCGGACCAGCAGGCGACTTGTTGTTCCAGCCAGTGGGTGGTGAGGGAGTCGGAGAGGATGCCGGCGTAGGCGCGTACTCCGCCGGATCCGACGGAGATGACGCTGGTGCCGTGGCGGGCCAGGGTGTTCAGGGCGGGTGTGGTGATGGAGACGCCCGGGCCGAGGAGAAGGCAGGACAGCGCTGCGGTGGGGATGTAGACGAGTTCGGTTCGTTGGGCGTCGACCTGGATCTGGGCGCAGACTCCGGTGTCGTCCTGGACGACGCGGACCATGTCCAGGTAGAGGAATGACAGGGAGTCGGCGACGCGGGGCAGCATGGCGAGGGTGGGTGAGGCGAGGCGCCGCCGGGCATCGCCTCCTCTCCTCGGCGCGCTCATGCGGACGGTGCGGGGGCCAGGCTGAGCAGTCCGGCTCCGTACGGTTTCCCGCGTCCGATGCCGGCCAGGACGGCCTCGTGGAGGGCTTCGGGGTCGGTGACCGTTGCGGTGCCGTCGTAGCGGATCAGGCTGTGCCGCATGCCGTCGAGGTCCTGCTTGCGGGCGCGGATCGGCGGCATGTTACTGGGCGTCAGGATGTGGACGTGCAGGCCTGAGTCGGCGGCGCGGCGTAGCCACCACTGGTCGGCGTCCGCGCCGGACAGTGGCGTGATCCGGCCGCGTTTGCCCTTTGCCTCCAGCGGGAGGCGTTCGCGCTTGGCGGGGTTGAGGACGATGCGGTAGCGAACGGCCAGCCCTTTGCGCAGGGCGGTGAACATGGGGGTGAGGCTCTTGATGTCTGCCTGCCCGTACCCGGTCGGCAGGCGGGCGGAGTCGAGGCGGTTCGCCTGGACGAGGAGGGTGCTGGTGGTGTCCGTCTCGTCGAGGCGGTAGAGCAGGCCCGCCTGGCTGCGGGGTGAGTCGCCGAGACCGTCGGGCACCATACGCATCACCGTGCGATGCATTTCGGTGGCGTCGCGAAGATCCCTCTGCACGTCGCGGCTGTGCGGGTTGAGGCGGATGCGGGCGATCACCGGCTCGTTGTTCATGCGTGGTCCTCGGCGTGGGCGTAGTCGATCAGACGTGTGAGCAGGGTTTTCTGAGGTCCTGCCAGAGCACGGCTCACCGGCTCGACGGTGCGGTAAAGACGGCGGCTGGCGTGGGCCCGTCCGTGCGGGGCGAAGCTGACTGGCATGTCGTTGACCTCGATGACGTCGGCCGCCGCGCCGGGACCACCGTGGGGAAGAGGTTGCTCCCGGAGGAACTGCACCGCGATGGTTTCCCCTGCCCCGTCGCGGGGTTCGGGGGTGGTGAGCGGTACTCCGGTCAGCAGCTCCGTCTCGGGATCGTCGACGTGCCGGCGTAGGAGGAACGGCTCGTCGGGTGCGCAGGAGCGTCGGCCCAGATACGGAGCCCAGTAGGGGCGCCGCAGTGCGGCCGCGAGCTGCTTCGCCAGGTTGTCGGGGGCGGTGACGGCGACGACGAAGGCCGCGTCGGCCAGGTACTGGCGGCGGGTGATGACGGCCGCGTCCTTGTTGCTGCCGCCGCTGGTGGCGGCGGTGCGTTCCTTGGGGAAGCCGCCGCCGACGGTGTGGTAGTCCTCCAGCAGTGTGCCGGGCCGGTCGACTCGCACCGTCAGCCGCACTTGCTCGTACTTCTTGAGGCTGGCAGTGTCGCCGCGGGCGATGCCCTGGGCTGCGGCGAACATGCCGACCAGTGCGGAGCGGGTCGGGAAGAGGGCGGTCTCCCGCACTGGGGTGAACGCCGAGCGTTCACCCCAGGACTGCAGGGGACCGGCGAGCCTCAGCAGCAGTCCGCTCACTGCTGTGCTCCCACGATCGTGTGGTCGGCGGCGCTGATAGCGGCCTCGACGGCGGCCTCCACGAGCTGGTGGTAGGACTCGTGGGCGGTGCCGAGTCCCAGGTGCTTCTCCTCCGGGTCGATGACCGTGTGCCCGTGGAAGGGGCGGTTGCGGTCACCGGTGAGCCGGTTGATGTTGACGGTGTAGGTGTCGAGTGCCTGGCGGGACGGCTTGGAGAAGCCCCCCTTCCGGTCGGCGGTGACCGGGGTTTCGAAGGCGGCGGCCAGCGACAGCGGCCGGTGCTCACGCACCGCCAGGTATGCAAGGTCGGGCAGTGTGTGCGGAGCCGTCGAGTTCTTCTTGGCCTGCGGCAACGACATCAGGAAGTGCTCGGCGAACGAGGCCAGTACCGTACGGGCGGCCTTGACGTCACCTTCGAGGTTCTTCAGCAGGTCGGTGACGTTGACGGTCCCGTACCGGTAGAAGACGCCGGCGGCGAATTCGGCGGTGTCCAGGTGTCCGCTCCCCGTCTCGGACTCCCCCAGCCAGTCGTCGACCGCGGTGAAGTAGTCCCGCTGCGGCTCCGCCGCGTGCGTGGTGAAGGCGTGCGCGACCTGAGCGGCGCCGTCGACGTTGGCGTCCGGCAGCTCGGCGAGCATGCGTCCCAGCAGGCTGATGGAGGCGGTGCGCCGCTTGAGGATCTCCTCGATCGTGTTCGGGGGAAGCGTCTGCGGGGCCTTGGTGCCCTTCTTGGCGCTCGCCGCCTTGTTCATGGCGGTTTCCAGGGCCTCGCGGTGCTCGGCACACACGGTGGCCAGCTCCTCGATGGCCGCCTCCGGCAGGAACAGCAGCACCGAGGTGTGGCCGGCGGCCTCCAGACCGATGCCCTTCTTGCCGGCGCTCACCGCTACCTGGGAGCCGGCGAACGCGGCCAGTTCGGTAGGCCAGCCCGCCCGCTCAAGCGCCTGCTGCACCTTCACCGGCACGAGGCGGGTCCGGGCCGCCTTCTCCCCTAGGTCCGTCTCGACATCGAGGCGGATGGGCCGCTTCCAGGACTGGCTGGAGACCCGGATACGCAGGGCGTCGCCGTAGCGCACCTGCTTCGGCGACCCGAGGTCGTCGCGGTTCAGGTTCGCGGCAGGCACCGACTGAAGGGCATTCAGGTCCAGGTAGAGGGTCATCGCTAGTTCTCCTCGGGAAGGGTGATGGTGTCGGTGACGCCGGTGGGAATGGAGAGACGGAAGTACTGGTCGAGCCAGCGGGTGGCAATGGCGTCGCGGTCCTGCGTCCACCAGGACAAGTCCTTCACCAGGACCGCCCAGTCGACCGTCATGCCACCTCGCAGAAGCTGCCGTGACAGGGATGGGAGAGTCCGGTGAACGGCATCGCTTCCCTGCCGGGACATCAAATGCAAGGCACTCTCCGCCGTACCCGGCTTCATCACGTCCCTCTTGACGGCCTCGCCGAGCACAGACCCAAGATTCGGGCGCCGATACCAGGCGGTGGCCGAGGTGTCCGTCGGCTCGGTCTGCCGGGCAACGCGCGGGCGCGCCGCGATAAGCGAGGCCACCCCGTAGTAGGCCCGGCGGGTGTCCGGATAACTGACGTCGTCGTGCTGGTGCAGCCAGGGCACGAGGTAGCGGTGCATGTAGTTGCACCGCTCGACCGGCAGCCCCAGGCCCCGGCGCAGCTCGGCACGGGTGCGGTTGTCCTGGCAGAGGTCGTGGACGTAGGAGACGAACCTGTCGTGTTTCGGCGGAGCAGCGGCCGCCGTGGAATCGGTCATGAGGCATCCCTGGTACGGGCAATGGGTGAGAACGCCGACAGGTCATCGGCGTTGCGCAGGATGGTCGGAGCCGGCTCAGCTGGCTTTGGGGCTCAGGAGCGCGAGGAGCATCGAGCGGGCGCGGTGGCGGGCGCGTGCCACCCTGATGTCCGCCCGGCTGGATGGGCCGATCGCCTCGTCCAGCGCCGACAGCGCGGCGTGGACGAACAGCTCGCGGGGGCGGTCCGTCCGCCGCTCAGGCTCGGTCAGCTTCCAGAACGCGGTCTCCGCCTTCGGCCAGAACCGGGTCAGCGCGGCCGCGGCCCACGGGCCGGGCTTGCGGGCGTCGAGTTTGACCTTCGCCTTCGGCGAGGGATCGACGTGGGAGTCCGTGGCGATCTTCCAGGCGACCCGGGCCGCGAAATCCAGCCGGTCGCCCACCTCTTCCGCCAAGGCGTGACAGCGCTTGATGTGGTGCGCCATCTCCTCGTCATTCTCCTCCAGCCAGGTCAGGACCCGGGGAGTCGTCGACGTGAACCAGACGTTGTCCTTCTGCTGGCCGTCCTGGTCGAAACCGTAGGCCCGCACGCGCAGAGTCGGCAGCACCGTCTTGGGCAGTGCCCCGAAGGCGGGCGGCCGCCGGGCACCCTGCCGGTCGTCCTTCAGCAGCAGGGCGTCCAGGTCACGCCACAGGGCGCGGGAACCGTCGGCCTCACGGGGCTGAAAATTCCCGTCCTTGCGCCGGTCGAGGATCTGGTACGGGTCCCGCACCATAGGAGGCCGGGCGTGTGTGGACCAGGTGAGGTACGCATCCGTCACCTGCCGGCCGTCGGACGACGGAACGAGCAGAACGGCGTGGCGGAACCGGCCCGTCAGTATCCGCCCCGGCCACGTCATCGCAGGCAGAGGCTTCAGCGGGTGAAGAAGTTCGCCCTCCCACGGGCAGACATCCTCATCCTCCCCAAGGCCTTCGTCCTGCAGACTCGGCACGGCCAGGACCAGGGAAGTGAACAGGTCACGGCCCCATGGAAAGTACGAGACCGACTTCCGCAGAGGTCCCGCGTCCCCACTGCCGGTCCGGTCCTCGGTGATGCGCCGGGGGGTGCACTGTCCGGACGGCCCGAAGTAGAGCTGGGCGATCAGATGCCAGGCGGCCTCCTCAGCCGGCACGGGAACAGGATCTGTGTCGGTGAAGTGACCGAACAAGACCGCCCCGTTGATGCCGGTCGGCCGGCCCATCACCAGTTTGTTCACACCCGACGGGTTCCGCGCGCCCTTGGCGTCCACACATTCGGTACGAAGCCGCAGGTCCTGCAGGAACGGCCGCTCCGCGTCGAACAGATCGAACCTGCCTGACGGCACGTCCTTGTCGAAGTACCTGTCCACGGCCTCAGGATCGAAGCGGCCGGCCCGCAGAATCCGCTGGCGCAGATCGTCCCAGTCTTTGAAGTTCTCGGCGACGTCGAGGTCATCGAGACGGTCGCCTCCGTCCACGGCAACCCTGGCGGTGATCGCTGCCAGGATCCGCATCAGCCCCGCGGCCGCCGGTGGCACCGGCAACTCCAGATCCTCGATCTCATGCGCCTGCTTGAACACCTGACGCAGGCCCAGCCGCACCGACTCCCCAGTCAGTAACCGCACCGGAACCCACGGCTCTTCCCGCAGGTCGAACCCCCCAGACATCAACCATCCCTCTCAACGAACACGGACAGCGCGAAGCAGCACGACAAAGGCCCTCCAGTAGGCCGCTGCCTGAATCACGCCTCGCATTCAAGCAGCACCACTGACAGCGGGTTGCCCCATTGCTGCCGAATCAGTAGAGCACCATCCGGTGATGCATGGGACGGGATCACGGAAGGTTGGAGATCGGGGGGCGGAGTATGTTAAGAGGAGGGGTGCAAGATCGATTTGCTCCCCAGGTCGGGACCGCTGCAACTCTGCTGCAAAACAACAGAGTTGACCCGATGAGACGTCGTGTGCCGAGTCCCAGCCGCACCCGCGTCCTGGACTTCATCAGCACCCTGGGTGCTGATGATCGCCATCATCGTGATCGTCGTAGGCATGAGGCCCGACCGGCTACCACCGGGTCGTGCCTGCTCCTGCTGGCCGGGGCGGGCAAGGCGTACCGCGGCCTCTCCCGCTAGCCTCGGGGAAGGCGCCGCCGTACTCCGTGCGGCAGCCTCCCCGCCGCCGCGGGGGTGTTCCAGTTGGAGAACGCGGGGCTGAGAACAGCTCAACGCCTTCCCCGCCGATGTGGGGGTGCTCCATCTGAGCCGAGTCCCTCAGAAGCGGACGAGGCCCAGGTCCTGGTCCAGGGACAGCGTCTTGTCACCGACCTTCACCGCCTGGGACTCGCCCCGGAGGACCGGCTGACGAAGGACTCGGACATCGCCCAGCATGGGGTGCTCAACCCACGAGGAGGGCGGGCTGAGGGCGTCCGGCCCGGCGTCACGGAACCAGTCGGCGCGGACGGGTATCGTGCGGCGCATCACCTGCCGGACGGACGCGGCCGGCATCCTCCCACGCGCATCCGCTTCCGGCAGCGGCTGCGTACCCGCGACGTCGAGGGTGAGTAGACCGTCCCCCTGGGCGTAGGCACACAGCAGGCGTACCGAGTCCGCGCCCAGACGCGTCGACACCTCCCACTCGTCTTCTTCACCCTCCAGGCTGTGCAGGTCGTGGAGCTCGCGAACCTGCCGGGCACGGGGCACAGCGCGCAGCGCGGCCATGCTCCGCTCCGCAGTCTCCATACCCGTGTGCTCCGCCCAAGCCTTCGCCTCGCGAGTACCGCCGGGGGCATCCCAGTCGAAGTCCCCACCGCCACCGTGAACCGCCTCGACCAACCCCTGCACATCCTCCGGAATGGCAATGCCGCCACCCTCGACTTCGGCCAGCTTCCGCGAGGTCCTGCCGAGCAGGTGCTCGGAGTACACCTCACCCCACTGCACCGGCACCCTCCCCCCGCCCACCAAAGGATCGAGAACGACAAGACGCGGTCCATCCGCCCATCCGGGTCGGCCCCGACCGTCGGGATACCCGTGCCTCTGCCAGTAGTTCTCATGCCGCCAGCAGCGGCCCGCCCGCTGCAGCAACAACGACAGAGGGGCAAGATCGCTGATGACGATGTCCGCGTCCAGGTCCAGAGACTGTTCGACGACCTGCGTGGCCACAACGATCCGCCGGACCGGCCTCGGGCCGCTCCGACCCAGCCCCTCGGTGACCTCGGCCGTGCGCTCCTCCCGCACGTCTCCAGGGAAACGCGCATGCAGCAGCTGCACAACGCCCCCCTCCTCATGGGAGCGGCCGTCGATCCCTTCGCGGATCCGCAGATATGTCTCCTGCGCGTCGCCCACCGTGTTGCACACCACCAACGCGGTACCGCCATCACCCCTCGCGACCGGATCCAGCAGCCGCCCGATCACCGCGATCCGGTCCGCCACCCCGCCCTCCCCCCCGTGAACGACCCGCTCGACGTCCACCCCGAGCCGCATGTTCCGCGTGCGGGCCTGCTGAATCTGGCGATCCCGGGAAATCTGCGCGCACCTGCCCGTCTCACCGTCCACGTACAGCCAGCCCGGATAGGGCGCCGGGAAGCTCTGCCCCTTCAGCGCCTTCGGCTTGTGACCTGCACCCCGCAGATACTCCTTGATCAACCGGTCGCCGACCGACCTCGGCAGCGTCGCCGAAAGCAACACGACCGGCACTCCGTAGAACCCCAGCCAGTTCAGCAGCCGACCCAGCAGCACCTGCATGTACGGATCGTAGGCATGCGCCTCGTCCACGATGAACGTCTTGTTCGACAGGGCCAACATCCGCAGAGCGTTGTGACGCACCGGCAGGACAGCCATCAGCGCCTGGTCGATCGTCCCGACCGCGAACTGCGCCAGCAGCGGCCGCTTCGAACCACGCAGCCACCGCCCCGGCCGCATGTCGGCCTCCCGGCGGCGGCGCCCGGCCGGAGCCTCGTCGCCGTCGCAGGTCACCACCGCCTCGCCGTCCAAGTCCTCGTCGGCGTAAGCCCTGCTGAGCCAAGCCATGCTGTGCACCAATGTCAGCCCGGCATCCTCCCCGGACTGGTTCGACAAGGCTCTGGCGACTCGGTCGTGCATCTGGTCGCTGGTGGCCATCGTCGGCAGCAGGAACGCGTACCCGTGCGTACCGAAGGCCTTCGACAAGATCCGCTCCGCCTCCAGCGCGGCCTCCGACTTACCGTCACCGGGTGCAGCAGTCACCAACATGATGCCGCCCCGACTCCCAGCACCCACCGCAGCCAGCAATTCGTCCATCACCGACTGCTGCAGGGGATTCGGCTCCCCCGCAATGCCGTACGCCTCCGCAAAATCCTTGCGCACCAGTTCCACGGGAGCAAGCCCGGCATCCCGCAGCAACGTGGCCGCGTCGGCCTGCACCCGCCGGAAGTGATCGGTCAGCGAAGGATCGAGTGTCCGCTGGCGTTGCCGCAGGTATCCCTCCTGGCTTACCAGCCAGTCCGCGAGAATCACCACGCCCGTCACCAACACGGCAGCCGAAGCCTCGAACGACCCGGGCGCCGCAGGAGCCCCCAGCGCGTCGTGCACCGCCGTGGCATGCGCGGCTCGCTGTCCGGCCCACAGCGCGCCGCCGAGGAAATCGGGCCCGACGCCGTTCTCCAAGAGGTGGAAACGGCCGTGATGACCGCCGATGATCTCAGCGACGCGTTCAGCGGCGCCCGTTTTTTCGTCGTCCTCGAAGCCCAGCACTTCCAGCACCTCGGCCGCAGCCGTCATGCCCGCCACGTCATGCCCGGCCCGCTCAGTGCTCATCCGCTCGCTACCTGCCGTCAGATCACTGCTGAGGAACAGCGCAGCTCGCCGCGAACAGAACTGGAACCCCGACAGCTTCCCGATGTCGTGCAGGCCGGCACACAATCCAACGAGCGCGCGAGCACGATCCAGTTCCCCGACCAGTCCCACTCCCTCAGCTATACGCGCCCTCTGGTTGCCCACCAGGTACACGTCCCACAAGTGAAGCGCCATCGCGGCCGTGTCAAGAAGGTGCCTCACCAGCGGGTAGGGAGGCAGCGCCGGATCCAGCCCACGGGACTTTCCCCACACCGACTCATTCAGCACGCTCTGCCTGGGCAGCACGCCTACCCCCTCCGCTCCGCCACTCGGACCCGGCCCGGCAGCGGAAGGAACTCCGCTGCCGATCGAATCCAAGCACCCGGCACTGACAACGACTGCCGCGTGGCGCGCTCCGCACTCGCCTTGGCACCTTCACAAGCCACACCGGATATGGTGTCTGCCGTGCGAACTACCGAGCGCGGCACCCCGTCGAGAACGGCAAAGAAAAGGCAAAGCCCTTCTTGAGGTGCAGGTCAGGAAGTGTCCTCCCCGCCGACGCGGGGGTGTTCCGTACGCGGCCAGTTTCGCGGGTGTGTTGACGTAGTCCTCCCCGCCGACGCGGGGGTGTTCCGCGGTTCGAGCGCGCGTGGGCCGTCCCGTTCTGGTCCTCCCCGCCGACGCGGGGGTGTTCCGCCCAGCTCGATATCGAGACCACCCAGAACGACGTCCTCCCCGCCGACGCGGGGGTGTTCCGGCCACCGGGCCGGGGCCCTGCTCGCCGGTGCCGTCCTCCCCGCCGACGCGGGGGTGTTCCGTTGGGGACGTCCGCGCCGACCGGTGCGTAGCCGTCCTCCCCGCCGACGCGGGGGTGTTCCGCCGGAGAGAGCAGGGGCGAGGAGGGCCAGGAGGTCCTCCCCGCCGACGCGGGGGTGTTCCGATACGCGACCCCAAGCAGCTCAAGCTGAGCCTGTCCTCCCCGCCGACGCGGGGGTGTTCCGCAGTGGGATCGGTGTACGGCCTATTCGGAGACGTCCTCCCCGCCGACGCGGGGGTGTTCCGCCGGTCACCCGCGTCGGCATGCGGATCGCGGCGTCCTCCCCGCCGACGCGGGGGTGTTCCGCGCTCCTTCCCCGTGGCGTACGCCCCGAATTCGTCCTCCCCGCCGACGCGGGGGTGTTCCGCGGTCGCACCGGCAGCGTGCTTTCGAGGCCCGCGTCCTCCCCGCCGACGCGGGGGTGTTCCGCTCAGCCCGACGGAGGCGTCGGTCGTCGGCGTGTCCTCCCCGCCGACGCGGGGGTGTTCCGCTCACAGGGCCACCCCCGCCGTGACCAGTGCCGTCCTCCCCGCCGACGCGGGGGTGTTCCGCACGCAGGGCAGACCTGCGACGGCGCATCCGAGTCCTCCCCGCCGACGCGGGGGTGTTCCGCTGGACGACCTGCGAGGCGGCGCGACGCTCCAGTCCTCCCCGCCGACGCGGGGGTGTTCCGCGTCACGTCACAGTCATGACGAATGACGGAGCGTCCTCCCCGCCGACGCGGGGGTGTTCCGTCGCCTCCTACCTCGGCCGCGAAGCCCCCGACGTCCTCCCCGCCGACGCGGGGGTGTTCCGGGGGTGGAGCTGGCCGAGGAGGTCGAGGAGCCGTCCTCCCCGCCGACGCGGGGGTGTTCCGCGTGAGGGGCGAGGGGCGGCGACGTTGGCCCGGTCCTCCCCGCCGACGCGGGGGTGTTCCGAACTAGGGGGCCTCTTACGGATCACTGGTGGAGGTCCGATCGCAGGGCCTGCTGGCGTCGGCAGAACTGCTGCCTGCGACGATGCGCCTGTGAGCTATGACCTTGCTGTGTGGGACGGCGACCGTCCACTCGACAACCACCAAGCTGGCTCGACCTACGACGAGCTCTACGAGCGCTACCTGGAGTCGGACGTCAAGTTGCCCCCGAAGGCGGTTCCGGCCCGCAGCGCACCGCAAAAGGTCGGCCAGAACGCACAGAGAGGCCGGGGGGCTGCGGTCAACCGGACCGGCCGCACAGAGGCCGGTGCCCCTCGGGCCCTGGATTGTGCGCGAAGTGGCAGACTCGGTCGGTGTAGAGCTTCGTCGTCAACTGGCCCCCGCAGCCCCCGAGGCGGATGCCGCACCAGAAGGAGTGATGCTCGTGACGGAGGCGAAAGGCGTCCAGCTCGATGGCCTCCAGCGGCAAGACGAGTGGATCCTCCGAATCCGCACTGCCGAGAACCGCTGTTTGGATCTGCCGTCGATCACGCCGCACGCGCCCTCCTGTTCCTCTGAACAAAGCGTGACAGCCGACCCCCTTCGCCTCGCAGCCGATCACCCTGATTACCCACCCGGTGCATACCGCGAAGTCACGCCGTACGGTCCAGTCGCTGGGAGGCGGCCGTCGCCTGGGCGATGGTGGCCAGTCCGGCCCGTTCGGCGGCGAGACGGTGCAGAGCCCGTGCACGGGATGCGTCGCTGGGACGCACCTGCTGCTGGGCGGCCACTTTGGCTCGGAGCTCCTCGAGGGCCTGGCGGCCGTCGGCGAAGTTCTCCGCCGGTTCCCGGAGCCGCTCTCGGAGCTGCCGTTCGGCGGCTTCCTGGATCTTCGGGTTGGTGTGCTGCTGCCTCGTCCAGGCGGCGCGGTGGGAGGCGAGGGCCTCGCGGTAGCCCTCCGGCGGAACCTGTCGCTGCACCGGCGCGGCGGGTGCGGTCGGCTGCGGGACCGGGGCGGCGACTGATACGGCGGGGTCGGCCTTCACGGGTGCGGGCGCCAGGACGTGCAGGGCGCAGATGTTCGCGCCTCGCACCCGCTCGTTGGCCGCCTCGATCAGTTTCGGCGCGCTCCAGCGCAGCTTCGTGCCGACGGCTGGGGCGTCGGGGACGACGTCCAGGCGGCCGGTGTCCGCGTCGAACACCGACGCGTCCGGCGAGCTCGGGCACGGCCGCGGCGAGGATGGCGTCGAACTGGGCGAGGACGCTTCCGCCGGCGGCCGGGGCGACCATGCCGCGCTCGGTCATCATGCGGCTGATCGCGCTGCCCAGTCCCAGCGGCTCACGCCCGTCCCGGGACATGACGGTGGTGGTGCGCCGCTTCGACTTCCTGGTGGCGGAGCCGTTCTTCTTCGGCCGCTTCCCGGGCTGTAACCAGCGCCTGGCGGGCGAGGTCGACGCCGCTCAGCTCAGTGGTCATGCGATCACCGCCCCGGCGGTGTCGCCATCGAGGGCGCGGGCAGCGAGCTGGGGCAGCCGGTCCGTCCACGGGGCGGCCGCGGCCTGCTCGGTGCGCGCCGCCCGCTGCTCGCGCAGCTGCTCCAGCCGTGCCGCGAGCAGGCACTCGGCAGTGCGCTCCCGGGCGGTGTCGGCGGCCTTCGTCGCGGCGGCGACGGCGTCCGCGCCGTTCGGGTTGTGCCGGAACCAGCGCCGCCTCTGCTCGGTCTTGTAGGCCCGCCAGGCTTCCGCGTCAGCTTCCTCGGTCCGGGCCAGCCGCCCCAGCGCGCTGCTGCGGAATTCCGGCAGCGCCGCCTCCACGGCCCGAAGCGCGCCGAACGCGAGCACGGCCGCCGCGCCGATCGGGTCGGCTTCCAGCTCACCGGGCGGTGCCGAGTCCAGGAACGCCCCCCGGGCGCGCTCGATATCGGCCGCCAGTGAGGCCCGGACATCGGCGTCGACGGCGTCGACGTCGCCCTGGTCGGCGAGGTCGGCCGCCCAGGTGGCCACGACCATCCCGGCCTCCACGATCAAGGCCTCGGCCCGGCGCCGGTAGCCGCACGCCTCGCACAGCCCACCGGCCTGCTGCTGCCCGCAGTCCTCGCACGCCAGCGCCTGACGGACCTCGTCAGCGGCAGCCGCGGCCGCGCGCTCGCGCTCCGCCCGCTCCTGGTCAGCCGCGCGGGCCTCCTCGCGCCGGGCCTTCTCCGCACGGGCCTGCTCGCGACGTCGCACCTGGTCTTCCGCCTCGATGGCCGCCTGCTCACGCAGCCGCTCCTCGAGGACGCGCCGGTGCTCGTCGTCGCCCAGGTGGGGCAGCTCCCGCTCGATCTGCGCCGCGGTCTTCGCCCGCCTCGCCCGCCGGATGTGCACCACGTTGCCGCAGTTCTCGCACTCAGCCCCGGTGTCCAGGCGGGTGCCGTCATCGCAGCGCCGGTCCGAGCACGACGGCCGCCGCACCAGACCCCGGCCGATCAGCCATCCCAACGGCTTGTTGATCAGGGCCTCGCCGCCGGTCT
This sequence comes from Streptomyces sp. ITFR-6, assembly GCF_031844725.1. Classification (NCBI taxonomy): domain Bacteria; kingdom Bacillati; phylum Actinomycetota; class Actinomycetes; order Kitasatosporales; family Streptomycetaceae; genus Streptomyces; species Streptomyces sp. ITFR-6. The sequence continues at coordinate 45,978 of NZ_CP134613.1, read as the reverse complement.
CCTTCAGGCGGTCAGCAAGTCGGTCGGCCAGCAGCCGCGGCGCACCACCCGGCACCGCAAGCAGGCCCTCCAGACTGGCCAGCTCCGCCCTCGCGGCCTCCTCGACACGGTTCTGCTGCCAGCCGTTCAGCTGCTTCCACAGCCACGAGACCGGCCCCAGCGCCACCCGCAGACCAAGATCAGCCGGAAGGGCAACCCGCTTGTGCTGCTGCGCCTTTTCCCACCCCGCGGCCTTCGGCCGGCCACCGGCACCAGCCCCAGCAGCGCGCTGCCACACCCGCTCATCGACCGGGGAATCCTTCGGCTTTTCCCCGCGGAGCGGGCCGCCCTCAGCCACCGGCGACCCGGTCCCGGCAACGGCGGTCTCGCCGTCGACGGCCTGGTCCTCGCGCACGCACACGCGCTCCGGCCGACGGCCCGCAGCCCCACGGCCTTCGCCGGAAAAGCCACAAGAGAGCTGCGGGGAACCACCAGCAGTAACCGCAGAAGCGTGGAGAGCGTGGTGCTGTGCAGTTGCGGCGAGGTCTGCCGATCCGGCCATCTCGCCCTGCTCGGCACCCTTCACCCCAGTAACCACAAGGGTCTCGCCCGCCCCGCCGCACTCAAGATCTCCGGATGCAGTACCGGCGAGCTCTGAAAACACGGCACTGGCCGTGCGCCGGGCCTCCCGCACGGCTACACCGTGGGCCCGAGCCACCGGCACCAGACGCACCCGCGACTTCGCGTTCAGGCCCGAGCCGGTCTCCTGCCGCACCACGTCCGCGACGCCGTGCGCCTGGAGGCGCGCCAGCACCTTCGCCCCGGCCGCCGCCGTGCAGCCCAGGAGTCCGCCGACCGTCGCCGCCGGACGTCCCCGGCCGGAGTCCACCGACCCGGGGCGCAGCTGCAGCCAGCCCGTCGAACCGGTCGTCAGGACCATCAGCAGCAACCCGAGCCGATCCGTCGCTGCACCCCGGCCTGTACGCCCGGCGAGCAGCCCGGCCGGGATCGGCGCCTTGTCCTTCGGCGCCCACCCCGGACCGAACAGCACCTCGCACAGGCTCAACAGCACCGCCAGCTCGGAGCGGGACAGCGCCAGGGCGTGTCGCCGGTCGCCGGCCTTCTGCGCTTGGCGCATCGGGATGACCCAGCACTCGAGGCCCGTCGCGTGCCCGAAGGCGTTCGTCGCGACGTTCGAGCCGAGGAACCCGGCGCCGCGCAGCTCGGGCAGCACGGTGTGCGCGACCGTCGACTGGGAAACCCCCAGCCACCGACCGAGCTCCGCCGCCCAGATCTTCGCCTGGTAGTCGTCGCGCACCTTCGCCTTCGCCGTCAGCACCACCGACGCCAGCCGCGCGCCGTCCGTCGCATCGGCCAGCGCCGGAGACGACACCAGCGCGCGCACCGCGGCGAGCAGCCGGGCCCGCATCGTCTTGGACAGCTGGAGCGGGTTGCCCAGCTCCAGCGGGACGACCGGACCGGCCTGCACCGGGACCGACCGCAGCCGACGGCGCGAGGACCCGCCGGCGGACTCCGTGCGTGGGAGAGGGAGCACGGCGGCTGGTGCCGCCACGGCGCTCATCGGCCCACTGCCGTGACAAGAGCGGCGGACACCGTGCGCACCTTCGTCATCGGGCAGGTGTACACGCCAAAGCGGACACCTCCCTGAGCAGCCAAAATGCGCGATCCGTCATCCACCCGCTGACCCTGCACCAGACGGCCTGTGGACAGGGCCCGGCGAGCGCCAATACCCCCCAACGCTCCCGCACGGCGGGCAAGAATCTTGGAAGCCGTCCCGCCACACGGGAAGCCATCGGTGTGGACGGCGTCATCGACGCGGTTGTCGATGATCTCCGCGAGCGGGTGCACGAGCGGGGCGGTCGACGCCGCGACCGAGCCCTTCGAGACCGCCCCGTCGCTCCTGCCTGGGCTCCCGTCGTGCTGGTGGTGCTGGCGAGGAACGCCTCGATCGACGTCCGCTACAACAGAACCGTCGGCCGCCCTCGACCGCCGCTCGTTCCGCTGCCCGGGAATCCCGCTCGGGGCCTCGTCGGCCGAGTCGTCGATTGGTTCGGGCAGAGGGTGGTCGAACACGGCCTTCGACGCCGTGCCCCCGCTCACAGGGCACCACCGCTATACCGGGTGACTGACTCGTACACGTGCGTTCTTACGAGGGGAGAGAAGCGCGTCGCATAAGGGGCAGAGGCGGATGAATTGACTGGCGATCCCGTCACACGGGACGATCCGGGCGACCAAACCCGCTCGAAACGGGCAGGGGTCCGCTTTCCATAAACCGGGAGATCAGGCACTATGACGGGGACGCCAACCTTCATATGGACGCCCCGACCGCGACTAGGCCCCTATCAAGGGACCCGACCGCGACCGAGCGCTCGTACGGACGGAGCCCCGAGCGCCGACGGCCTGCCAAGACCGCCGGAACCCGGGGTGGTGTAGCTGACACCGACCTTCAGGAGCCCCCTGCCAAAGGGACTCCTGAAGAGTCGATGGAGAGCTGATGTGGTCCGCTTGCCAAAGCGGACAGGGTCCCGCCTGCCAGGGCGGGGTTGTGCTAGGAGAAAGACCCAGCTCAGTGAGCTGGAGCCTGGAGCCGGGTATGAACCGGAGACCAGGCGGCCGACCTGAAAGTCGGCGCGATGGGCCGCGCGAGGCCGAAGTGGATTCCCGTCCACCTCATTGGCGCGCGCGGCCGATGACCTAGGTCATCCCGACCCCCTCGATCCCGAAGGTGGAGTCGGCCTGCCCGAAAGCGGCGCACCTGGCGGCGTGACCGCGAGGGTGAAACGGCGTAGTTGCGCGTGTAGTTCCGCGCAGGCGGGTACTCTTCATCCCGCGATCACCTCCTTTCCAGGTGAGTCGCCCAACGAGGCTCAGCCTCGCTTGAGAAGCCCCAGCGGACCTTGCCCGGTCCCTGGGGTTCTCGACGTTATGGATCATGTCTGCGCACAGCCTAACCGCACTACCCGACAGAACCGCTGGACGCATTCGCACAAATTCCTCAGCATCACGAATGCCGCTCCCGCCTGACGGGAAGTCCGAAGCGAATTGCCCGCGGTACGGGAACATCACTGGCCGCCTCGCAACTCGCGAAGATGAGTGACGAACTCCTGTGCGTCAGAAGAATCTCCGTGGTTCGTCTGGAGAGCGCGACCCAGGTCACTGGCCACCATCGCGAGCGAAGGCAGTGACTTCCGCTCCCCCGCCAGGGCCCGTTCCCCGTACGCGAGCGCCGTGTCCAGGTCGCCTTCGCGCGCGGCGACCACGCCGAGCGTCACGCGGGCCTCTGCGATGCGCATGGGCGAACGCTCGGTTCCGTCGAAATCTGTGCCGGACCGGATGACCTCATTGGCCAGCTGGCCGGCGAGCCGGAGGTCGCCGCCGACCTGGCGCAGCGCATCCATGCGGTAGAAGTCGTATTTCGCGGGGTCCACCACGAAGTGGTTTTCGATGTTCTCGGGATAGGGCTGGAGTTCGAGGATCTGACGACCTTTGTCGAGCGCGACTTCGGTCTGCGATCGGTCACCCAGTCGCGCCCACGCCTTTGCCTTCTGCGCGTAGAGCTGCGCGGCGACGCTCTCGGTGGGTGCCACGGCGATGCCAGCCTCCGCGGCCACGATGACGCCGCGGTAGTCGCCCCGGGTCAGTGCGAACCAGGCCCTCATCTCGTGTGCCCAGCCCTGCACACTCAGCTCCCCGGCCTCCTGACCAAGCATCAGCGCGGCCTGGCGGGTGGCTTCGGCGTCGCGGGGGCGGCCGGAGTCGTGTTCGACGCAGCCCACCAGGAGCGACAGCTTCCCGGCGAGCGCGATGATCTCGCGGTGCTGCGCGAGGCTGACCCGCTGGTGCTGGAGACCGACGACGCGGGCGAGCCACGCCTTGCCCTCCAGGAGCAGTTGGTCGGCAGGCATGTACGCGTACTCGCAGCACAGCCGATCCGCCGTGATCCGCAGCGCGTCCAGCGTGGCCACGTCGACGTCGGAGGCGCGCAGACGGGCGATGATATCCACGGTGTCCATGCCGCTGACCTGCAAAATCTCCGCGCGGCCGTCACGACGAGACCGCTCAGGGAAGAACGCGCCGGTGGTCGTGCCGAAGGTCTGAGCGATGGCGGTCCGGTACTTCACCGGCTGCGCGTCGCCAGCCTCCCAGCGCTTCCACTGCCGGAGCAGGTCGTGCTCGCTCACGATCTGGTCGTCCGGGAGGCGAGCCATCAGCGCCCGTACGGCGTCGGGCTGCGACCAGTCACGCGCCGCGCGCTCCTCCGCCATCCGGCGCGCCCATTCAGGACGTACATCCATCGCCGATCTCCTTCCTCGTACGGTACGGCGGCGCGGTCTGCGTCCCACCGGCTCGGTGCCGGCGGATCGGAGGACTGGCCCTTCTGTGGCCGAGCTTGGCACGGCCCCTTGATCGCGCGGAGGTGACAAGTGGGGGTGACATCTCGAATGTCACCCCCACTTGTCACTTTCTGTGGTGATGAACCTCATGGACGGTGAACCAGTCCCCGAGGGAGTGGTACACGCCATGACGACATCAGAGTTACTCACTGCCCACCTGCCACATGCCTGGGCGGTAGACGTCTTCCCAGACCTCGATAGGCCCCTCCTCGTCTCTGAAAACGCTACGGAGGACGAGAACGGGCACCGCTACATCGCTCGGAACGCTGATCCCGAACCTGCGCAGCTCGTCTTCGGAGGCGAGGCGCGCTCCACGCTGCTCCGGATCGGCGTTGATTTCCACGCCCGTGCGTTCGGTGTAAAGCTCCTGCCAGAAGCGCGGCATCCGCTCCTCTCGGAGGAGCTCCGGCACAGCGCTCAGCGCACGCAGCTGGATGATGGAGAGCGCGACCACAGTGGGCTTGTCGCCTCGTACGAAGGTTCTCCCGCGCAACAGGATCTCGTCGTAGAGCTCGATACCCAGCAGGTCGGAAAGCTCCTGGTCGGCGCAGGACCTCAGCGCCACGACGTGATCCGTCGAGGTTTCCCGTGGCCCGTACGGGCGACCAGTTCGCTGCATCCGGTTGAGACGTCCAAGGCCGCTGACAGCACTTTGCGGGGCTGCATCCTGCGGTTGCACTCGCGTCCCGTGACCTCTCGAGCTGATCACAAGTCCCTCTGCTTCCAGAGCTTTGTAGGCCGCGTGGACCGTGGTGATCGACCCTTTGCCCTGCCTCACGAGCTCTCTGATGTGGGGCAGGTAGTCGCCCGGCGCGTAGGTGCCGTCAGCGATCTGGCTCGCCAGCTCGTCTGCGAGACGTTGCCACTTCGGAGGCATGAGCCCTCCTCTCTCCTCATCTCGGTTGAGCTCAGTCAACCACAGTTTCGGAACTGTTGACAGCTCCAGAACTGTGGTGCATAGTTCTGGAACTGTGAGCGGCCGCCGAGCGTCCGCCCACCGCAGGAAGCTCTTCCCCGAAGGGGAGGACCAGGGTTGATAGCTCCACCAAATCCCCTGGGCCGGTCACCTGGCCGGATGCCTCTTGTCGCACGTCGCAGCGCTGATGCGCTGTCCGATCAACCAGGACGTCGGCCTTGGCCGAGCGCCTGGCGGTCGGAGAGTTCACCCGCGACGCAGCCCCCCTCTCCCCTATACCGGAGGAGTCCCCCATGGCCACGACCACTGCGGAGCCCACGGCCCGCAAGCGCCGCCGGAAGACCCGGACGAAGAACATCAGCAGCCTCCCGGCGATCCTCGCCTCGGAGCTCACGGCCAGCCAGATCGACCTGACGCCGGGCAAGGAACACACCATCTGCCCGACCTGCAAAAACTGGACGCCGATCACCGGAGTCCTCGGCACCCCGGTGCTGGTCCCGCACCACACCACCCCGCACCACGGCCGCACCACTACCCCCCGCCGCTGCTCCAGCAGCAACCGCCGGATCAACCTCAACACCGAGCTCGACGCCTGGCGGGCAGAACTGACCGAGCGGACCGAGGTGTCCCCGACGGTCGCCTCCCGCCGGCCGACGAAGGTACTGCCCAAGCCCAAGACCACCGCAGCACCGGCCCCGATCTACCGCCTCGCTGACCGGGGGCCGCAGGGCACACCGGCCCTGCACCGCCTGCTCCCGCTGCTGGAGCGCGCCCGCTACGCCGCCGCCCAGCACCGCGCTGCCTGCTCCCTCTGCAGGACCGGCGGAAGGTGCGACGCGGGCCGTGCCTTGGAGGTCCGGCTCGCTGAGACGAAAGCCTCCTGCACGATCGCCCGCGAGCAGCTGAAGCACCAGGAGCGTCGCCAGCACACCGCGGCCGCCCCGGCGAAGCGCCAGTCCCAGTGGGCCGCCGTACTCCCGGCGGTGCAGGACGCCGACACCCGCCGGGCGGACGTGCCCGTCCCGCCCGCCCGGCCCGAGGCACCCGCCCAGGCCGACGTGCCGACGGAGCCGGAACACCTTGAGGCGTACGACCGGCGGCAGGCCGAACTGGGCAAGCACGCGCGGCGGAAGACTTTGGCGGCTCTGCTCGCCTGACCCGCACCTGGGACGAACGACCACTGCCCGCCGCCCTCGGTTCGTCGAGGGCGGCGGGCAGTGGCTGCTCGTACAGCAGCTCCGGAGCCCAACCGGCCCCGGAACACGACGAACCCCCAGGGATTACGGCCCCGGGGGTTCGTCTTCGCAGCACCCTCCATCGAAGGGGATCTACGCATGCACAGGATGACATCCACTCAGGCCCGGCACACACGCTGGGCCGCCGGCGAGCAGCAGATCACCGGCATGAGCGTCACCACGCTCAACCCGCAGCTCACCGGCAAGTGCCCCCACTGCCACGGCGATTTCGAGTCCTGCACCTGCACCGGAGCTGTCCCTGCCCCTCAGGCCGGAGCGATCGACGACATTCGGCGCGAAGACGACCGCAAGGGCTTCGAGCGCGACGAGACCGACCAGTTCCACCAGATCGTCCAGCACCTCGTCGCCGACGGCGACGACCGCGCCGTACGGGCCGGCCGTCAGACCCGCCGCACCCTCGCCGAGATGGCCCCGGGCCAGACCCTGCAGCCGGTGCTCCGGATGACCCGGCAGCTCACCTTCACCCCGACCATGTCCCGGGCGGGTGCGGACGACGCCTGCGTGCTGTGCGGGTACTGGACCTGCCGCTGCGGCAGCTCCGCCGCCCCGGCCACGTCCGTGAGGGCGGTGGCCTCGCGATGATCATGATCGTCGTCGTCGCGCTCACCGACGCTGAGCGCGAGGAACTGTCCCGCAAGAACGCGGAGCAGAACAAACGGTCGGAGAACAACCGCCGATGAGGACCCGTCCGAGTCGCCCCTGCTGACCGTGTCTCACCGGATAAACGCCGCCCGGACCGCGCAGCACCTCGCGGGCCGGGCGGCCACCGTATGCGGTCTGGCCCACCCGCTCACCCACGTTCTGCTCGCGGCCGCCGCCACGGCGGCCGCCCAGGCATGGGAAGCCGGTCACCGCGTCACCGACCTCCACCCCGTACGAACTGATCGGAACACCGGTGGCTGACAGCCTCCACACCCGCTACATGGCCGCCAGCGATATCTGGCGCACTCACCGCAAGGGCTGCAAGGGCTGCACCGCCGGGCGTCACTGCCCGGCCGGGACCCCGCTCTTCGAGGAGTTCGCCCGGCTGCAGACCGACTACCTCGCTCACTTACGCGCCAAGAAGGGCACACCATGACCTCCATTCTCACGTTCGCGCCCGCCCTGGCCGGCCCGGCCGCCGAGCCGGAGCCCGACGTGTACGTCCCCCCGTCCGCGCCCGTCACCGTGGACAGCCTCCCCACCCCGGCCGGGGCCGTCGTGTACGTCTACCAGGACACCGACGGCTCCCTGAGCAGTGACTGCACCGGCTGCGGCGAATACGCCTGGACCCTCCACGTGACCAAGGCGTTCGCCGAGGACCACGCCCGGGACTGCCACCGTTCGGCCGCCTGACCCGCACCCCGGGACAGGAACCCAACTCCCCTCCCGCACCGCGCTGCTCCACCCACCCCGGCCGCCCGCACCACGGGCCGCCGGCGCTTTCGCATGCCTCCAGCCCGGGACACTCCCGGGACCGCTTCCCTCCTCGAGGAGAGCCCCATGGAAAGCAGCCACCAGCCCGGCACCACCACCGTCGCCACGGTCTGACGGCTGCCTGATCCGCCGCTGCCCGCCCCGCACACCGTGTGCGGGGCGGGCAGCGGCGGTGAAGGGGAGCCGGACAGCCCGGAACCACCCCGTCGAGAGGACCAGCACATGTTCGAGCTGAACCGTGGCCTGCACCGCAGCCAGGACCTGGAGGCCACCGCCGACGAGTTCGTCCGCGACATCGAGACGTTCGTCGCCGGCACGATCGCCGCCTCCACCCCGTCCAGCACCCCGGTTTCGCTGATCGAGCGCGCCTGGGCACTGGCCGAGGACTACACCGACTGGCTGCGCTGGGGCCCCAGTGGCATGCCGATGACCGGCGAGCAGATCGCCGCCCACGCCGAGACGGCCATCACCATCCTGCGCACTGCGGGCTGGAACCCCACCTACTCGGCCGGCCGGAGCATCAGCGATGCCCTGACCCACGCCATCAACACCGACCCCGACCACCGCTTCAGCACCGACACCCGAGTAGCTCTGCGCTGGATCTTCGCGCTGCTCATCCGGGCCCTGACCGGCGCGCCCCACGCCGACTACAACGACTGGGACAAGCACCCCGCCCGCACCGTCGAGGAAGTCTTCGGCCTGCTCGCCGCCGCGGCGGTGTTCGCCCGCGCCTACGGCGATGCCGAGCCCGTTCCGCAGGTGCCGGACACTCCGGCGGCCTGACTATCTGGCCCCGCCCCGGGGCCTGCGGCATCTGGTTGCCGCTCCCGCCAGCCGGGAGCGGCAGCCAGTTCGCCGCCCGCCCTCCGGTGCCCTCCCGGCATCGGCTGCCCGCGCGCAGGGATGCCCGCTCTTCGCTCCTCCCTTTCTGGGCATGGCCCGGACCACCTGTTCTCTCGTTCGAACCCCGCTGCCCCTGTGAGGGCGGCATCGACCTGGAAGGAGGCGGCGTGGCCGCCACACGAACCGCCCGTAAGAGGCCCCCCGCCCGCAAGAAGCCGGCGCCGGTGGCGACCGGCCCGGCTCCGCAGCCCACCGCCACCTCCCCCGACACCGTCCCGGTCCCGGCCGGGCCGGTGGCGGAGGTGACGGTGGATATGGAGGCGCTGGCCCTGGTCGCGGACGCCCGCGACCGGGCCACGGACGCCGCCGACCTGATCCGCGACACCGCCCGCATGGAGGCGCGCGTCCTGGTGGCCGGAGCCGAGACCCGCGCCCAGGGCCTCCTGACCGCCGCCGGCCGGGAGGCGGCCGTGCTGCGCACGGCCGCGGACGGTCACGCCCGCCAGGTGATGCGCGAGGTCGCCGAGGAAGCCGGGCGCAGGCTGGCCGAGTCCACCACCCGCACCAGCCTGCTGCGCACCGGCGCTGAGCAGGAGGCCCAGCAGATCCGCGACCAGGCGCACGCCGACGCGGCGCAGGCCAAGGTGGCCGCGCGTGCGGTCGCGGCCCGCCACCGTGCCAAGGCCGCACGGGCCGGCCGGGCCATCGAACGCCGCGCCCAGGAGCAAGCCGCCCGGATCCGCCACGACGCCGAGCAGGTGGCCCGGGGGCTGCTGGAGCAGGCCGCCGAGGAGGCGGCCGCTATTCGGGTCGACGCGCTCGGGGTGCTGGACCGGGCGCGGGTTGAGGCGGGCCAGCAGCTCGACGCTGCCCGTACCGAAGCCGAAGCACTGCACTCCCGCACCGTCCTGGAGCTCACCGTGCAGCGCGAGGAGACCGAGCAGGAGGTTGCCGCACTGCGGCAGAAGACCGTCCTGGAGGTGACCGCGCTGCGCGAGGACGCGGCGCGGGAGGTGGCCGGTGCGCGGGCGGCGGCTGCCGAGGACGCGGACCGGGTCCGTGGTGAGGCGGCGACTGACGCGGAGCAGGAGCTGCGCCGGGTGCGGGCGCAGGCGGCGCGGCTCGGTGAGGACGCCGCCCGGGAGCTGGAAGCGGCCCGTGAGGACGCGGACCGTACCCGGAAGCTGGCCGAGGAGGACGCCTCCCGCCAGCTGGCGACGGCGGCCGAGGATGCCGAACGGCTGACCCGCACGACGCGGGAGGAGGCCGAGCGGGTCCTGGCCGACGCCCGCACGAAGAGGACGTCGGACCTCCAGGAGGCGGAGGAGGCCCTGGCGCAGGCCCGGCTGCGGGAAGCCGACGCCGAGGTCACGCTGAAGGCCGCCGACGACCTGGTGGCCGAGGCCGCTGCCCGGATGACGCGGGCCACCGACCGCACCGAGCGGGCCCTGGAGCGCAAGCGGCTCAAGCGCCAGGCCCGACAGGAGCGCAGGGACGCGCAGGATGCCCGGAAGGCGAAAGCCCGCGAGGGCCAGCCCACCAAGGCGGCCCGGGCCCGGAAGTTCGTGAAGGTCAACGCGGAGAGGCTGCTGGTGATCGGTCCGATCACCGCGCCGATGGCGGTCGCGTGGACCGGGCAGGCCGGGTTCGCCGAGGACATCCTCGGCTGGGTCGTCCCCTTCACCATTTTGTTCGCCGCCGCCTGGGAACTGTCCACGGCGTTCGTCGGGTGGATGTATCACCAGGCCCGCCAGGGCGGCGACGCCGGAACCCTCTACCGCGTCAGCACGTGGATCTTCGCCCTCGGGGCTGCGGTCATGAACTTCTGGCACGCCTCCGGTGAGCCGGTGCCCGGCAGCCGCGTCTGGGACGACAAGGCCCAGGTGTGGACGGAGCAGATCACCTACTGGCACTTCACGCCGAAGGCCGTCGCGTTCGCCGCCATGTCGATCGTGGGGATGGTGCTGTGGGAGCTGTACGCGACGTTGATCCACCGGCGCAAGCTGCGTGAGGACGGACGGGTCGCCAAGGCGAGGCCGTCGATCGGGCTGGTCCGTTGGGCCCGCTACCCGGTCCACTCCTTCACCGCCTGGTCGCTGGCGATCACCGACGCGAACCTGACCACGCTGGACCGGGCGTGGACCGCGGCCGGTGCCCGGCTCGCGGACCGCGACGCGGTCCGGACCGCACGCCTCGCGGACCGGGAGGCGGTCCGGACCGGACGGGCCCTGCACCGTGTGGTCGTGCCCCGGGTCCGGACCGGCGACCACGGACCGGCAGCCATCCCCACCGTCCTCACCATCACCCGCGCGGACCGGTCCGGACCGGACCGGATTCCCTCCCCGGTCCGCCCGGTCCACTACGGCCCCTATCCGGTCCGCACCGGTCCGGACCAGGGGGACGCGGTCCATGGTCCGGTCCGGACCGCCGGAGCCGTGGACCGGACCGCCGGACCGGCGCTCGCCCTTGAGTCCGGTCCGGCCGGTCACACTGGCGCTGACCAGCGGACCCCGTCCGGTCCGGACCGGACCGGACGGTCCGTGCCCGCCGCCCACGGCGCACCTGCGGCGGCGAGGGTCACGGTCCGGACTGCCGACCCCGCCTCCGGACCGCAGGAGCCGGACCGGTCCGGACCGGTCCCCCGCCCGGGTGAGGACACAGGTTCCGGTCCGGACCGGGACGTGCAAGGCGGTCCGGACCTCACCGTCATCACGCTCACGGACCTGGAGCGGACCGCACTGGACCGGCTGCGGACCGCGAACCAGCCGCTGAACCGGACCACCATCGCCCACGCGGTCCGGACCGAGGGCGGGTCCATCTCCACGGACCGCGCCGGACAGATCTCCGTCGCCCTCAAACAGCACCCGGTCCACTGACCGGACCGCCGGACCGTCCGGTCCGGCGGTCCGGTCAGTGGACCTCGATCAGGTCCTGGCACCCATGGCCGCCACCAGCACCGCCCCCGACCTCCTGGCGGGCGGATCTGGTGACGGCCACGGCCGCCAGGCCGAAAAAAGCCGCTCCCGGCCCGCTTCCTACGGCCCGGCCAGGAGCGGCTTCTCCACGCACCCCCAACACCACGTCAGGAGCGGTATCACCATGGCCCTTTTCGGACTGATCGGCAACGACAAGAAGCTCGCACAGGACTACAGCGGGCCGTCCGCGAGTGAGATGGCGGCGCGCAAGCGACGCGCGAGGTACCACCGCACCGGCGCGACGAAGGCCGCCCGCCAGGGCCAGGCATGGGAGGACGCCGAGCGCGCCCGCCAGGACCGCGGCGGCTGGTGGAGTACCCGCTGACCAGCACGAACCCACACCCCCCGCACATTCCCGGAGGGCCGCACCGATACCCGGTGCGGCCCTCCGCCTCATTCGCATTCTGGAGCGCTCGTGCTGTTCGCCTGCCTGCACATCCGCCTTCCCCGCTGCCTGCGCCACCCGCGGTGCCTGGCCGATCCCCTGCTCACCGTCACCCGCCTCCCCAGCCACCCCATGCCCGCCCCGACACCGGCCCCACTCCCCACCACCACTGCGCTGCCCACCGGCTTCGTCCCCGCGTTTGCCGCCCCGGCCGCCCCGGGCCCGGACGTGAACGAGGCACGGGTGCGGGCCTGGCTCCACTACAACCAGTACGGCCGTAGCGACACCGTGACCAGCAGCGACGACCGGGGACGCCAGCGATGACCGACACCACCCAGGCCCGTCACGATCAGCCGATCGAACCCACCGTCGTCGAACTCTCCGGGGAGCGCACCGACACGACGCCTCCTCCCCCGCCGCCCATGGACGTGCCGGATCCGTTCCTGCCGCCGCCCCGGCGCAGGACCCCGCCCACGCCGCCTCCCGCGGGCCCCCCGGCCGTTCCTCCGCACTCGCCGCGGCCGGGCGGCGGTGTGGCGGCCATGGCACCCCCGGGGCCGGCGCCGGTCACCTACGTGACGAACCACTACTACCCGGTCGCCCCTGAGGTCCCCGCCCCTTCGCCCCGGTTCAGCCTGTCCCGCCTCAGCCCGGTACGGAACGGCACCGCCCTCGTCGCGGGCCTGACTCTGCTCCCGGTGTCCGGCAAGGTCTTCCACATCTGCGGGGACGAGCCCGGGGTCATGATGGCCGCCCTGGCCGTCGCCGGGATCCTGGAACTGCGCACCAGCCACGACCGTGTCCGGTCGTGGCTGGTGCGGGTCCTGACCTGCAACATCCTCGTCTCCACTGTGGCCACCCCGGCCGGCCTGCACCTGTACGGCTATCTCCTCACCGGGGTGTGGTCATGACCGGCGCCCAGACCATTGTTCTGACTGGCACCCTTCCCCTGGGCCTCCTGACCAGCCTGCTCCTCCGCAAGCACCGGGCGGCTCTGGCCTTCCTCCGGGTTCGGGCCGTCGGGGAAGCAGCCGCGCTCGGCATCGTGCTCGGTGCCCTCACCATGCTCGGCGCCGCCATCGTGTTCGGCACAGGCCCGCTGCTCGGCGGCCTGGACAGCCTCATGGCGTCCGTCGTGGCGGTGGCCCTGCCGTGAGCGTGACACCGGCCCAACTATCGCTCGGCGGCTTCGGCCTGGCGGCCGCGGTCCTGGTGCTCACGCTTGCCCGGTGGTGGCGCACCGGACGCGAAGCCCCCTCGGCGGCCGCCATCATCGGGGGTCTGGTGATCGGCCTGCTCAGCGCCCTGTGCTCCGGCGGTCTGCTCGGCTGGGCCGCCCGCCGCACCGTCACCACCCTCACCAACCCCCTCGGCAACGCCGTCGCCGGCACAGGCAGCAGTCGGCTGCTGCCCGAGACCGCGCCGTCCGGAATGAGCCCCGGCGGCGCCGTCGCCACGACCGTACTCCTGGCCGTCCTCGTACTCGCCTGGCGCTGCTGCGACAACCAACTGCGCCGCCAGATCACGGCCGGCGCTCTGGCCGGCTCGGCAGCCGGACTGACCACGGCGGCATCGGGCCTGGCCGCCCTCACCCTCATCCCGGCCGTGAACCACCTCGGCGACCAGATCACCGCCGCCCTGCCCTTCCAGTAACCCCTCTTCTTCCGTCCCTCATTTTTTCGTATGTGACCGGAGGTCACCGTGCTCAACCTGCCCACTTCCACCCTGACCGCCGGCGGCCTGGCCATCGGTCTCGCCATCCCGGTCCACTTCGCCGCCCACTGGCTCAAGGCCAACTTCAGGTCCAAGAAGAAGGACTGGAAGACCCTGATCCCCTTCGCCGGCGGCATGGCCTACGGGGGCATGGCCTCCATGTGCACCGGCGGCCTGATCGCCTTCGGTGCCGGGGCCATCACCTTGTTCGGGAACGGCGCCGGAAGCCTCGCGCTGTGGGGGATCACCGGCGGGGACGCCACCCGGGCCGTCCGCGCCACCCCGGTCGAGCTGACCGCCGACGGCAACATCCTGCTTTTCCTCCTGACCGTCGTCGTCTTCGGCCTGTGGAAGGCGATCAAGTCCGAGGAGAAGAAGCTCGCCAAACGCGGCATCGTCGCCGGTGTCCTGCTCGGCCTGTCCGCCGTCCTCGGCGGCGCGGTGGCCGCCACTGTGATCCCCACCGTCAACAACTTCGGGACGCAGCTCCTCGGAAACGTCGGCTGACCCCACTCCCCCACCGCCGTGTCCCGGCGCCATCGGTCGCCCGCACCCACCTCGCACCGCCCCTTTCCGCCTCTGGCGGCAGGGGCGGGCCGTGTGTGCGGACGGCCGTAACCGCCCGGCCCCCGGCCATCTGCCTGTCCATCCCGTGCCCCTGGAGGAGCACCGTGACATCCCGTCTGCCCGAACGGATCGTCGTCGACGCCGAATTCGTCGACGACGAGCCCACCACCAGTACCACCACCGACACCAACGCCGATGCCGCCGACCGTTCCGGTCTCGTCGCCCGCACCGCCACCTTCCTCAGCGCGGCCGCGCTCCGCGAGGCCACCGCCGTCCGCGAGGGCCTTAGCGTCCTCACGAACGAGCGCACAGGATGGTTCAACAGCACCCTGGTCACCGACGCCCACGTCCGCGTCGACCTCCTCAACGACCGGCACGCCGCCTGGCAGCAGGACCAGGCCCGCGAGGCACAGCGCCTGACGGAGAAGGCCGAAGCGCTGGAGAAGTCGGCCGACGAGAAGCTGGCCGAGGGCAGTACCGACGACGCCGACCCGGCCGACCATAAACGCGCCAGCAAGGGCGCCGAGGCGCTGCGCTCCGAGGCCGCCGCATGGCGCGAGCGCGTCCGGCAGATTGAGCTCCAGCCCTACACCGGACACCGCGAGCCCACCGCCGCGGAGCTCGCCACCCACCGCAAACGCATGGGAAACCGCCGCCGCTGGAAGTCCATTGCAGCCGGTGTGGCCGCCGGGTGGGGCATGCTCCAGTTCGGCGGCCCCACGCTCCTGGGCGGCCTCCTGAGCGGGCTGGTGGCCGTCGGCTGGGCGAAGGGACGGTTCACCACCTGGCGCGCAGCCCCGCCCGAGGCCCCCCAGCTCGACTACGCCGCCCCCGCAGCCCCGGTCACCGCGTCCGCGTCTGCCGCCGCGAGCCCTCCCGGCGCGGCCTTCATCCCCAATCAGGCCGCCCCGGCCGGGCCGGGGTTCACCAAACCGGCCGGGGCCGCCCCTGGCTTCACTGCCTCCTGGACACCGGCCGACACTCCTTCACCCGCCCCGGCCGAGCCCGTCGAGGGGGAGCTGGACTGCGAGGAGACCGATCAGCTCACCGAGGCGATGCTCGCCGCCGGAGCGATCAGCGGCGGCACCGTCCGCCTCACCCGGCCCGGCTCGATCACCCGAGTGCCGGGCGGATGGCTCGCGCACGTCCGCCTGCCCACGGGCGACGGAGTGACCGTGGAGACGGTCCTGCCCAAGCTCGGCCAGATCGCCGGAGAGATGGGCCTGGACCGCGCCCGCTTCTTCATGGACCCGGTCCACGCCTCCGCCGGCGGCAACGCCAAGACGATCGCCGTCGCCGCCTTCCAGGAAGACCCGTTCACCACGCCGCGGACCTCTCCCCTGGCCGACATGGAGTCGGTCGACGTCTGGACTGACGGCATTCCAGTGGCGTTCGACGCCTTCGGCGCCCTGGTCAACTTGGTGCTCAAGGACACCAGCCTGGCGCTCGGAGGGGCCTCCCGCTCCGGCAAGGGCGCGGCCCTGCGCGGCATCATCGCCGGCGCCCTGCTGGACCTGCGGGTGAACCTCCGCCTGGTCGACGGCAAAGCACCGGGGCAGGACCGCTGGAGGAACCTGGCCGCCACCTTCATCGACGAACCTGGCACCAAGGGCGCCAAGCGCACAAAGGCTCTGCTGGAGGCCCTGGTCGCCGACCTGGACCGCCGTGCCGCGATCCTCAAGCGGTACGGCATGGAACAGATCGACGACCCCGCCCTGATCGCCGAACTCGGCGGCCTTGAGCTCGTGGTCATCGACGAAGCCGCGGCCATCACCGGCGACCGCAAGCACGGTGCGGCGATTAAGGAGGCGCTCTCCTCGCTGGCGGCCCGTGGCCTCGCGTTCGGCATCATCCTCGTCATCGCCACCCAGGTCGTCACCAAGGGCGCCGACGGCGTCCTGCCCCGCCTGGTCACCGGCAACGTGACCTGGAAATGGGCGATGCGGGTCACCGAGACCACTGAGTCCAACATGGCACTCTCCCAGGGTGCGGCGAAGGCCGGCTGGGATGCCTCCACCCTCGACCCGGCGATCCGCGGCATGGGAATCCTCCTCGCTGACCGCTACCGCCGCATCCGCTCCCTCTGGCTCGACGGCCCCGACCTCCGCACCCTGATCGACACCATCACCCGCACCCGCACCGCCGCCGGACGGCTGCGCGGGCAGTGGACCGACCCGATCGAGGCGGCGATGCGCACCCACCACACCCCGCCGTCCGGACACACTGCATCCCAGCGACCGCCCACCCCGGTCGACGAGGACGAGGAGTTCGGCGAGGACCTGGACGACGAGATCGACTCCGACACCGAAGCCTGGGACAACGACGCCGACCTCCCCGATAGCAACGAGGACGACGAGTTCGTCTCCGCCGACGGCGTGCCCATCCTGCTGCTGCGCGCACACAAGACGGTGCTCGCCGCAGGAGGCCGGATGCACACCGGACCCCTCGCCCAGGCCCTCGGATACCAGGACTCGCGGAAGCTCGGAATCGCCCTCAACAACCTCCTCCGAGAGGTCGACGTCGAGCGCCCGGCAGGCGGCCAGCTCCGCGTCCCCGGCACCGACAAGCCCGGCCTCGGCTACTACGCCGAGACCCTCACCACCGCCATCGACAGATACCGAGGGTGACCACCGCACCCCATACAACCCCTACAGCGGCATCCCAGACACCTTGTCGGGGATGCCGCACCTGTATGGGGTCATGACCTGCGTGTATGGGTTGTCTGGGGTCAGAAGGGCCCCCAGAATCCCGCCCGGCGGACCCCAGACAACCCATACACACAGCCCCACCCCCGACAACCCCAACACCCCATACAACCTCACGCAAAGTCACCAACGAGAGAAGACGAAACACCTCGACCCCAGCGCTGAATCCACCCCGCCCCGCCAACACGCCGCACAGAAATGGGCGCTGGACCGGACCATGGCCGCGAGGCCCACCTGCCCCCAGCGCTGCCGGAGGTACTACTTCCGCCAACCCCTACGCACCGTCGGCTGCTGCGACCCGTGCGCCCAGGGCTACGAGCCCACCCCCGGCACCTACGTCACCACCACCACGCCGGTCACGCACCGGCTGGCCGCCTGAACACCCACCTTCGAAGGAGCGATCACCATGACCGAGACCCTCACGCCGCCCGCCATCAGCCCGGCGGCCGGCTCTCCGCTGGCCCTCCTGTTCGACATCGTCGCCACCACCGCCCGCCTCACCACGGACGAGGAGCGCGACGGGGCGGAGACCGCGGCCGCCGACCACGTCTACACCGCCTACCCCGACACCCTCGGCCAGGCGGTGGACCACGACACGTGGACCGGCTACCCCGCCCTGCGCGACAACGGGTTCGAGCCGAGCGCGGTGGCCAACATGAGCGGCGGCCTGTGGCTGCACCACACCGTCACCGACGACGCCGACTACCGCGACGTCCTCACCCTGCTCGTTCCCTGCGCCTGCGAGCGCGGATACGTCGGCTGGCAGCTGGAGGACGAGAACGACCTGCTGGAGATCCTCACCGAACTGCGACGCAACGACGGCCACACCGTGCACGACGGCGACAGCGGCGGCCCGCACTGCGCCAGCACGCCCCTGCCGTCGCGGGGCCGAGCGGACGCGTAGCCACACACCCGGCATCTCGCCCCGCCCGGCCTTGCCGGACGTCGCACCCCCCCCGTTCCGACACGACACCGCCCCGGCCACACAGGCCGGGGCGGGCTTCAAAACGACCGCAGCATCAGCCAAGCACCTGCTGGCCACCTGATCCGAGAGGACACCCACCCCATGACCACTGCCATCCGCGCCTCCGCCTTCACCGAGCCCGACCGCCCCAACGACCTGCTGATCCGGTTCATCACCACCGGCGCCTCGTTCGTCGACGTGACCGGCACCGGCGAGCACTCCCGGGACAACCGCTGGCACTGCACCGGCTGCGGCGACTCCTCCGACTGCCCGGACCAGGACTTCCTGTTCCGTATCCGGCCCGACGCCAACAACCACGCCACCACTTGCCGCGCCATCCCGCTCAGGTGACCGTTCGCCGTCTGCGGGCCGCCTTCCTGCTCGCCGCCGCCCTCCCTCTCACCGCGACGACGGCAGCCGTCGTGCTCAAGGCCCGCCACCTCACGCTGTACGCCGACCGGCACCGCATCCACCTCACGCCCGTCGCCCGCCGCTCCTGCCCCGACTGCCGGGGCGAGGGCGGCTGGTGGACCGGCGGGCCGTTCCCGGAGACGGAGACGTGCGGCTGCTGGTCCGAGCGACGAGAGCTCCGTATTCGGCTCCTGCCCGTCCCGGCCTGGAACGAGCCGCCCTTCTGAACACCACCGCCCCCGGCCGGGAGCGTCGAAGAGGGCTGGCGAGGGAGGTGAGTCCCTGGGGGCTTTACCGCGGTAAAGCCCCGGAAGGAGACACGCGGGATGCAACTAACGTCTAAATACTTCAGAGGATCATGGACGTTAGTAGGGTGTCCCCTATGAGCTCTCCAGCCGGCGACCGCCCGAAGGTCGTATCGAAGCTGCCCGGATCACTCCGGCAGACCCTGAAAGTTCGCGCCGCCCAACACGGCGTTGAGATCCAGACCGCAGTCGAGCAAGGCATCAACGCGTGGTGCAACCTGGCCGCCAGCCTCGGCACCGTCGATACGCGCGGTGCCGACTCCTTCGCCACGTTCCTCCCTGACGGCCTGTGGGACACCTTCCGGGAGACGACAGCCGACCGCGGCGTCTCGCTCATCCAGGGACTGGCCCAGTCCGTCCAGCTGTGGCTCGACACCAACCCCGCCCCCGACATCGAACGTCCCGAGATCAGCCGCCGGATCGTCGTCTGCAATCAGAAGGGCGGTGTCGGTAAAACCGCAATCACTGCGGGCACTGGCGAAGCGATGGCAGAGGACTCCAACGCCCTCCACCCCGTGCGTATTGCCAAACAGCTTGCTGCGGCCTCCGGGGAGGAAGGCCCGCTCGAGGTTGAAAACCTGCCCGGCCTGGGCCTGCGGGTCCTCCTCGTCGACTTCGACCCTCAGTGCCACCTCACCAACCAACTCGGCGCCACCCCGCTCCCCATGACCGGTGACAGCCTCACCAACCACATGGCCGGCGACCCCAAGGGCGATCTCCGCGACCTCGTCGTCTCCGTCGAGGAAGACACTTTCGGCGGACGCCTCCACCTCCTGCCCGCATGCAACGACGCGTTCCTCCTCGACGTACGCCTCTCCGCAGTCCGCGCACGCGAAGCCGCCCTCGAACGCGCCCTCGCACCACTCGAAGCGGACTACGACGTCATCATCGTGGACTGCCCGCCCAGCCTCGGACTCAGCATGGACGCCGCTGCCTACTACGGCCGCCGCCGCGACGGAGAAGCCCCCGGCCAGTCCGGCGCCCTGATCGTGGTCCAGGCAGAGGACAGCAGCGCCGACGCCTACGAACTCCTCACCACCCAGTTCGAAGACCTTCGCGGCGACTTGGCCATCGTCATCGACTACCTCGGCATCGTCGTCAATCTGTACGACGGGCGCCGCGGATACATCGCCACCTCCTCCCTCCAAGGCTGGGTAGACATAAAGGATCCGCGCGTTGTCGGCCTCGTCGGCGATCTGAAGGAGCAGAAGGAAGCGGTCCGCGTGAAGCGCCCGCTGCTCTCTTACGCACCACGCAGCCAGCAGGCCGTGGCCATGCGTGCACTCGCACGGGAGATCTCATGAGCAAGGCCGACGAACTCGGTGCCGGCCGATTCGCCAATACTCAGGGGGTCAGCGCCCGCCGGGCGGCTGTCGCTGCCGCCACCGGAGCAGCAACCGTCGGGGCTCCCGATAGTCGGCTGCGGACCATCCCACTTGAGCAGTTGGTTCCGACCCGGTTCAACCCGCGCCGCAACTTCGGTGGCAAGAAGGAACTCCTCGAGTTCGGGCTGAAGGTCAAGAAGAAGCAGTTGGCGCCAGCTGTTGCCGTCACACGGGACGCGTACCTCATGCTGTGGGAAGAGGAAGCCGACAGCGTAGGAACGGCCCGCTACGTCATCGCCAACGGGGAGAGGCGCTTCCGCGGCTCCAAAGAGGCCGGGAGCGGAACCCTCGAAGTCATTGTCGACGACAGCATCGCCGAGTCCCGCGCGACCTTCCTCGACGCGGTCCTTTCCGAGAACAACGACCGGGAAGACCTCGACCCGATCGAACGGGCCCTGGGTATCCAGACCATGGTTGAGCAGCTCGGCGGCAACGCCGAAGTTGCCAAGCACTACGAGAAGTCCGGCGGCTGGGTGACCCAGCAGATGTATCTCCTCAACCTCGCCCCGGAACTGCAGGCTCTTGTAAGCAGCGGGGACTTGCCCGTCCGCGAGACACGCACCCTGGTGAAGCTGCCGCCTGACAGACAGCTGAGCACCTGGCAGAACCGCGTACTGGAGCGGGAGAAGGAGAAAGAGCGTCCCAGGACCCGCCGGCCCTCGCCCACCAACCAGAAGCCATCGACACCCCAGCTGGCCGACGGCTTTACCGCGGTAAAGCCGCTGACCGAACCGGACACCCATGCCGACAATGGGCAGCAGGTAGGGAGTGCGGCACCCAAGGTCCGGGAGGGGAACCCTTCGCAGCACCCGTCCTCCAGCGGATCGGTCACAGAGGAGCGCCAGGATGAAGGCGAAGCGACTCTGCCGGAACCTCGGCGAAGCCACTTCGATGATTCGGCGACAACGGTTGAGCAGACACCAGAGTCGAGCGTGGACGTTGGCGATGACCGAGCTGGCGCGACCTGGCAGCTTCCGCCCGGAGGCTGGGAGCCGACATTCAATGCGGTGGTTGCGCAGATGGGGGAGTTCGACCGCCACATGCTGACGGGAGCACTCAACAAACTGAGGGATCAGGAGCTGGGCAGCGAATCGTCCCAGAACACATCTACTTGATGGAGCGCTGCGCCCCGCTCCCCTATTGCTGTGGGGGCGGGGCGGCTCTGTCACACGCCCAGGAGCCCGGTGTGCAACAGGCGCCCGGGACGGGCACCCACTGGACGAGTCGCACGACTCCACCGAAGAGCCCAGAGATCCCGGAACCCCAGCACGTCGGCTTACTGGCGTGCTCGGCAATGTTCGCTACAGGAGACGGCCTGCTGCGATGCTCGGCATCCGATCCCGTCTTCCTCTTTTTGGAGAGCAGCGTGGAGCTGAGCGCCACCGGCGAACCTGTCGTTACGCATGAGGACAGCCAAGTGGAGGTCGGCCTCGACCTCCAGATGGGCACGCTCGTCCTCACCCAGGACGGCGCGGATCTCGTGGTCTACCACGCACTGGTGGAGTTTGCGTCGCCCGGAGAGCAGCCCTGGACGGCGCAGCACGTCAAGTTCTCGGCTAAGGGGCCGGACGGCGCATCCGTGTCGCTGGTCGTAGATCTTCTCAACGATGCCTGCGACGGGCCCGGGGGTGGCATTTCCGAAGTGATCTGGCGGGTGGTGGCCCTCGCCGCGACGTCGGCCGGTGATGTCGGCATCACCTATGCGCCTCCCGTGCCCTAGCCGGGACTTGGGTATCAACATTCACTGGCACAGGTCACTGGCTCTCCCCGCCCTGCATCGAGCCCATTGGTCACGACCGGGCGGGGGAGTGTGATCGGTCGCGGGCTTTAGTGTGCGCCTAGCCGGTTGTCGGGCGGGTGGTTCCGCCGGTGCGGCCCGTACCGGCGGCCGTCTGGCCGTCCCTGGTAGTACGTGGTCGCCAGCTGACGAACACGTGCTGGTCGGCTGTGTCGATCGGTGCGCTGAAGGGGTCGGCTTCGCCGGTCAGGACCGCCACGCAGAACGCCGCCATACCTCCGTCGAAGATGCTCCAGGTGTCTTTCCCTTGAGGTGTTTGCCTCCGGAAGACGGCCACCCGCCAGTCGTCGGGAGCGCCTTCGCGCAGCCAGAACGCGACATCGCTGCTCGCGGAGCCCGCGAAGGGCAGGAGTGGTGGCAGGTCTTTTCCCGGCAGGTGGGATACGAGTTCACGGCGGTCCGAGTCGTGAAGCGTGGGGTTGAGCTTGTCCAGGAGGTCTCCGTAGGGGGAGCCGGGGACCGGGGGCGTGTCCACGGAGAAGTAGTCATCGATCTCGCCGCCGCCGTACGTTTCCACGAATTCGCGGTAGTCGGCGGGGAACCGGACGTGGGTTTGCTGCTCGATCGTCTCCCAGTCCACTGTGTCGCCCCCGGAGTCAGGGGGCGGGAGCAGGGCAAGCAGACGGGCGACGGCGGG
Source organism: Streptomyces sp. ITFR-6 (assembly GCF_031844725.1). Classification (NCBI taxonomy): domain Bacteria; kingdom Bacillati; phylum Actinomycetota; class Actinomycetes; order Kitasatosporales; family Streptomycetaceae; genus Streptomyces; species Streptomyces sp. ITFR-6. The sequence continues at coordinate 23,308 of NZ_CP134613.1, read as the reverse complement.
GTGCGGCATGGCGGGTCCAATCGGGGTCGGGTGCGTCTCCGTGTTCACGGCTGTCCCGCCAGGGGGACGTCGGCACCGGTTTCGCTGTGGATTACGGTGCCCAGGTTCTTCCATCCCTGGCCGGCGGTGTAGATGAGGTTCGAGATGGTGGTGCTGTCGCTTCCCGTGTAGTGCCCGTCCGTGTCCCACGCGGTGTAGGACATGTCGAACTCATACGGTGCGGTTCGTTCGCCGCGGTACTTCGGCGTCACCGTGTACCGCACGACATGCTTGGAATTGGTGAGGGACCGGACGGTGTTTTCGAAGTTGTGCATGCTGTCGATCGCGGGAAGCGGTTCAGTGGGTTTGCCGACGTAGGAATTGGCGTCAGATCCGCAGGTCGCCAGGTTGGCGAGGTCGGTGCCTGAGCCGCTCAGTTGCGCCGCCAGCAGGTGGCAAGCGTTGACGTCGCTGACTCGACCGCCCAGATAGCCGGCGTAGCTTCGTGCCCAGTTGTAGCCAGGCGGGACGATTCCCTTTCCCCTCTTGGGATCGGTGCGTGTACCGGGATGGGTGTCGATCCACGCCTTGTCCAGGCAGGCGTTCATCGTGGTGGCCCGGTTGCCGTGGGCGGCGTCTCGGGTGCCCGGGGCCACCCATCCCATGCCCTGAACGCGGCAGTCAGGCGAGTGGCTGTCATGGATATCGGGCCGGTCCGTGGCCTGTTCCGCGGCTTTGTGGGCGTTTTCGATGATGTGGTTGAGCCGGTCGTACGTGCTCCGCGCCTGTTGCGCCCGGTCCCGGAACTTAGGCAGTTCTTTGGCGACGTGCTTGACGGATTTGGTGATCTTGTAGCTCTTCTTGAACACGCCGACGCCGAGGAGGGTGGTGCCAGCGTCGGCGGCTACTTCGAGGCAGCTGGAGAAGTCGTGGTCCTCGACGCACTCCAGGGTCGCTGTGACGCCGAAGGTGTCGAGGAGGATCTGGCCTTCGTTGTCCTGGAGCCAGTCGGTGAGGCTGGTCTCGAGGAGCTTCTTGGCGTCGCGGTATTCCTTGACGCAGTCCCGGCCTGTTTCGCAGTTCTGGGCGAGGAGTTGTTCGTCCTGGCGCTGTTGTGCGACGTCGGCGGCTCCGCCGATGCGTGTCCAGTCGCTGCTCGTCCCGTTCCACCGGTAGGTGGTGGCGAGGTCGGGGGAGAGGCCGTAGAGCTGGGTGTCGCTGACCGCGAATGTGCTGCCTCGGCCGCCGATTTCCGTCCACTGCCCTGGGGCGCCGTTGTACTTGCTGATGTTTCCGCTGGCAGGGTTGGTAGCGAAGAGTCCGGAACCGCCCGCATACAGATCTGTGGCCGCTTCGCCGATCTTCGTCCAGTCGGTGTTCTTCCCGGTCCATTCGTAGACGCCGGTGTGGTCGGGGTTGATGGCGTAGACGTGATCGCCGCCGACGGCGAACGTGGCACCGGGGCCGCCGATCCGGGTCCACCTGTCGGGCTTGCCTCCGTACTTGTAGAGATCGCCGGTGTCGGGGTTGGTCGCGAAGAGTCCGGCCCGTCCGGCGTAGATATTCTTCGCGGGGCCGCCGATGGTGGTCCAGGTGTCGCCGTGCCATTCCCCGATGCCGTCCGATGTGAGCCGGTAGAGGCGCGTGCCGGTGACGGCGAAGTGGCCGCTGGCGCCGCCGATCGGATCCCAACTGGCGCTCGTGGGGTTGTACTTCCTGACCTGCTCGGTGTCTGGGCCGGTCATGAAGACACCCGCACCCCCGGCGTAGACGGCGTTCGCGGAGCCGCTGATCGGTGTCCATCCGTCGCTGCCGCGTTGCCAGATGGCGCTGTTATCGGCGGCGAGGGTGTAGAGGTCGTCCTGGGCGGTGACGGCCATTCGGACGGTGTGTTCGTTCACCGTGTCGGCCGGTGCGGTGGGCTGGACCCGTGCCGGGGTGATCTCTCGCTGACCGGACTCGCCCTGCAGGGGTGCTTCGGGTTCCGCAGCGGCCGGGCCTTCCGCGGGTTCAGGCGCGTCCGACGAAGCCGGGGCGGGAACGACTTCCTGCGGCTGGGGTGCAGCCGACGTACTCTCCTGCGGCTGTGGCCGGGCGGGCGGGGGAGTTTCCTTCGCGGGGGGAGGGGCCGGAGGGGTCGTGGGTGCGCCGAGCGGTGCCCAGTCGGTTGCGGTGCCGGTCCATTGCAGGACTGAGGTGTGGTTGGTGGCGAGGCCGTAGAGGTGGGTGTCGCTGACCGCGAAGCCTGCACCGGGTTTGCCGGCCTTGGTCCAGACGTCGGGCTTTCCGTCGTACTTGCTGAGTTGCCCCGTTGCGGGATCGGTGGCGAAGAGGCCGGCGCCGCCGGCGTAGAGCTCCTGGGCGGGGCCGCCGACCCGGCTCCAGTCGGTGCCGTGCCCGGCCCATTCGTAGACGGCCGTGCGGTCGGCGGCGATGCCGTAGAGGCGGTCGCCGGTGACGGCGAAGCCAGCACCGGGTTCACCGATCTGTGTCCAGGTTTCTGGGGTGCCCTCGTACTTGAAGATCTTGCCGTCGGGGCCGGTGGCGAAGAGCCCGGCTCCGCCTGCGTCGAGATCGTTGGCTGGCCCGCCGACCTTGGTCCAGTCGGTGCCGGTGCCAGCCCATTCGTAGACAGCTGTGCGGTCGGGATTCAGCGCGTAGAGCCGGTCGCCGGTGACAGCGAAGTCCGCCCCGGGTTCACCGATCTGCGACCAGGCGTCGGGTGCGCCGTCGTACTTGAGGATCTTGCCGGTGTCTGGGGCAGTCGCGAAGAGTCCGGCCCCGCCGGCGTACAGGTCCTTGGCAGGGCCGCCGACCTTGGTCCAGTCGGTGCCCTGGCCGTTCCACCGGTAGACCGCGGAGTGGTCGGCGGCCAGCCCGTACAGGTGGTCGTCTCCGGTCGCGGTCACCGACCCCAGTGCGACAGGGGCCATGGCTGCTGGTTCGTCGGCCAGAGCGGGGAAGGACGAAAGGAACCCGGCGGCGATCGCGCCAGCCACGATGACACCGATGCGACGCAGAACCGCTGGGGGTTTGTCAGGTCCGGACCGCCGGGGCCGGCCCCGGAAAGGAAGACAGATCACAGGATGCTCCACAGTTTGTCTGGGAAGTGCTGGAGACCCACCGTGTGACCTGGTCTGATTGTCCATCAACAGCCGTTACCAATAACCGCAGATGGGAAGCGGGAAACCAGCGGACAACGCGGACAACTACGGGGGAGTGCGGCAGTGGTGAAGGCTGGCCGTCCGCAGGGCGGATCCAAGGGGCAGACCGGACAGGCCAACGAGCTAGCGGCGTTCCTGCGTGATCTGACGAGGGACTTCACGGTCCGGGAGCTGGCTGAGCGGTACAAGATCAGCAAGACGAGCTGGGGCGAGTACCGCTCGGGGAACAAGACGATCCACCTGCACCTTCTCAAGCGTCTGGTCGACGACCTGGTCCGCGACCCGCGCTCCCATACCGTGCGGTGGGAGCAGGCCCAGTACCTCCACGCCCAGGCAACGGCCGCCCTGCAGCCGCCAGTCCAGCCACAGCCCACCGGCGAGGGCGTCACTCCGCTCGAGGCCGTGGCGCAGGCATCCGCAACGATGGAAGGCGCGGAGCGTCTCGTGCACATGCTGCTCGGCGTCATCGCCGGTCTGCAGATGCACGCCCCTCACCCCACCCCCGTGGACCCCGCGGTCCACCAGACCTCTCCAGCTCCGGGAACCGCGGACGATCAGGCCGCCGACTGGCTGCGGGAAGCGCACCAGCGGCTGCACCAGGTCCGCGATATCCACACCACGCTCAGCCACGTACGCGACCAAGCCGAAACAGCCGCACCCCAGACCACACCGGACCCGGAAGACGCGTTGTCCAGCCGTGACGAAGGCACTTCGCTGCCCGCCCGCGGCACCCAGGCCTCCCGCCCGACCGCCATCCTTCTTTCCGACGCCCGCACAGCACTGGCAGAGCAGTACAGCGCGGTCCGACTTCTCACCGCCCGCTCCGTCGGCGGCGGCACCGCGATCGTGGCCACAACCCACCCCGCCGACGTGCCCGCCCCGCCCCCGAGGGAACCCGGGACCGCGTCACCTTCACACTCACCCCGCCGACGCATCCTCGCTGTCGTCGCGGCCACGCTCACCCTCATCGCCGTTGCCTCGGGCGCCGCAGTCGTCACCACCCTGAACCTCACCGATGCCAAGCACCCCCGGACCGAACAGGCCAAGCAGCCCCCGCCCGCCATCTCCAGTCCGACCCCCTTCCCACCGTCCATCTCTCCGCCGTCCAGCCCCTCACCATCCACCACCACCTCGCCCCCGCCCCGCACTTCCTCGTCACCTCATGCGCGGAACACCGTCGGCACGACCGGCCCCGAGAGTTTCCTCGGCACGTGGGAAGGCGAATACGACGCGCCCGGAGAGCAACTGGCCACCCTGAGTAGCTGTTGTCGTTCCGATCGTGCGGGGTGGGCGTCGAACGGGAGTCTCGATCGGGTGACCGTGGCCGGCTGCGGGCATGAAGGCAGGGCCTCTTGGTAGCTCGGGGTTGCGAAGCCAACCGAGATCCAGGAGACCCTGTTGCCGCAGTTGTACGTGCTCGCGCCGGTGGAGTTCAACTCGGCTGCTCTGTCGTGTGATTGTGTCGCTCACCGGTTCGGGAATGCGGCCGACCATCCGGAGCGTGTTCGGCGGTATCCCTCGGACATGACGGACGCGGAGTGGGCCGTGGTCCGGCCGCTGCTGCCGGTGCCGGGCTGGCTGCGAGGTCGGGGCGGGCAGCCGGAGGCGTACTGCCACCGGGCGATGCTGGACGCGATCCGCTATCTGGTCGACAACGGGATCAAGTGGCGGGCCATGCCGGCCGACTTCCCGCCGTGGGACCGGGTCTATGCGTTCTTCCGCCGCTGGCGCGACCACGCGCTGGTCAGAGAGTTCCACGACCGGCTGCGCGGCCGGGTCCGCGAGGAGTCGGGGCGAGATGCGGAACCGACGGCCGGCGTGATCGACTCGCAGTCCGTCAAGGCGGACGCCGTCGTCGGCGCCGACAGCCGCGGCTTCGACGGCGGCAAGCTGATCAACGGCCGCAAACGGCACGTGGTGGTCGACACCCTCGGCCTGCTGCTGGGCGTGATGGTCACTGCGGCGGACATCGGCGACCGCGCCGCCGCGAAGGTGCTGCTTGAGCGGGTGACCGACGCTCACCACCGGGTGGAACTCGTCTGGGCCGACGGCGGCTACACCGGCAGCCTCGTCAAGCACTGCCTGGCCGCGCTCGCGCTGGTCCTGGCGATCGTCAAGCGGAGCGACGACATGCGCGGCTTCGTGGTGCTGCCCAAGCGGTGGATCGTCGAGCGGCTCTTCGCCCACCTGATGCGAAGCCGCCGTCTGGTGCGTGACTTCGAACGATCCATTAGCAGCGCCGAGGCGATGATCTACTGGTCGATGACCATGATCATGACCCGCCGCCTGGCCCGCTCACGCTCCGCGCGAGGGTGAACCGGCCCGGTGCCGACTCGGCCAGCCAGCCCCGCGCGACCAGGCGTTTCGCCTTCGACCGCAGCCCCTCCACCTTGGCAGGCACCACGTCCAGGCCGAACGCAGTGGCCATCTCCTGACAGGTCAGCGGCCCTTGACCGAGACGGCCCCGATCCTCGATCGCGGCCAGGATGCGCTGGTAGTCCACCGACAGTGCCGTCCCGGCCAGCCCCTCGCGCCACATCGGAACCTGCGACCTCGCCTTCACCACCAGAGGTGCAGACGCCTCCACCTCGGTTCCCGTCACAACACCCTCCGGCACGTCAATGGCGCCCACGCCGGCTGAGTCACCGCCCGGCGCGGACAGCACCGCACCGACACGCTCGCGGGCGATCGTCCACTCCGACCACTCCTGCTCGGCCACCGCGAGCTCGGCCTGGATGCGGTCCGCTTCCTCACGCAGCCCGTCCACACGACGACGAGCGGCAAGCTCGTGCTGTTCCAGCAGTCCGACAACCGACGGCATCCACGGCCTCCACGAGAGCGACGAAACGACACCCCATCACTCCCACACCGACGCCGCCCCTACCCCTGACCAGCGAAAACACAGTCGTCAGACTCGGAAAGACAACAGCGTCTGAGACGGCTCGTGATCCGCAAAGGCACCGACGGCACCCGGACCGCCGACATCCTGACCTCCTCCACTCACGCTCTCTGCCGGTCGACGGCCACCCTCACCACCTCCGGCACACACCTCGTCCTCGCCCCGCGCCCCATCAGCTCCACATCTGACAGCCAGTGCAGCACCACCGACCCCCTCACACTCAGCCACCGAAGCGACTCCGCCATCACCGTCGAGACAGACGGCACCACCTACACCCTCCGGCGCACCGCCCCCGCGGCCCAGACCATCCCGGCTATATTCCTGGGGACCTGGGAGGCCCAGGACGGCGCCGATGCCACCTCCTCCGTCCGCGTCACCATTCGCCAGGGCGCCCCCGGCCGTGCACGCGCAGAGTTTGCCTGGGACGGCGATGTCCACCACTGCCGAGGCTTCTCCGTCCTCGTCTCCATCGACCAGAACCTGCGTTTTGGTCCGGAATCCGTGACCTCCTCCGAACCTGAGAACTTCTGCACCCGCACCCCTACGCGCGTCATGTCCCGGCCTCTGGGATCCACCATGCAGGTGGAAATCGCCCCCGCTGACGGCGAACGTCCCCGATCGCTCACCTTCACCCGCACTGACTGACAGCAGCCCAGTCCCAGGCACAGAAGGGGCGCTCGGTCGCGGATCGAAAGCGTCGCCGTTGCATTCCTGGTCGGTGTCTCTGTGTTTCGCGTGCTCCGCTGTCGTCCCCGCGGCAGGACCTTCGACGGGATCGGCAATTGAGCGACACAGACCCTGCCTACCTAGCCCGCTCAGTCGCAGTTCGGCGTCAGGCCGCGAAACGGCCTGATCCTTAGGATCGCTCTCACAGCAGAATCGAACGGCTCGAACTGCTGGTGATCTACCGTTTGATCACGATCTCGCGGTTCGTCAGGTTCATCCCTTGGCGTCCTTCTGCGGAGAGCTCGTCGTGGGTGGTTCCCGATGAGCTCACATATGACCGTCGTGCAGTTCGTACCGTCAGGTCGTCGATGCTGTACGCAATTCGGGTCGCGAGGGATATGGCGTTCGCGCGTACGACTCGATGTGCCGCGGTGTTGCGAGCAGCCCCTACGGGTGAATCCCCGGAGCATCGCGAACCGAGTCCGCCTCTGGTTGCGTGGTGGCCGTCATGGAGAAGATCACTGGAGAGCATGTGTCCGAGCCCGGCCTGGTCGTTCTCGACATCGCCGCCGCCGATGAAGCCACGGCTCTGCAGGCGATGCAGGAGCTCGGTCGACTGTGGGCCACTTCGGGCGTTGTCCCTGTCTGGCGTGTCCCGGGGGAGGTGGGGGTGCGGGCGCGCCTGTACGCGGATCTCCGGCGTGCCGGCACTGATGAGCCGTAACCCGTCGCTGCCGGTATGAGCCGGGGGAGACCGTGAGATGAGGCAGCCCAGGACCACGTCTATCCGATCTGGCAGCAGTTCACGCACGGGCCAACCGGCCAACCGGTCTCGAGACAGGGGATACGTGCCCACGCCCGCGGGTGTGGGCGGGGGAGGTTGAGTAACGAAAATGGAATGTTGTCGTCTGGGTTAGTCAACGCGCGTAGCGCGCAGCGTGGTTGAGCGGTTTGCTGGTGTCCTCTTGTCCCCCCACAACATCAGGAGATGTCCATGCGCCGTACTGCGCTGGGTCTGGCAGCTGTTGCCGCTGTCATGCCCCGTCCGCTCCAGCCGACACGGCCCCTCGCCTCGGAGAACACCCGGTTCACCGGGCACAGCACAGAAGAGGAACACCCCGCCATGTGGAAGACCACGAAGAAGAGCACCGTCCCGCAGCAGCTGCGCCTCACCGACCCGGGCGTCCGCGAGCAGCTGGAGGCGCTGCCCGCCTCCCCGGTCCTCGGCGGCCTCGGCACCGACCGGCAGCCGGTCTGCTTCGACCTGGACACCGACTCGCCGCACGTCCTGGTCTGCTCCGCCTCCGGCGGAGCACCTCCACCGTCCTGCGGACCCTGGCCGCGCAGTTCCTGCACCACGGCGGAGACGTCCTGGTCCTCGACACCAAGCGCATCTCCCAGTCGTGGGCGCGCGGTCTGCCGGGGGTGACGTACAACAGCGACATCGCCGACATCCACGACGCCCTTCTCGGCCTCCGCGCCGAACTGACGCGCCACGTCGACGAGCACGGCGAAACCGCTGATCTGCCGCACCCGGCAGTGGTGTTCGAGTTCGCCGGCCACACCCTGCGGCAGCTGGCCCGCCACTGGGACAAGGTCCGCCAGGAGGGCGAGCCGAAGACGTCCGCGGCCGTGAACGCGTACGAGGAGCTCCTCTTCGCCGGGCGCGAGGCCCGTATCCACATCCTCGCTGGTGCCCAGAACTACAGCGCCGCGCTGGGACGCGAGCAGTTCTCCACCGTGCTCCTGGGCCGGGTCGCCACCCGCACCTGGAGCCAGGCCGCCCCGCAGGTCGCCACCGTCCCCAAGGCCAGCACTTACCCGGGCCGCTTCCACACCGTGCAGCGCTCCACCGCCCACCCCACGCAGGTCCTGCTCATGAGCGAGACCGAAGCCGCAGCGTGGGCCGCCGCCCCGCAGACCGAAGAGGGCTGAAGCCGAATCTGCCGGAGCGGGCCCTGTCCGGTTCAGCCGACACGATCACCTCGTCCTGGAGAACGCCCGGTTCACCAGGCACCGCACAGAAGAGGAACACCGCACCATGACGAACACCACCGCGCTCCCGTAGATGCTGCACTTCACCGACCCCGGCCTGCGCGAGCAGATAGAGGCGCTGCCCGAAGGGACCGCGCTCATCGGCATCAGCACCACCGGGCGGGCCATCGCCGTCGACCTGGACGCCGAATCCCCGCACGTCCTGGTCTGCACCGCCACCGGCGGCGGCAGCACCACGATGCTGCGCTCCCTCACCGCCCAGTTCCTCCACCAAGCCGCCCACGCCCTGGTCCTCGCCCCCAAGCGGATCTCCCACCTGTGGGCCAAGTCCCTGCCCACGGTGACCCACCGCGGCGACATCGCCGGCATCCACGACGCCCTGGTCCACCTCGCCTCCGAACTGGAGCGCCGCCTCAGCCTCGAAGGCGACCTGCACGACGTACCGCGCCTGATCGTCGCGGTCGACGAGGCCAACACCACGCTGCGCCAGCTCGCCCGCTACTGGGAGACCTTCCGGCAGAAGGACGACCCGAAGACGTCCCCCGCCATCGCCGCCCTCGAGGAAGCCCTCTGGGTCGGACACGCGGCCCGCATCCACGTCATCTTCGACGGACGGCCCCAGGCCACCGTCCTCGCAGGGGCGGCTCACGAGCTGTTCGCCAAGGTGATCCTGGCGCGGTTCACGGGCGACACCTGGCAGCGCCTCGCCCCGATGGCCGGCCCCGCCCCGAAGCAGCGCCCGCACCCGGGCCGCTTCCATGTCATCCAGCACGGCGAGGTTGAGGAGACGCAGGCGATCAGGATGACCGACGCCGACGTCGTCACCTGGCTTACCGACCCGGACGACCCCACAGCCTGACCGAACGTCCGACACATCACGGGCCCCGGGGTTTCGCCATGAGAGCCCTGGGGCCCGGTCGGGCTGGCGCTGTTCAACTGTGCCTTCGAGGAGGTTTGCGGTAGTTCGGTACGCCATCAACCTCAGGTGATGCTCAAGGAGGTGATCCACTACTTGAAGCGCATATGACAAAAGCATAGTCTCCAGATACTCGACCGCCGGGGGGGTGGTCATATGGAAAGGTGTCCCATGGGCATCTATGCACGCAAAACGGTGATGACTTCGTCGGCAGTTGCCCTGCTGCTCTGCATTGGTGCGGCGGGGACGGCGGCGGCAGACACCGAGCCGACATCGCCCGCCGCTCAGATTGCGGAAACCGCGGACGAGCCGACGCCTGAACCTGAAGCCCCGGACCCTGTGGACAACAACGACGGCCCGGAGGACGACACGGTAGAGACTCCGATCACGGAGGCTCCGCATAACGACCCGAGCCGGTGCGATGGCCCCGCGATCAAGCCGTACTACGGCATCACTGGGAAGTCCTCCTACTTCGTACCGTCCTTGTGGAATGGTACAGAATACAAGGACGGGCCGGGGGGAAGCATGACCGTCAGTGTCACCAAGACCGGTACCATCACGGGTACCGTGACGGGAAGCGGCGAATTCTCGGCGGGCGCAATCATCGCGAAGGCCAAGACCACCGTAAGCGTTTCAATCGCGGCTAGCTTCGCCATTGCGGTTGGGCATACATACACCCACGATATCGGCAAGAAGAAGTATGGGCACCTCCAGTATGGTTCCTGGGGCTATAAGCTTTCGTGGGCAAAGTACGCAAGCAGCGCCGACCGCTGCCACATAGTCAAGGTCTCGACAGGGACCGCGAAGCTTCCCACGAAGTCCATGGGATGGAAGTACTGGGAGACAGCATCGTGACATCCATCGGCAGCCTACTGATAGGGCGTGGTCAACTCACGGTCGGGGCTGCCCTGGTGTCGAGTCTGCTCCTCGTGGGCTGCTCATCGGCCCATGACGAACACGCATCCAGCCGGGCCACTCAGACCACACCTTCGCCCTCCGCCAGCAGCACGGCGCCATCACAGCAAGCAGCAGAGCAACGGCTCATTGCTCAGGCGCAGGGTGTCCTGGACACCACAGCTGCTGCTGAGAAGGGGAAGTTCGTCGCTTCGGGCACGGAGCGCGTCCACGATGGACTGCATACGCAGCTCGGACTGAGCAAGGGGATTGAGTACCGCGTGGCGGTCGCGTGCGTCGGGAGCGGCGACGTGGAGGTCTCATTCGATCCTGCGGAGGGAACGAAGTCCAAGACTATTCCATGCGATCGGTCCATGGAGATGGTTCGATTCCCAGGTTCTCCTGACCTACTGCTCGAAGTCTCCGGAAAATCCAACGCAACAGGAGCAATCGCCTGGCGTGTTAGCAAAGTCTGACCGCAGGTGAATAGTGCTGCGGCTGCTCACGAACACAATCCCTGTGAGCAGCCGCAGCTTTCTGCTCTCAGGACGAAGAGGCGGGGAGGCGTTCGCGGACTTGCCGCTGATGGCGAGGCGGACGCTCAACGCGGCGAGGCCTAAAAGCAGGGACATCTGCTCACCGCGCCAGGCCTCTTGGGTGAACTCAGGCAGTGCGTCTGGCGCGCCACGTTGAGTACGCAACCACCAGCTGAACTGGTAGTTGCGGCAGGTCCGGACGCGGGCTGAGCTCCGGCGCGGTTCGGTCGGGGAAATACGGTGCTTGCCCCACCCGATGATGGGGCGAGCGCTGTCCAGTCGGATGACGACGGCGGGCCCGGGGGGCTGGCCTCGGCGCAGTCCGAGCGGGCCTCGGCCTCGGCGCTGTGGCTGCTCCGAGCTTGGCCACGGCATGGGCGCTCGCCGTCGCACTGCGCGAGAGCGACGGCCACGGCACCCCTCGCGGAAGTTCCTCCGCGAAACCGACGGGCACCTGTCCGCACCGGTGGACGGCACCGCCCGCTGCGGTCCACGCCAGCCCGTGCCACCCTGCGCCTTTGCCGGATCGGGAGGTTTCGTACGGGCGGGTGGGATTCTAGGCATGCGCAATAGTTGTGATCTGAGACGTGGCCCTGAACTGCACTGCCGGTCACGGCACTTGACGTGATCGCCTGGATGTTACCCGCTGAAGAACGCCTGTCCCGGAGGTGGGCCGGCGCCCCCGGCCCCGAAGAAGGGTCCGGTGCCTGGCAGGACATTTGAAAACAAGGGAGGGTATCGAAAAGCATGGCCATAGACACCGAGTGATCTTCGAACTACTATTGATTGTTGATCCAGCGGGTAGAGCATAGGAAAATCGGACGCTTCTCGCGGAGTGATGACCGACCCTGGCTGATTTGGTGCACGGAGAATGAGTTGCGCATAATTATAGAGGATGTGCCAGATGATTTCGCTCGGGAGCTCGCCGGCCTCCTTTCGAAAATTGTGAATTCAGCGAACATTGCTGACAATGGCGACTGGACGGCAACTCGAGCCGAACATTTGCTGCGTGATTTGCCTGAGAGCTCTGTCGATTTGCTTCGCAGGGCTGCTGAGGGAAACGGTTGGGTCTGTGTAGACGACCTGCAAGGGGATTCGTCTCTCCGGACGCGCACTACAGCGATTACGAAAGCTCTATCCAGGGGGGCGGGTACCGGGAAATGGTCATCTGAATTGCCTCCCCCTATTCGGTCCCAAAGTGGTTCGAGTGTGCCAAAGGCTACGCGCATAAAGGGCTACATTATGCCGGAGTCGGCAATAGAATCTTTTCGTGTCGCTTTTGAACGGATTGGTATGTGACAGACGTCAGGTGAGGCCCAAAAGGCTGACACCGTCTGTGTGTCCTAGCCTGTGGTGTGGCCGGCGGTCATTGCATGCCGGAAGCGCTGGTCCGGTGCTGGCAGGATGAACGGATGAACGGATGAACGGATGAACGGATGAACGGATGAACGGATGAACGGGTCGACCAGCGTCCGCACCGGCCCGTCCGTACACAACAGTGCGTCGCACAACTCGAACAACGCGTCGCCCCGAGCGGTCAGACACGCATACAACTCCGACCGGAAGTGTGACGCTTCCGCGAACGCATCCCGCAGGACACCCTGATGCACCAAACTCATGACCACGGCCTTCGCGTTGATCCTCTGCCTCTGTGACGGAGCAAAGGATCAGCCGAAGGCCGCTTCCACGTCCGGTGAACTGCGAAGACACCCACCAAGTTCGAGCCGCGTTCGACGGCGGACCATAAACGACAAGCTTATGGACGGGTGTGGGCTTGACGAGCTGTCCTCGATGAGCGGTCAGGGACGGTTGACCGTACGGTCGGGAGGGGTGCCCTGACAGGACGGCATTCTCTGGGTTGGCCCCGCGGTCACTTCGCACGTGCGCGGGGCCAACTGCTGTCCGGATGAGCCAGCGTGCCGAACGGGCTCCCGCGTTCGGCCCGACAGAGGCGGTTCAGGGTGCGGTGGTGGGTACGGCCCGGCAGGCCGGTGCGCATGCCCAGAGTTCGGTCGGCTCGGTGAGGATTCCAAGGCCGGTGGAGAAGGTCCCGAGCGGCCGGTCGGCGCGCAGCCGGGCGTTGCAGAGCGCGCAGTTCCATCCTCTGATCTGGTCGAGCGTCAGGCTCTCCAGGACGAGAGGGAGGGCTGTACGAGGACCCTGCACGTTCTGGAGTGCCTCGCGCAGAACCATGGTGCTGGTGAGGGGGCGGTGCGCGCTGACGAGCCAGTAGGGGCCCGGGGGTGACTGCCGGGTTTCCGGGGGTACGACAACGTGGTTCGTGTCTCCCAGCGGCTGGGTCTGCGGGATGTCCCATTCGCGGGTGCTGCCGGCCGGTACGAGGAAGTACATCGTGCGAGCGGCGGGGTCCACGAGAACGGGGCCTGCTGCGGTGCCGAGGCGTTCGAGAGCCTGCAGGCCGAGAAACCGTGATACCCGGATTGCGTCCCAGTCTTTCCCCGCGGCCACAATGCGGGTTCCGGCTGCGCCGGGGGTTCCGTTCTCAGTGGTGCTGGCAGTGTGTTTCATGACGGTCCCCTGGTCGACGGCGTGAGTGGCGACCGTAGGGACCGGCCCGTACGACGGCTCGTACTCGGGGTACGGGCGTACTGCCCGTACGAGTACGGGCCGCGGTCACAGCAGGTGCAGCCGTTCGGCCAGGGCGACGGCCTGCCGGCGGTAGGTCGGGCGCGCCTGCCGGACCAGTGACGTGGCCAGGGTGTGGGCGAGTGGGCTGCGTTCGAGGTCCTCGGGTGCGAGCTGTTCCAACTCCAGGAGGTGGACCAGGACGGCGGCGTAGTCGCGGCGCAGGTCGTAGCAGGCGGCGACTTCCATGCCGAAGGTGAAGGTCCGCTCGTTGGAGGGGATCTGGCTGATGTCCACTTGGTCGGCGAGGCGAAGCCCTTCGAGGGCGTCGCCGTCCGCCATCTCGACCGAGAGGGCATGGAGCTGGACGTTGGTGGGCCCGAACACAGTCCGCAGCACGTTGCCCTCTCCGGCCCGCCGCGCGAGCGGCAGCACCTTGTTCAGCCGGTCGCGGGCCGCCCAGGACCGTTCTGTCTTCGCCTCGGCCACCGCGACGACGAGTTCGAGCGCCCCCTTCACCGCCACCGTCTCGGTCGTGTCCTTGGTCGCCCGATCGAGCTGGGCCGCGGCGGTCATCGCGACGTCAACGGCGTCGGCTTCACTGCCGGGCTGTGAGAGCAGCGCGTGCCCCGCGTTCCAGTGCGCCACCGCGATACGCAAAGCGTCGTCCGCGTCCTCCGCCGCGCGCAGCGCCCGGTCGGCCGACATCAGCGCCAGGTCTGTGCGGCCGGCACGGCGACAGTAGGACCGCAGCATGCCGTAGAGATCAGCGGCCGAACGCAGTACGTCGCGCCGCTCGTCGGCATCGGGGCTCGCGCGCAAGGCCCTGACGGCTCCCTCGACGTCGCGGATCAGGTCCGGTAAGAGGCTCTCCGCGACGGTGAAACGGGTGGGGGAGGACTGCCAGATCCGCCAGATACTCTCGACCCGCTCCCGCAGGCTGGCGGCGGTGAGCGGGGCTGACGGCGGCCCGTGGTATCCCAGCAGAGCCTGCGTCACCCGGGACCCCACGGCAGGCGGTACGGATTCCGCGGTCACGGGGACACCGCCCATCAGAGCGGCGACAGGCAGGCGGAGTTCGGCCGCGAGCCGGGCCATGACCTCACGGGCCGGGGTCTTCAGGCCGCGCTCGATCTGGGACAGGTACTCCGTACTGATCCCGCACAGGCCGGCTACCACCGCCTGGGTGCGCCCCTGCTCGATCCGACTCTGACGGATACGGTCGCTGACGGGCAGCGTGGGCCGGTCCATCGTGGCCCTCCCTCGATCGCAGGTGTCCGGCCAGCGTAGAACCGCCTTGGACGTGGGGGACCGGCATTCACCCAACGTGTGACACCGTAGAGCTCCGCTACTGACCGCAGATACTCGGAGGCCGCAGGTGAAGCTCGTTCTCTGGGACATCGACCACACCCTGATCGCCACCCGCGGGGTCGGGCGGGAGCTGTTCGGCCAGTGCTTCGAGCACGTCACCGGGCAGCCCATGCAGCAGCAGGCCCTGGTCGACGGCATGACCGAACCCGTCATCTTCCGCGAGACCGCACGCCTCCACGGCATCGACACCGACCGGGCCCAGTTCGAAGCGTTCGCCCGCTGCTCGGCCCAACGCCACCAGGCACACGCCCACGAGCTGCGCGACCGCGGCCACGCCCTGCCCGGCGCGGCCGCCGCGCTCGCGGCGGTAGCCGAGATGGACGACGCCCTGCAAAGCGTCGTCACCGGCAACATCCGCCCGGTTGCCGAGATCAAGCTCGCCGTCTTCGGACTCGACGCTCACATCCAGTTCTCCTGCGGCGGCTACGGCGAGGACCACGATGAACGGGCCGAACTCGTCCGAACGGCAATGACACGGACCGCCCGGACATGGGGAACACCGCTGAGCCCGGCTGATGTCCTGCTGATCGGTGACACTCCGGCTGATATCGCGGCCGGCCGGGAAGCCGGTGTTCCTGTCCTGGCGGTCGCCACCGGAAGAACTGCACTCCCCGAACTCCAGCAGGCCGAGCCCACCATGGCGGTCACCGATCTCCGGGACCTGGCGCCGCTGCTTGCGCTGCTGACCTGACCCTCTCGACGCGAAGCCAGCGAACAGACGGTGATCACCTGAAGCTGCGCCGGCCGTGACGCGGGATCGGACCAGGCGCCCGCGCCCGTCCTTCCGGCGCGCGCCGAACGCGCGTGGGGAGCTCGGGAGTCAAGTCCGTCCTTCGCGTCTTCAACGACGCTGAGATACGGGATGGACACTCATCCCGGCGGGGCGCTGCGACTGCTGAACCGCATGGAGAAGCGCATTTTGCTCCGCCTACCGGGTTCGACTCTGCGGCCTCTCGTGGCAGCGCAGCAGCCAGCTCGTCACTCGGCCCGATCCGCAGACCGGTGTTGAGGCCGTGCCCGTCACCCGTTCGAGGTACCGGGGGTGTACGGCTGCGGTGGATTCGTTGACAAGTTCGCGGACCCCGCAGGTCGCTTGAGGGGGATCGCAGGGGGAGCGCAGGGGTGGCGGTGCTTCACGCGGGTGTACTTCGGGATCGGTGAATTCAATGTCTTCGCCGCTGTTGCCCGATTCCGCTGACCGAATCCGATCGGTTGGTGACCCATTTCGCAACGGAATTCCGCTATCTGATCACTGTAGAGGGGGTGGGCACCCATACCCACGACGCTACTTTCCGGCACCAAGCGCGTGCGGAAGGTAGTACATTCCGATACCCGGTCTTGGCCGGGCAGGCAAAGACCCCGGCTGCTGGTTGGTCGCCTCACCGGGGTCTCTTGTCGCTCTTCAACATCAGCTCGAAACCGAAGGAAAAGGAATCCTTGTGTCTCTCCACCGACGCCAAACTCATCTTCCGGCACACGCTTCTACGATTGCGCGGAATCTGAGCCGTGAACGTATCATCCCTGCTCTGCGCCTGGTTCAAACGTCACAGTGGGATGTCATGGCTGTCACGGTGCGCGGAAGTCTGCTCGTCGTCCTGATTTCTCTTCCCATGCTCGCGATCCCGGGCTTTCTCGCCTCCGGGGTGCTGCCTTTCCTGGCGCTTTTCCTGACGGCCTCTCACGGATCACTGCTGGTCCGCCGCCGGGTCCGCCTGCGCTGACCTGACGACGTCGTGGGGCGGGAGTACTGCTCCCGCCCCACGACGAGCCTCAGATCCATCACCGCGCCAACCGGGCGGGCGGGCACAGATACCCGCCCCAGCACCCCCGAAAGAGGACTCCCGTGTCCATCCGTTCGCACTCCGGCTCCGATCGGCCCGCCCGGAACGGCCCCGCCATCGACGCCAACCGGGCCACCCGCTGCACGGAAGGGCTCCGCGACATCGCTGAAGACGTCATCGTGGTCGCTGACGCATTCATCAACCGCACCTCCGACACCGCTGCACCGGCCACCGAACTACTCTCCTTCGTCAACAACCTCGACACGCTCATGCAGGAAGCCGTCGCCGCACTCGTCGTCCGCCAGAGGTCCGAGGGCAAACCACTCGGCCCCCTCGCAGCCAAGCTGAACCTCAGCGAAGACCGGCTGCGCAAGAAGTACGACCCCCAGACCATCGACGTCGCTCTCAGAGTGCGGAACGTTGGTTCTTGTCCGTTTCGTAGTTGAGATTGGGCAAGGGGTGCTGGTCGCGGGCGAGGGGCGGCCTTCATGCGCCGGGTCGGACGAACAGGCCGGGTTCGGGTTCGACGAGGATGCCCCGGCTGACCAGGCGTTTCATCTTGGAGCGGATGCCTTCGGTGTTCTTCGGGAGAATCGGCAGGTCGAGGGCCTGGCAGAGGTCGCGGGCGCGCATCGGCCGGCCCGCGTCGGCCAGGGCGGTGAGGATCTGCTGGTAGGCGGGGTGGTCCGGGATGTCGGGGCGGTCCGGCTCGGTGCCGGATGAGAGTGCGGGGAGAGCGAGGAGGGTCTTGCGGGTGATCCGCAGGTTCTCGCTCTCCGCGTCGATCTCGCCGAGCTGCCGGGTGAGGTCCTCGATGCGGGCCCGGAACTGCTCGGCTTGGTCGGCCAGTTCGCGCTCGCGGGTCTCGATGTGTTCCAGGATGGGTTTGACCTGTGGGTTCTCGCTCATGCGGTCCTCCAGGAGGCGAGGGTGGCTCCGGTGAGGCGGCGGCTCATGACGGAGGCCATCGCCCACAGCACGCGGGAGCGGGAGGAGGCGGGAGCGTGTTCGTAGTCGCGGACGAGACGGCGGTAGAACATCAGGATCCCGTTCGTCTGCTCCACGATCCACCGCTTGGCTTGCGGGACGAACCCGCTCTGGTCCGGGTTGCGTTCGACGATCTCGACGTCGATGCCGTGGTTCTTGCCGCGCTCGACGACGCTCTTCTTGAAGCCCTGGTCGACCAGAGCCTTGGTCACCGTGTCGCACTGCTCGGCGACGCCGTCCAGCAGGGCGATGCCGGCGGTGTTCTCGTGCTCGGAGGCGGGCAGGACGACGCAGTCGATGACCAGGCCCAAGACGTCCACGGCCAGGCATCTCTTCCGGCCCGGCACACGTTTCGCGGCATCCTTGCCGGTCGTCGTGGCGGGGACGCCGACGGAGGCGTGGATGCTCTGCGTGTCCAGGACCACCAGGCTCGGGTCGGCTAACCGCTTCCGCTTCTCCCGCAGCTGCCAGCGCAGCAGGTCGTGAATGTCCTGGTCGGTGCCCTCGTCGCGCCAGAGGTAGAAGTAGTACTTCACCGCTCCGGGCGGGGGCATGTCGTGGGGCAGGAACTCCCACTGACAGCCCGTGCGGTTCTGGTAGAGAATCGCGTTCACGATCTCCCGCATCGCGTACTTGCCCTGGTGCCCGCTGACCGACGGATGCCGGGCCTTCCACGCCGTGATCACGGGGTCAACGAGCTCCCACTGCTCGTCGGTGAGATCGCTCGGGTACGGCTTGCGCATGCTCATGCCACAACCCAAGCGAACCTCGAACGCCTGACCGGCGACGATGCCCCAACGTCACACCATCGAGCGATGACAAGACCGGCAGAACGCCACATCCCGTACTCTTAGGTGTTTGTAGTACGCCAACCCACCCCGATCCGTACCCGCCGACGCATCGGCAACAGGCAGGCAGCGGAGGGCGGGCCGGGCGTGTCGCGCAGCCCCTCGCGGGTGACCGGTGGGGGCTGAGGCGGCTTCGCGTGCGGCTCTGCGGGACCGGCGCGGACCGTAGGCGGCAGCAGCGGCTCTGAGTCTCGGGTGGTGCCGACCGTGACGATCAAAACCAAGGAAGCGTGGCTGATGCCGGTGGGCGGTTCCGCCGCCCGGCCTGGCGGCCGATCGGCTCCGGCGCCTCTGCACGTCGAATTAAAGCGGCCCCATATCGGAGCGTCCTTGCCGTGGCTGAAACATTTCGGGTCGCGCAATTCTGAATTGGGAGTGTTCAATGAACGGCGGATCCGATGATCAAGGAGACGCCGTTCATTGAACACTCCCGTTGTCGTAGTCGCTGTTGCCGCAGTTGACCTTGACCGACAGGTAAGCGGGGATCTCGTTCATGATGCGGATCGTAGGGAGCGAAACGGGCTTGGTGTTCCATACGCTCTCCAGAGCTGGAACAGGAATCACGCCCACTCCAGCCCTAGTGTCCTGAGTCGTTAGTTCGCGTGCGGTTGTAGAGTGTGGCGATGCCTGGTCCGAAGCCGTTGTCGCTGGAGCTATCCGATCACGAACGCAGCGTGCTGCGGGGCTGGTTACGCAAGCAGACGGCGTCGCAGGCACTGGTGCTGCGGTCGAGGATTGTGCTGGCGTGTGCAGAGGGCCGGTCGAACGCGCGGGTCGCGGACGACCTGGGTGTCTCGCGGGAGACGGTGCGCAAGTGGCGGTCCCGGTTCGCCGCGGACCGGCTGGAGGGTCTGGTGGACCGGCCGCGTTCGGGTGCACCGCGGAAGATCACGGATGAGCAGGTCGAAGCCTTGGTCGCCAGGACGCTGGGCCAGAGCCCACCAACAGGCGATTCGCACTGGTCGACACGTTCGATGGCCCAGGCCCAGGGCATGTCGCAGTCGGCCGTCTCGCGGATCTGGCGGGCGTTCGGCCTCAAGCCCCACATCGTGGAGACGTGGAAGCTGTCGACCGATCCGCAGTTCGTGACCAAGGTCCGTGACGTGGTGGGCATTTACCTGTCGCCGCCGGAGAACGCGCTGGTCCTGGCAGTGGACGAGAAGTCGCAGATCCAGGCCCTGGACCGAACCCAGCCCGTCCTGCCGATGGCACCGACTACAGCCGGCGAAGATGACGCACGACTACGTCCGGCACGGCACGACCAGCCTGTTCGCCGCCCTCGACATCGCCTCCGGATCAGTCATAGCCCAGCACTACCGCCGCCACCGCCACCAGGAGTTCCTCCGCTTCCTGAAGGTCATCGACGCCGCCGTCCCCAAGGACCTCGAACTTCACCTGGTCCTGGACAACTACGCCACCCACAAGACCGAACCGGTCAAGAAGTGGCTGCTGCGGCACCCCCGCTTCCACCTGCACTTCACCCCCACCTCGGCGTCCTGGCTCAACCTCGTCGAGCGCTGGTTCGCCGAGCTGACCTCCCGCAAACTCCGCCGCTCGGCCCACCGCAGCGTCATCGAACTCGAACGCGACATCCGCCGCTGGATCAACGAGTGGAACAAGAACCCCAAGCCGTTCGTCTGGACGAAGACCGCCGACGACATCCTCGACACACTCGCCGCATACTGCACACGAATTAACGACTCAGGACACTAGGCTGGCGAGGGTGGTGAGCTGGTCCTCGCTCAGCTTGTCGCGCCTGTTTTTGTGGTTGCTGAGGAACACACCCAGGCGCACGGTCGTTCCGTCGGGCAGTTCTTCGGCGTGCTGTCTTCCGACGGTGGTCTTCCTTTCCCGCGCGATGTACTGCCGTAGGGCTTGTACGCCTCGTTGGAAGGCTTCGGAGTCCTTCCCGGCCCCAGCCTTCGTCGCACTCCGCGCTGCACTCTTACGGGCCTTTGCAGCCGCCCGTGGCCGTACTCCCAGCTCCTCCAGTCGCCGCCGCTGTTCCGCGTTGAGCTGTGTCCGGTCCCGCGTCTGCCGGAGGACCCAGCGGCCGATGTCGTCGCCGCGGTAGGTGACTCCGGGCTGGATGTCCTCCAGCGTGTTCCCGGCCCCTAGGAGGGCGTGCAGGCCGGTGTAGCAGCGTTGCCAGTCCACGGTCCATCCGAGCAGTCGCGGGTTCCAGTCCGGGTCGATCGCGGCGAGCTGCTCCGCCCGCCGCTGTGCCCGGTCGGTGTCCTTGCCGAGGCCGCCGAGGCCGGCGGAGGTTGGTGAGCCATTGGCCGATGGGTCGGTCGAGGGCGGTGGCGTGCCGGGGCGCGGCCAGGGTTCCGGCCTCCGCGTAGTACGCACGCGCGGCGGCGAGGTTCTCCTCGAAGGCGGCGTCGGCGGTGTCCCATACGATCCCGAGCTCTTCGAGCTCGTCGGCGCGCTCGCCGTTCATGGTCCCGGCCCGGTAGGAGCGGCGCTGGTCGGACAGCCACCTGCCGAGGGGGTAGGCGCCCTCGGTGTGCTCGTAGGGCACGTCCAGGTCGCCCTCGCGCTCGAAGTAGCGGCGGGCGGCGTCGTAGCCGCGCTGCCAGTCCTGGCGCTCGGTGCTGATGACGTTGAACCGCACCCACTTCGCGATCATCACCGGATCTCGGGGTGCCGCGAACCGCAGCAGCGGCCGCGTGTCCTCCTGCCCTTCCTCCGGCGGGGGGCCGATCGGAGGCGACGGATCAACGACCGCCTTCTGCTGTTCCTGCGGAATGGCAAGCAGCTCGATAGCGCGCTCATCGTGCGCCCGAAGCCCCTCCAAAACCTTCACCAAGGGCCTATACGAATTGGAAGTGAGCATGTCTTCCGGCTTTTCACGCGGCGCGAGAAAGACAGGCACAATCAGCGTCGCCATCTTCCCCTCTCCGGGCTTTTGCCGCAGCGCCCGTCCGATCGCCTGGACGATGTCGACGGCCGACCCCTTCGGGTCGAGGAGAGCGACGGAATCGACGGCCCGGATGTCGACGCCTTCGCCCAGGACGCGGCAGTTGGACAGCACCGCATGCCCCGCGCGCCGGCCGAAGTCGGCGAGGACCTGGCGCCGGTGGTCGGCCTCATGGTCCCCGCACAGCCAGTTGGCCCACACCCGCTCCGGATACCGCTCCGAGTCCGCCGCGTGGAGCCGCCTCGCGACCCGGCCCAGCCCTTCCGCGAACGCAGCCGCCTCGGCCGTGCGGTGGTGAAAGGTGATGGTGGTCTGCAGCCCGTGCTCAGCCATCGTCTCCAGCAGCGCGGCCTGCAGCGCGCCCATACGCTCGCCGCGGACGTCCTCGTCCCGCTTCTGCGGCCCGGACAGCCGGGCCGGGGTGACGACCGGGTCGGTGAGCTCCACGACCACGACCTGATACCGCGCCAGGAGGCCCCGGGACACGGCCGATGCGAGCGACAACTCGTAGACGACCGGGCCGAACACCTTGGGATCATCCATCGAGCAGGCCAGCTCCTGCGGCAACCGGTCCCGCAGCACCCCTGCCCTGTCCTGCCGCTCCGCCCAGGAGAGCCGCGGCGGCCGCTCCTTCCAGATCCTGGGCGTAGCGGTCATATAGAGCCGGCGCATCGCGGGGATGACGTCCTGGTCGTGGACGGCGGCCCACGCCTTTCCTGCCGATCCACTTGTTCTGTGGGCTTCGTCGACGACCACGAGGTCGAAGACGTCCATGGGCAGCCCGTAGGTCCCCTCGTGGGCTTCTGCCAGGACGGGCAGGGAGGCGTAGGTGGCGTAGACGGTCACCGGCCCTCGCCCGTGCCACAGCGCCAGCTGCGGGGCACTGGTGGTGGAGCGAACCTTGAGGTCCCACAGATGCGGGTCGTCTTCCAGCGAGCAGACGGTGACTGCCGGGCCGTGGTGGCCGCCCGCCCGCCATTCCCGCACGGTCTGCGTCAGCAGATCCAGGGTCGGCAGGAGGACCAGGACCCGTCCGTTGCGGGCCAGGCGGAGCGCGGAGTGCGCGGCGATGAACGTCTTGCCCGTGCCGCACGCCGCCACCACAGTGGCCCGCAGCCCGGCGGGTGGGATCTTCTTCCCCGGCGGGATATCAAGCCCGCGCACGACAGCATCCACAGCTTCGATCTGGTGAGGTCGGAGCGTGAATCTCTCTGCACTCGCCATATCGGATCTCCGAGAATCCAGGAATGAACGGTCGGCCATCAAAGGCAGTGGCAATCTGTTCGGGATACTACACAGCACATCGATGATGCATGATGTGACGCATGTGAGGTTGATGCACGGGTATCATCGTAGCGGGTCGGTGTTCACCAGAGGGAGTTTCAGGCGATCTCGTCCTGGCGATGGAGTCGCCCCGAGCAGGGGTGATGGTCTGTCTGGTGCGGGTGGAGCGAAGCGGAATCCGCACCCTCAGGTCCGGGGTAGGCACTCGGTCCAGGGTGATGGGGTGTCATGGCTCGGGGGTAGATGTGTTCTCGGGATGCTACACAGACCAGCGGTGATGCACCGTCACCCTGTAGCCAGCCGTTCCGGCGGAGCCGGAACCGGGTGGGGGAGCGAAGCGGACCCGCCCCGCTGTTCGGGCTGGAGCGAAGCGGAGGCCCGTGGATTGGAGCGAAGCGGAAATCAGAAAGCCGCGAAGCGGCTTTCCATCACTTCGGCCGGGCTGCGAAGCAGCCCGGTTCACTTCCCATCGCGCAGCG